>NZ_VCKW01000092.1 GCF_005889715.1 Actinomadura soli
GGCGAGGGCGGGGTCTCGGGTTTCGGTGTGGAGGGCGCGCAGGACGGTGACCGCGCGGTCCAGGCCGAGGCGGTCGAGGTCGGCGATCGGGCCGGTCGGGTAGCCGCAGCCGAGCGTCATGGCGGCGTCGATCGAGGCGGCGTCGGCGTATCCGGCGCCGAGCATGGCGGCGGCGTCGTTCAGGTACGGGAAGCGGAGGGCGTCCACGATGAACCCGGCGCGGTCGCGGCAGCGGACGACGGTGAGGCCGAGGCGCCGGGCGAGGTCGGCCGCACGGCCCGCGACGTCGGGGGCGGTCGCGACCGTGGCGGCGATCTCGGCGAGCGGGGCCGCCGGGTCGGGCAGGCGCAGGCCGACGACGTCGGCGGGACGTCCGGTCACCATGGCCTGCCGGATCACCGATCCGTCCGTTGAGGTGACGGCGAGCACCGTGCCCGGCTTGACGGCCTGGGCGGCGGCGGACAGCAGCGCCCGTCCGGCCTCGGCGTCCTCCGCGGCCTCGATGACCAGGTCGCAGGCCGCGAACTCGGCGGCGGAGGCGCGGACCTTGGTGCCCGCCCGGTCGCACAGGGCGGCGATCGCGTCCGCGAGCGGGCCGACGCCGACGATGCCGACGACCGGCGGCGGTCCGTCCGGGGCCTCCGGTCCGGCCTGGTCGGCGCCGTCGTAGGTGTAGAAGCCGCGGCCGGTCTTGCGGCCGAGCAGCCCGGCGGTGACGAGCTCGCGGAGCAGCGGGGACGCGGTGTGGCGGCGGTCGCGGGACTCGGCGTAGATCGCGTCCAGGACCTGCAGGCAGGTGTCGAGGCCGATGAGGTCCATGAGGGTGAACGGGCCCATCGGCAGCCCGGCGCCCGTCTTCATCGCGGTGTCGATGTCGTCGCGGGTGGCGTGCCCGGACTCCAGCATCGCCGCGGCCTGGTTCAGGTAGCCGAAGAGCAGCCGGTTCGCGACGAACCCGGCGCGGTCCCCGATCGTGACCGGGGTCTTGCCGAGGCCCTTCACCAGCTCGGCGACGCGGGCGACGGCGTCCGGCTCGGTGCGGACGGTCGCGATGACCTCGACGAGCTTCATCACGGGCGCCGGGTTGAAGAAGTGCACGCCGACGACGCCGGCGGGACGGCCCGTCCCCGCCGCGATGTCCGTGACCGGCAGCGAGGAGGTGTTCGTGGCGAGGACGGCGTCGTCGCGGCACACCCGGTCCAGCTCGGCGAACACCTTGCGCTTCAGGTCGAGCCGCTCCGGGACGGCCTCGATGACGAGGTCGCAGTCGCCGAGGTCGGCGAAGTCGACGGAGAGCGTGACCCGGCCGATGATCTCCTGCTGGGCCTCGGCGGTGAGGCGCCCGCGTTTGACGGCCCGTCCGGTCGAGGCTTCCAGATGCCCGCGCCCGCGTTCCAGCGCGTCCCGGTCCACCTCGACGCCGACGACGGCGAGGCCGCCGCGTGCCAGCACCTCGGCGATGCCCGCGCCCATCGTGCCCAGTCCGACGACCCCGACCCTGCTGAACGATCGACCAGTCATGGACGGCAGTCTCGCAGAGCGCGCAGGCGTCCACGATGCCGGGTACGACGGGGACGTGCGCCTCGGAATCTTCCTCCTCGCCGCCCGTTTCCCCGGCCAGGACGACGCCGCAGCCCTGTCCCGGACCGTCGAGGCGGCCGCCGCCGCCGAACGCGCCGGGTTCGACGACGTGTGGCTCGCGGAACATCACTTCATGTCGTACGGGGTGGTCCCGTCCGGGACCGTTCTCGCCGGTCACATCCTGGCCGCCACCGGCCGGATCGACGTGGGGACGGCGGTCAGCGTGCTGTCCAACCAGCATCCGGTGGCGCTGGCCGAGCAGGCCGCGATGCTGTCGCTGCTGTCCGGCGGCCGGTTCCGCCTGGGCGTCGGACGCGGCGGGCCGTGGCGGGACCTGGAGGTCTTCGGCACGGGTCTCGACCGCTACGAGCACGGGTTCGCCGAGTCGCTGGACCTGCTGCTGGCGTGGCTGCGTTCCGACAGGGTCGCGTGGGCCGGGGAGCGGTTCAGTTTCCGTGAGGTTCCGGTCGTGCCGCGCGCGCTTGTACCGCCGCAGGTGACGGTCGCGTGCACGTCCCGGGCGACGGAGGAGCTGGCCGCGGTGCGTGGCCTACCGATGCTGCTAGGTATGCACGTCGGGCCGGACGAGAAGGCCGCGGCCGTCGCCCGCCACGGGCTGCCGGACGCCCCGCACATCTCGACCCATGTCGCGCAGGTCGCCGACACGCGAGAGCAGGCCGTCAAGACGTTGATGGACGAGATGCCGCGCTGGCTCGGGCCAGGACTGGAGGGGTACGTCGCCGTGGACGATCGTCCGCGGCCGTCCCGCGACCCCGTCGGCTACACGCGACGGATGTGCGAGCTTCATCCCGTGGGTTCGCCGGACTACTGCGTGGAGTCGCTCGTGACCACCGTCGAGCGCACCGGCATCCGCCATCTGATCCTGCTGGTGGAGGCCGCCGGATCACGAGAGGCGACGCTGGAGAACATCGCCCGGCTCGGCGCGGACGTCCTGCCGGGAGTGCGCGCCGCGGTCGCCGGAAGCTGACGTGCGGCGCGCCCACCGGCTCGGCGCGCCGCGACGACGGATCAGCAGTCGCGGAGTTCCGGCGACTGGTTGAGGATCTGCTCGCGGGGCGTCACGAACGTCCGGTAGGCGTCCGAGCCCCCGTCCGGGAAGACGGCGACGCGGTGGCAGTTCTGGAAGGCCAGCCTGACGCCGAAGTAACGCTCCAGCGCACCGCGCATCGCGTCGCTCGCGAGCACCCGCAGGAGCTGGCCGCGGGCCTGCTCGTCGGGCGGCGGCGTCTCGTTGTCGGCGAACTCGCCGCCGTCCACCTGCAGCCGGGCCACCAGTCCGCTGACCATGTCCCACGCGTACGGGAGGGACGTCTTGATGCACTCGACGAACTCCGCGTCGCCGACCTCGCCCTGCTTCGCCGTCTCCAGGAGTTCGGGGGTCACGTCAAGAGACATTGCGGGGGTCCTTTCGTCGGATGCCAACGACGCTAATCACGCCTCCCGCAGAAAACCAGGCTTGACAAAGGTTTTCATTCCGCTATGCCGCGGCCCCGTCCCGGCCGCCCCCGCGAGCCGGGACGCGGTCAGCGCGCCTGCGGGGCGCCGTGCCCGGACGGCCGGTGCCGCCGGACCGGACGGGCGGCTTCGCGCTCGGCGCGCTCCGCCCAGTACTCGCGGGCCCGGCGCGCCAGCCGGCCGGTCCGGACGGCGCGCGCCTCCGCCCGCCGCTCGCGGGCCCGCTCCTGCATGATCGACCGCATGATGTCGTGGTGGAACACGGCCCCTCCCAGGCTCGTGCGCGGCCGACCAGCACGGGCCCCGCAGTCAAGAGACTCGTCCTAAGGCCCCCGCCCCCACATCGGCACGACGCCTTATATCGGGCGTCCGGCCGCCTTAGCCGCCCGCTCGCACTAGGGTTGGTCGCCGTGCGTCTCGTTATCGCCCGCTGCAGCGTCGACTACGCCGGCAAGCTCACCGCCCACCTGCCGATGGCACTCCGCCTGATCCTGATCAAGGCGGACGGGAGCGTCAGCGTCCACGCCGACGACCGCGCCTACAAGCCCCTCAACTGGATGAACCCACCCTGCTCGCTGCGCGAGGAGCCGCACGAGGAGAACGGCGCCGTCGCCCGCTGGACGGTCACGCACGGCAAGTCGGGCGAGCGGCTCATCCTCACCATCGAGGAGTTCCTGCACGACACCAGCCACGAGCTGGGCATCGACCCGGGCCTGCAGAAGGACGGCGTCGAGGCGCACCTCCAGGAGCTGCTCGCCGAGCACATCACCACGCTCGGGGAAGGCTGGTCGCTGATCCGCCGCGAGTTCCCCACCGCGATCGGCCCGGTCGACATCCTGTGCCGGGACGCGGGCAGCGCCACCGTCGCCATCGAGATCAAGCGGCGCGGCGAGATCGACGGCGTCGAGCAGCTCACCCGCTACCTGGAGCTGCTGAACCGCGACCCGCACCTCGCACCCGTCCGCGGCGTGTTCGCGGCCCAGGAGATCAGGCCGCAGGCCCGCGTCCTCGCCACCGACCGCGGCATCGACTGCGTCACCCTCGACTACGACGCCCTCCGCGGCATCGAGCACGAGGGCACCCTGTTCTGACCCCGGCCGGCGCCGTTCTGACCCCCACAGGGGTCACGGGTCGTGCGGCCGGGGGCGCCCAGCGCGGGAGGTCGCACGACCCGCCGGTCGCTCGACCGTGACGGGGCTTCCAGGGGGTCGCTCCCCTGGGCAGAATTGCCCGCATGACCTTTCAAGCCAGCGGCAGCTTCGACATCGACGCGTGGGAAGCCGAGAAGCCCTATGACGAGCAGGACGGCACGAGGCTGACCCGGGTCCACGTCGGCAAGACCTTCCACGGCGACCTCGTCGGGACGAGCAGCAGCGAGCTGATCACCGTGGAGTCCGCCGCCGGGCCCGTCGCCTACGTGGGGATCGAGAACGTCCAGGGCATCCTGCACGGGCGCGAGGGGACGTTCGTCCTGCAGCACAGCGCGGGCAGCGAGGACGGCACGCCCGACACGCAGTGGCTGCGGTGGCTGATCGTGCCGACGTCGGGCACCGGCGAGCTGGCGGGCATCCGCGGCCTCGGCCAGATCACCCTCACCGAGGACGGCGGCCACAGCTGGGCGCTGGAGTACACGCTCGACTGAGGGCGAGGGCGGCGAGCGGGCGACGGAGAACGGCGCCGCGGCGGACGGCCGGTAATGTTCAGGCATGCCCCCGGTCACCGCCGACGCGACACGCGAGCGGATCATCGACGCCGCCGAGGAGTGCTTCGGCCGCTTCGGCGTCGCCAAGACGACGGTCGAGGACATCGCCGCCGCGGCGAACCTGTCCCGGGCCACGGTGTACCGGAGCGTCACCGGCGGGCGGGACGAGCTGCTCCTGGCCGTGCTGATGCGCGACCTGCGCCGCTTCCTCGACCGGCTCGCCGAGCGGCTGCGCAGCGAGCGGTCGGTGCCGGAGGCGATCGTGGAGGGCACGCTGGACGCGGTCGACTACGTCCGGCGCGAACCCGCCGTCGCGCACTTCCTGGTGCCGGAGGCGGCGGGGCACATGCAGGCGGCGGTGGCGGGCGCGGCCGAGCACGTGCTCGCGCTGTGCTGCGAGTACGTCCGGCCGCATTTCGAGCGGGCGCAGCGGCAGCGGACGCTCAGGACCGACATCGAGGTGGAGGGGACGGTCGAGTTCCTCTTCCGGATCATCACCTCGCTGATCGTCATGGACCGGGACAGGGACGCCGACGGGCTGCGCCGCTTCCTGCGCACCTATGTCGTTCCGGTCATCGCGGCGCCATGACCGGAACGAGACGGTAGCTTCCGAAGTGGCGGCGAAGATCAGGCTGGACGGGACGCCGGGCGGCCGGCGCGGCGAGAGGGGCCGGGAACGATGAGGGGAACTGCGCACGGGACGCGAGGGGCCGCGGCGGTCCGGCCGAGCCCGGTGTTCCTCGCGATCGTGGCGGCGACCGTCCTGTGCGGCCTGGTCGCCTGGCGGTACGGGGAGAACCCGACCACGGCGGCGCGGATCGCCCTGTTCGGGTTCGTGCTGGCGGCGTGGGTGCTGTCGCTGTGCCTGCACGAGTTCGGGCACGCCTACATGGCGTACCGGTCGGGCGACCGCGGTGTCGTCGCCAAGGGGTACCTGACTCTGAACCCGCTGAAGTACTCCGACATGCTGCTCAGCTTCGTGATCCCGGTGGTGTTCATCCTGCTCGGCGGGATCGGGCTGCCCGGCGGCGCCGTGTGGATCGACCGGCACGTGATCCCGGGCAGGATCAGGCACAGCCTGATCTCGGCGGCGGGGCCGCTGTCGAACGCGATGTTCGCGGTGATGCTCGCCGTCCTGTACAAGAACTTCGCCCACCAGGACCACGGCGTCTTCTGGCTGGGCGTGGCGTTCCTGGCGTTTTTGCAGGTCACGGCCGCGGTGCTGAACCTGCTGCCGATTCCTGGCCTGGACGGCTTCGGGATCGTCGAGCCCTACCTGCCGCGGCGATGGGCGGACCAGCTGGGCGCCTACGGCGGCTACGCCTTCCTCGTCCTGATCGCGCTGCTGTGGCTGGGTCCGGTCAACGAGGCGTTCTTCGACCTGATCTTCAACATCACCGACGTGCTGGGCCTCGGAGAGCTCCCGATCCAGGTCGGGCACTCGCTGTTCCAGTGGTGGGACAAGTACCTGTAGGCGCCCCCGGGCCGATCGCCCGGCCCAGGCCGGGGCCTAGGGTGGTTTACTAACGAGTACCCTGCTGCAAGCAGGCACTTACACGGCTCCTCCCGGGAGGTTTCCCATGTCCGTGGCCACGGAGAGCACCGAGACGTTCGCGTCGCTGAACCCGGCCACCGGCGAGGTCGTCGCCGAGCATCCCGTCCAGGACGCCGCCGCCGTGGCCGCGGCCGTCGAGCGCGCCCGGGAGGCGGCCGGATGGTGGCGCGCCCTCGGCTGGAAGGAGCGCCGGCTCCGGCTGCTGAACGTCAAGGGCTCGCTCACCCGGAATCTCAACCGGATGGCCGAGCTCATCCACCAGGAGACCGGCAAGCCGCTGCAGGACGCCCAGCTTGAGACGATCATGGCCATCACGCATCTGGACTGGGCGGCCCGGAACGCCCGGAAGGTCCTCGGGCCGCGCGGCGTCTACCCGGGGATCATGGCGATCAACCAGAAGTGCGTGCTGGAGTACCAGCCGCTCGGCGTCGTCGGCGTGATCGGCCCGTGGAACTACCCGATCTTCACCCCGATGGGCTCGATCGCGTACGCGCTGGCCGCGGGCAACGCGGTGGTGTTCAAGCCGTCGGAGTTCACCCCGGGCGTCGGGGTGTTCCTCGCCGAGCTGGTCGCCGCGGTCGTGCCGGAGCATCCCGTCCTGCAGACGGTCACCGGGCTGGGCGAGACGGGCGCCGCGCTCGCCTCCTCCCCCGGCGTCGACAAGATCGCCTTCACCGGCTCGACCCGGACCGCGAAGCGCGTCATGGCCGCCTGCGCCGAGAACCTCACCCCGATCGTCGCCGAATGCGGCGGCAAGGACGCCTGCATCGTCGACGCCGACGCCGACCTCGACGCCGCCGCCGACGCCGCGCTGTGGGGCGCCATGGCGAACGCCGGGCAGACCTGCATCGGCATCGAGCGGATCTACGTTGTGGACGAGGCGTACGACAAGTTCCTCGGCAAGCTCACCGAGAAGGCCCGCGACCTGCGTCCCGGCTTCGACCGCGAGGCCGCCTACGGCCCGATCACCATGCCCGGCCAGCTCGACATCATCGAACGCCACATCAAGGACGCGCTCGGCAAGGGCGGCAAGGCCGTCGTGGGCGGCGCGGAGTCGGTGCGCAAGCCGTACGTGGAGCCGGTGGTGCTGACCCACGTGCCGGACGACTCGTCCGCCGTCCGCGAGGAAACGTTCGGGCCGACGATCACCGTCCACCGCGTCAGGGACCTTGACGAGGCGGTCGAGAAGGCCAACGAGACCGCCTACGGCCTCGCTGGGATGATCTTCTCCGGTGACAGGTCCCGCGCCCTGGACGCCGCCCGCCGGATGCGGTCCGGCATGACGTCCATCAACGCGTTCGCGGCGTTCGCCCTGGTCGCGGCGCTGCCGTTCGGCGGGGTCGGCGAGTCGGGGTTCGGCCGCATCCACGGCGCGGACGGCCTGCGCGAGTTCACCCGCCCGAAGGCGATCACCCGGCAGCGCTTCGCGACGATGAACCTGACCTCGTTCGGCCGCGGCGAGAAGGAGATGGCCCGCGCCCTCGACATGATCAACCTGATCCACGGCCGCCGCTACAAGCGCTGACGGGACCATGGCCTCCGGCGCGCCCGTACGCAGCCGCCTCCAGGTGACCCTGAAGGCGGCGCCCCCGCCCCCGCCGGGGTTCCGCCCGTTCGACGACGCCGACACCGCCGCGCTCGCCGCCCTCTTGTGGGACGCCTACCGCGGCACCCCCGACGAAGCCGACGTGGGAGACCTCAAGGGCGCGGCCCGCGAGCTGCAGCTCACCCTGGGCGGCGAGTACGGAACGTTCCTGCGCGACGCGTCGTTCGTCGCCGAGCACGATGGACGTCCCGTGGCCGGGGCGCTCGTCACCCTCTACAAGGACGTCCCGCTCCTGGCGTTCCTGTTCGTCGCCCAGTCCCACGCGGGCCACGGCCTAGGACGAGGTCTGGTCCAGGCCGTCATGCACGCCCTCGCCGAACAGGGCCACGACACCCTCACCCTCGCCGTGACCCGCCGCAACCACCGCGCCCGCCGCCTCTACGACCACATGGGCTTCATCGAAGTCGCCTGAATATCCGCGGACGGTGAGGTTGTAGACCTTCCGCTCCGCCGTCCAGGGATGCGTGGCGGTGACGGTGACGTACTGGCCGTCCGGGCGGCGCAACCGGTCGCCGGGGCCCAGGTCCCTGGCGTCCCGCCACACTCCCGGCCGGTCGACCCAGAACGGATGCCCGCCCGTGGTCTGCAGCACGCCGGCGCCACTGCCCGCGCCGAGCACGCCGGGGCCGCGCGCGGCGACGCCGACACCGACAAGGTTCTTGCTCCCGCTTCCGTTGATCAGGCCGATCACGGGCATGGGCGCGGTGCGTCCCGACACCGGATCGGTGGACAGGACCCGCTCGCCGACGCGCACCGCCCTCGATCGGTCTGGTGACGCCGCCGGCCGTCACCACCCGCGTGCCGCCGGCGAAGCTGTTCGGCGCGCACGGGTAGCGCAGCAGGCCGACGACCTCGTTGATCAGCGTGCGGGCCTGCCGGAGGAACGTCTGGGCGCCGCGGACGGTGTTGCGGAACGCGCCGATGCCGGTCGCGATGCGCCAGATCGTCTTGCCGACCTGCGGGAGCTTGCCCGCCGGCGACAGGAGCTTGAGCGGGCCGAGGGCGTTCAGCCAGCTCTACACCTGTAACGGAACCGCCGCGCAACGCTGGACGCTCCGCGTCCGCGACACAGGGGGCCCCAACTTCACCACCGCCAAACCACGCACCCGCGACCGAACGGCTCCACCGCCCCGCCACGCCCGCTAAGCGCGACCTAAGCCGCGGATACGTCACCGTCCGCGGATCTAAGGCGCCCTAAGGCGCCTAGATAAGGCGTCGTCCTGATGTGGCGGCTGGGGCCTTAGGACGAACCTTGTAGATGTCGGGCCGAGAGGGTCCGGCAGGAAACAAGGAGAGCGTGATGATCCGCCCGGACTTCAGCAACATCATCATCAGCGACCGCGTCACGGTGCTGCGCAACGAGGCCAAGAAGGCCCGCCGCGTCCGCATCGCGAAGGCCCTGAAGCGGTGACGCCCCCGGCCTGTACGCCCAACCACGCGCCCCCGTCCAGAAGGACGGGGGCGCTCGTCATTTATGCCCAGGAGCCACGTCGCGAAGAAGCGCACCTCCCGGCTGACCGAGTACGCCGTCTTCCTCCGCTGACCCCTACTTCCGGGTGGTGGCGGGTTCCAGCGGGGTGCGGTTGCGGATGAGGTCGGCGGCGCGTTCGGCGATCGCGATGGTGGGGGCGTTGGTGTTGCCGCGCGGGACGGCCGGCATGACCGACGCGTCCACCACGCGCAGGCCCTCGACGCCGCGGACGCGCAGGTCCGGGTCGCAGACGGCGTCGTCCGCGCCCATCGCGCAGGTGCTGGTGGGGTGGTAGAGGGTCGCGACCTCGCGGCGGACGAAGTCGATGAGGGCCTCGTCGGTGTCGACCTGCTCGCCGGGGGCCCACTCGCCGCCGGTCATGGAGGCCAGGGGCCCGGACGCGGCGATCTCGCGCGCCTGGCGGACCCCGGCGACCAGGATGTCCAGGTCGGCCTTGTCGGCGAGATAGGCCGGGTCGATGAGGGGTTTGGCGTGCGGGCTGGCGGAGCGGAGGGTGACCGAGCCTCGCCCGGCGACGGCGACCGCGGCGACGAGGATCGACAGGAGCCGCTCGTGCGATTCGGTGAGGCCCTGGTTGACGAACGGCGACGGCAGGACGTGGTACTGCAGGTCGGGCGCGGGCAGGCCCTCGACCGTCCGGACGAAACCGCCCGCCTCGGCGATGTTGGACGCGTACGGCCCGCGCGCGAACGCCTGGTAGAGGCCGAGGGACCGGGTGTTCGCCAGCTCCCACAGGGCCTTGGCGCGGGGCGTGGCGAACATGACGTTCACGAACGGGTGATCTTGGAGGCGCTGCCCGACCGGGGAGTCGGCGAGGACGTCGATGCCCAGCGAGCGCAGGTGGTCGGCGGGCCCGATCCCGGAGAGCATGAGGAGCTGCGGGCTGTTCACCGCGCCGCCCGACAGGATGACCTCCGCCTCGGCGCGGGCGGACAGGCTCTCGCCGCGCGCCTCGTACCGGACGCCGGTCGCGCGGCGGCCCTCGAACAGGACGCGGGTCACGAGCGCGTCGGTGACGATCGTGAGGTTCGGGCGGTTCTTGACCGGGTGGAGGTAGCCCGCGGCGGTTGACCAGCGGCGGCCGCGCTTGTGGGTGACCTGGTAGAAGCCGACGCCGTCCTGGTCGGCGCCGTTGAAGTCGGGGTTCGCGGCCAGGCCGTACGCCTTGGCCGACTGCACCCACGCGCGGGTCAGGGGGTGCTTGTAGCGCAGGTCCTCGACGCGGAGGGGGCCGCCGACGCCGTGGTAGGGGATCTCGCCGCGCTGCTGGTCCTCGGCGCGGCAGAAGTAGGGCAGGAGGTCCTCGTAGCCCCAGCCGTCGCAGCCGTACGAGTCGCGCCAGGTGTCGTAGTCGTACCGGGCCCCGCGGATGTAGATCATCGCGTTGGTGGACGAGCTCCCGCCGAGCGTGCGGCCCCTCGGCCAGTACACGCTGCGTCCGGCGGCGTGCTCCTGCGGGACGGTGGTGTAGTCCCAGTCGTAAGGGCCCTTGAACATCGTGGCCGCGGCCGCCGGGATGTGGATCTCGGGGGCGGCGTCGGGCGGCCCCGCCTCCAGCAGCAGGACCTTCACCGAGGGGTCCTCGGTCAGTCTGGCGGCGAGAACGCAGCCCGCGCTGCCCGCTCCCACGATGATGTAGTCGTACACGGCGGCCTCCGGGGTATTTCTCGAACCCTACCGAACGGGCTTCTGGCGGCGGCGGTCGCTAGGCTCATCGACATGGCGAAGAACAGGGACAACCCCGTCGTCCTGTCGCGGATCTACACCCGGACGGGCGACGACGGCACCACCGCTCTGGGCGACGCGTCCCGGACGAGCAAGACCGACCCGCGGCTCGCCGCGTACGCCGACGTCGAGGAGTCCAACGCCGCGATCGGCACGGCGGTCGCGCTCGGCGCCCTGCCGGACGATCTCGTCGCGCTGCTGAGGGTCGTCCAGAACGACCTGTTCGACGTCGGCGCCGCCCTGTGCGCGCCGGTCGCCCCCGACCCGCCGTACCCGCCGCTGCGCGTCGACGAGTCGTACATCGACCGGCTGGAGGCGGCCTGCGACGAGCACAACGAGGCCCTCCCGCCGCTGCGCAGCTTCATCCTCCCTGGCGGGTCGCCGGGCGCGGCGCTGCTGCACGTCGCGCGGACGGTCAGCCGCCGCGCCGAACGCACCGCGTGGGCGGCCATCGAGGCGCACGGCGCCGCCGCCGAAGGCGACCCCGAGGCCCCGGTGGGCGGCGTGAACCCGCTGACCGCGCGTTACCTCAACCGGCTGTCCGACCTGCTGTTCATCCTGTGCCGCATCGCCAACGCCGAGCACGGGGACGTCCTCTGGAAGCCCGGAGGCGAACGCTGAACACCCCGGGGGTGGGGTTAGCCCCACCCCCGGAAGACCGGTTCCCCTCCTGGTGACGCCGTCCCGAGCGGAGCAGGCTGGTTCCCTACGGGCGCACAGCTTCCGGCGGGCGCACAGCGACAACAGGAGTGACCACGTGAGGACCCTGACGATCACCGCCGTTCTGGCGGCCACGGCCGCGGCGACGCTGACCGGCTGCGGCAACCTGACCTTCGGCACGCATCAGGAGGACCGCGCCTACTCCGCGCCCGCCGGCATCACCGCGTTGAAGATCAAGTCGAACGGCAGCCGGCTGGTGCTCACGGCGTCCGACTCCCCCAGCGTGAAGGTGCGGGAACGGCTCCGCTGGTCCAACGACAAGAACAAGCCGGAGGCGCGGCACACCACCAAGGGCAACACGCTCTCGCTGTCGGCCAAGTGCGCCAGGGCGACGATCGGGTACACGAACTGCGCGGTGTCCTACCGAGTCGAGGTTCCGCGGAGCATGGCCGTGGAGGTCGACAACGCCGACGGGGCGGTCGTCGCGTCCGGGCTCGGCGGGGCCGTGAAGCTGCACAGCGACAACGGCGCGATGAAGGTGACCGACCTGCGCGCGACGTCGGCCTCGATCAGCTCCGACGACGGCTCGATCCACGTCGCCGGACGCGCCGCGACCGCGGTCCTGCGCAGCGACAACGGGTCCATCAACGCGACCGGCCTCACCGCCGACAAGCTGACCGCCCGCACCGAGGACGGGCGCATCCAGCTCAGCGGCCGCGCCACCGTCGCCGACGTCCGCACCGCCAACGGCTCGATCGACGCGGGCGGCCTGACCACCGACCGGATCACCGCCGAGACCAGCGACGGCGGCATCGACCTGCGGCTCACCACGCCGCCCGCGAACGTCCGCGCCACCAGCGACAACGGGTCGGTGCACGTCCGCGTCCCGACGGGCGAGGGCTACGCCATCAGCATGAACACCGCCAACGGCAGCGAACGGATCGACTCGGCCATCCACCAGGACTCGAGCTCGCGGCACCAGCTCCAGCTCCGCAGCGCCAACGGCAGCGTCACCGTCTCGCCCGCCTAGCGGAGCCTGTACGGGCCCTGCCATGCGGGAGCTTCGGACGCCGGGACGCTGCCCACGGTCAGGCGGGCCCCGCCGTTCACGGCGACGGTCGTCCGGGCCAGGTGCTGCGTGACGTGCGCGATACCGTCGGTGTTGGTGTCGAGGAGCTTGCGGTTGACGTTCTTCAGCCCGTCGCACTTGGCGTGGTAGCACGGGTCGTACACCTTGCCCGCCCGGCCGCCGAACGCCTTGGCCTCGGCGGCGGTCTTGACGCCGTCCGCGCCGGTGGCCATGCCGCCGGACGGGATGCCGGCCTCGATGAACGGGCCGTAGTCGGAGCGCCCGCTGAACACGTGTTCGGTCGTCGGCAGGCGGCGGCCCTTGAAGTAGTCCCGGAACATCTTCTCGACCGCGCCCGATCCGGCGGGCGCGCGCGTCCCGGCGCGGGTGGAGTGGTCGCCGTCGTAGACGCCGCGGGTGCCGTTGCGGGAGCCGAGCATGTCGAAGTTGAGGGCCACCGCGATCTTCTCGCGGTCGGTGCGGGACAGCGCCTTCACGTAGTGCGTGGAGCCCCGCAGGCCCTCCTCCTCCGCCCCCCACCAGGCGAACCTGACCCGGTTGCGCAGCCCCGCCTTGCCGAGGTGCTTGATCTTCGCGGCGATGGCGAGGAGCGCGGACGCGCCGGTGGCGTTGTCGTTGATGCCCGCGCCCGCGGGGACGCTGTCGAGGTGCGCGCCGAGCAGCACCACGTTGTCGGCGCGTCCGTGTCCGGTGTCGGCGATGAGGTTGGACGACCGCCGCTTCCCGTGGACGGTGTCGGTCCGCACGCGCAGCGTGAGCCCGCCCTTCCGCACGGCCTTGGCCAGCGCGACGCCGACCGTCCGGGACGTCCCGACGACCAGGACCCCGGACGGCTTGCCCACCGTCCCGTTCAGCAGCCCCTGCTCGCCGGGCTTGTCGTAGATCACGACGGCGGACGCGCCCGCCGCCCGCGCGTTCGCGGCCTTGGCGGCGAACGTGCAGGCCCCGCGCTGGACCAGCGCGATCGACCCGCGCTTGAAGCCCTTGAAGTCGCTGCTCTCGCAGCCGCTCGTCCCCTCGCCCCTGGACGGGACGTCCACGGCGATCACGCGTGCCGTCACGTCCCCGGACCCCGAGTACGCGAAGGTGACGAAGTCCTTGCCCAGCCGGTAGGACGCCTTGGACGGCGCCGTCCGCGCCAGCACCGGACGCGACCTCTCCCGCCAGTACGGGTAGGCGAACTTCTGGATCTTCGGTGTGAGCCCGGCCTTCCGCAGCCGTCCGGCGACGTACCGCACCGACACGTCGTAGCCGGCGCCGCCCGACGCGCGGTGCCCGCCGTTGTAGTCGGCGATCTCCTGGAACGCCTTGAGGTGCGCCTCGACGTCCTTCGCCGTGACGAGCCCGGCGAGGTCGGGACGGGCCGGAGCGGCACCGGACGCCGGGGACCCCGCGGGCATGAGGGCCGCGGGCAGGACGGCGAGGGGCACCGCCACGGCGGCGCCGATGAGCAGCTTGCGCACGTGCACTCCTGCGGACGGGGACAGAGCTGACCAGCAGCGATCCTCACCCGCGGCGCACCGGCCGCCAACGGCGGCGCGCCCGTCACACCAATTCCATACCCGCGCCTTACCAATCCCTGCCCAAGACCGCATCAATCCCGGCCGCGCTCAGGCCGCGCTCGGCCAGGGCCTGGTCACTCGGGGGGATGCAGCTCCACGGGGAAGCCGGGCGGCGCCGCCTCCAGCCAGGCGAGGAACCCCGTCAGCGCCGCCGCGCCCATCGCCAGCTCCACCGTCAGGTCGCCGTCCCTGACCTCGATGATGCTCACGTCCGGCAGCAGCCCCTCCGCCTCCTCAGGGCCGGGGCTGCGGCGGTTGGACACGACGAGGCCCCGGCGGTGGATCACCTGCCGGGGCCTGGTACGGAATCCGAACACGCGGTGCCAATGCAGGACATCGCCCTTGTAGCGGCCGATGCCGAGGCGCCACACTCCCGGGGCTCCGCCCTCCGGGGACAGCTCCCGCAGGCTGCACTCCACGGTGCCGCCGCCGCGGATGAACAGCCGGCGCCGGACCGCCATCGACGCGTACAACAGCGCCGCCACGAGGACGACCGCGGCGAGCACCCCGCCCGCATCCCATGCCAGGTGCTCGCCCAAATCCCCCGCCGTCCGCCGGAGCCTAAGCCTCGATGCCCGCGGCGCGCAGCCGCGCCCGGGCCCGCCGCTCCGGCGTCGCGTCCTCGCCCTCGGACGCGAGCGCGTCCTCCAGCGCCCGCCTGGCGTCCGGGACGTCGATCTCGTCGCCCAGCTCGGCCTGCTCGGCCAGCACCGACACCTCGTCCGCCGCGACGGAGAAGAAGCCGCTGCCGACCATCGCGGTGATCGGCTCACCGCCGTTCGCGGGCTCGATCTTCACCACGCTGCCGTCGAGGAGGATGCCGAGCACCGGGGCGTGGCCCGGCAGGATGCCGAGCGAGCCCTCGATGGTCTGGGCGACCACCATCTTGGCCTCGCCGGACCAGATCTCGCGCTCCGGCGAGACCAGCCCGACCTTCAGGTTTGCCACGTTTTCCCTCCGAGTCCACCGGGAGCCGTGCGCCGGAGGGGCCGCCCGTCAGGCGGCCCCGCCGGTGCGGGCTACTTCTCCAGCTCCCTGGCCTTCCGCTCGACGTCCTCGATGCCGCCGCACATGAAGAACGCCTGCTCGGGCAGGTGGTCGTACTTGCCCTCCGCCAGCGCCTTGAACGAGGCGATCGTCTCGTCCTTCGGCACGGTCTCGCCCGGCTGGCCGGTGAACTGCTCGGCCACGTACATCGGGTGCGACAGGAAACGCTCGATGCGCCGCGCCCGCTGGACGGTGACCTTGTCCTCCTCGGACAGCTCGTCGATGCCGAGGATCGCGATGATGTCCTGCAGCTCCTTGTACTTCTGCAGGATCCGCTTCACCTCCTGCGCGACCGAGTAGTGCTCGACGCCCAGGATCTGCGGGTCCATGATCCGCGAGGTGGAGTCGAGCGGGTCGACGGCCGGGAAGATGCCCTTCTCCGAGATGCCGCGCGACAGGGTCGTGGTGGCGTCCAGGTGCGCGAACGTGGTGTGCGGCGCCGGGTCGGTGATGTCGTCGGCGGGCACGTAGATCGCCTGCATCGAGGTGATCGAGTGACCGCGCGTCGAGGTGATCCGCTCCTGCAGCACGCCCATCTCGTCGGCCAGCGTCGGCTGGTAGCCCACCGCGGACGGCATGCGCCCGAGCAGCGTGGACACCTCCGAGCCGGCCTGCGTGAACCGGAAGATGTTGTCGATGAACAGCAGCACGTCCTGGCCCTGCACGTCGCGGAAGTACTCCGCCATCGTCAGCGCGGACAGCGCGACCCGCAGGCGGGTGCCCGGCGGCTCGTCCATCTGGCCGAACACCATCGCGGTGTCCTTGAGGACGTCCGCCTCGGCCATCTCCACCCAGAGGTCGTTGCCCTCGCGGGTGCGCTCGCCGACGCCGGCGAACACCGAGGTGCCGCCGAAGTTGCGGGCGACACGGCGGATCATCTCCTGGATGAGCACCGTCTTGCCCACGCCCGCGCCGCCGAACAGGCCGATCTTGCCGCCCTTGACGTACGGGCACAGCAGGTCGATGACCTTGATGCCGGTCTCCAGCATCTCGGTCTTCGACTCCAGCTGGTCGAAGGCGGGCGCGCGGCGGTGGATGCCCCAGCGCTCGTTGATCTCCAGCGAGGCGGTCGGGACGTCCAGCGCGTCACCGAGGCAGTTCCACACGTGCCCCTTGGTGATCTCGCCGACCGGCACCGCGATCGACTTGCCGGTGTCGGTCACCGGCGCGCCGCGGACGAGGCCGTCGGTCGGCTGCATCGAGATCGCCCGGACCATGTTGTCGCCGAGGTGCTGGGCGACCTCGAACGTCAGGGTCTTCTCCTCGCCGCCCAGCGCCACCTGCGCGTGCAGCGCCTGGTAGATGTCCGGGATGGCGTCGGCGGGGAACTCCACGTCGACGACCGGGCCGATGACTCGGGCGACGCGCCCGGTCGCGGTCGCCGTCTCTACCTGAGCAGTCATTATCACTCCCCGCCAGACTCGGCGAGCGCGTCAGCGCCACCGACGATCTCGCTGATTTCCTGGGTGATCGCGGCCTGCCGCGCCTGGTTCATCTGGCGCGTGTAGACCCCGAGCAGTTCGTTGGCATTGTCGGTCGCCGACTTCATGGCCCGCCGGACGGACGCCTGGAACGACGCCGCCGACTGAAGCAGCATGTGGAAGATGCGGCTCTCGATGTAGTTGGGCAGGAGCAGGTCGAGCGCGGCCGACGCGGACGGCTCGAACTCGTACGCCGGCGGGACCTTGTCCGACGACGCCTCCTCGATCTCCAGCGGCATCAGCCGGGTGACCCGGACGGCCTGGGTCAGCATTGAGACGAACTCGGTGTAGACCACGTGGATCTCACCGACGCCGCCCTCCGCGTCCGTCTTCAGGAAGTCGTCGGTCAGCCGCCGGCCGATCTCCTCGGCGTTCACGAACGCCGGCCGGTCGCTGAACCCGTGCCAGCTCTCGGCGACGTCCCGGTCGCGGAACCGGTACCAGGTGATGCCCTTGTTGCCGATGACGTACGGGACGGGCTCGCGGCCCTCCGCCCGCAGCGACCTGATCAGCGACTCCGCCTCGCGGATCACGTTGGCGTTGTAGGCGCCGCAGAACCCCCGGTCGCTGGTGACGATCAGGACGGCGCTGCGGTTGTCGGCCGGCTGCTCCTTCAGGAGCGGATGGTCGATCCCCACATGATGGCTCACCAGCGCGGTCAGGGCCTGCGTGATCTGGTCGGCGTACGGCTTGGACGCCGCCACCGCCTGCTGGGCCTTGACGATCCGCGACGTGGCGATCATCTCCTGGGCACGCGTGATCTTGGCGGTCGACTTGACCGTCTTGATCCGCTGCCTGAGCTGGCGAAGCTGTGCGGCCATCGCCGTCAGTCCTTCTTGACGCGGGTGATCGTCTCCTGCTCGACGTCCTCGTCCGCGATCGGCTCGACGGGCTCCTCCGCCAGCAGCTCGCCCTCGCTGGTCTGGAAGCCCTTCTTGAACTCCGTGACGGCGTTCTTGAGGCTGGTGAGGGCGTCGTCCGACAGCTTCCCGGTCTCCCGGAGCGAGGTCAGGAAGCCGCTCTCCTCGCGCTCCATGTAGTCGAGGAACTCGCGCTCGAAGCGGCGGACGTCGGCGACGGGCACGTCGTCCAGCTCGCCGGAGGTGCCCGCCCACACGGACACGATCTCCTGCTCGACCGGGAACGGGCTGCCCTGCGGCTGCTTCAGCAGCTCGACCAGGCGGGCGCCGCGGTCCAGCTGGGCGCGGGACGCGGCGTCCAGGTCGGAGGCGAACGCCGCGAACGCCTCCAGGTCGCGGAACTGCGACAGCGCCAGCCGCAGCGTGCCGGCGACCTGCTTCATCGCCTTGACCTGCGCGTCGCCGCCGACCCTGGACACCGAGATGCCGACGTTGATCGCCGGCCGGACGCCCTGGTTGAACAGGTCCGACTCGAGGAAGCACTGCCCGTCGGTGATGGAGATGACGTTCGTCGGGATGTACGCCGACACGTCGTTGCCCTTGGTCTCGATGATCGGCAGACCCGTCATCGAACCGGCGCCCATGTCGTCCGACAGCTTCGCGCAGCGCTCCAGCAGCCGCGAGTGCAGGTAGAACACGTCACCGGGGTAGGCCTCGCGGCCCGGGGGGCGGCGCAGCAGCAGCGACACGGCGCGGTACGCCTCGGCCTGCTTCGACAGGTCGTCGAAGATGATCAGGACGTGCTTGCCCTGGTACATCCAGTGCTGGCCGATCGCGGACCCGGTGTAGGGGGCGATGTACTTGTAGCCCGCCGGCTCGGACGCGGGCGCCGCCACGATCGTGGTGTACTCCAGCGCGCCGGCCTCCTCCAGGGAGCGGCGGACGTTCGCGATCGTGGAGCCCTTCTGCCCGATCGCGACGTAGATGCAGCGGACCTGCTTCTTCTCGTCGCCGGACTCCCAGTTCTCCTTCTGGTTGATGATCGTGTCCACGCAGACGGTCGTCTTGCCCGTCTGCCGGTCACCGATGATCAGCTGCCGCTGGCCGCGGCCGATCGGGGTCATCGCGTCGATCGCCTTGATGCCGGTCTGCAGCGGCTCGCTGACCGACTGGCGCTGCACGACCGTGGGGGCCTGCAGTTCGAGCGCGCGGCGCTCGGTGCTCTCGATCGGGCCCTTGCCGTCCAGGGGGTTGCCCAGCGCGTCCACGACGCGGCCGAGGAAGCCGTCGCCGACGGGGGCCGAGAGGACCTCGCCGGTGCGGCGGGCCTTCTGGCCCTCCTCGATCTTGCTGAAGTCACCCAGGACAACGGCGCCGATCTCGCGTACGTCCAGGTTCAGAGCCAGGCCGCGGGTGCCGTCCTCGAACTCGATGAGTTCGTTCGCCATCGCGGACGGCAGGCCCTCGATGTGGGCGATGCCGTCGCCGGAATCGACGACGGTGCCGACCTCTTCGCGCGCGGCGGCATCGGGCTCGTACGACTGGACGAAGCGCTCCAGCGCGTTCCGGATCTCATCCGGACGGATCGTCAGCTCCGCCATGATTCCTCTCTTGCTCCTCAGAGTCCGCTCTGCCGGCCTCAGCCGGTACCGAGCCGCCGGCGGACGTCGTCCAGCCGTCCGGCGATCGTGCCGTCGATGATCTCGTCCCCGATCTCGATCGACATTCCGCCGATCACCGTGGGGTCGATCTCGATGTTCAGGTGTACGTCATGGCCGTAGGCGGTGGCGAGCACCGCGGCGAGCCGCGTCCGCTGCGCCTCCGGCAGCTCGGCGGGCGTGCGCACGAGCGCGACCAGCCGCTGCCTGCGCTGGGCGACGAGCTTGCCGTACTCGGCGAGCCCGCCTTCCAGGCTACGTCCTCGCGGGCGCAGCACCAGTTCGGTGACCAGCGTCAGGGTCGACGCGGTGACCTTGCCGTCCAGCAGGGCGTTGACCACGCCGAGCTTGCGATCGTCCGGCAGCCCCCGCCCGGCGAGGGCGCCGCGCAGCTCGGGCTCGCCCTCGACGACGCGGGAGAACCTGAACAGCTCGTCCTCCAGGTCGTCGATCCGGCTTTCGGCCTCGGCGCGGGCGGCCTCGGCGGTGACCGCGAGGGTCTCCACCCCGTCCGCCAGCTCCGACGGCTTGGACCAGCGCAGCCGGACGACGTCGGCGACCAGCCCGAGAGCGGCCGGTGACACCTTGCCCTCCAGCAGGATCCGGACGAGCTGCGCCTTGTCGGCGCCGTCCCGCGCCGGGTCGGAGACCGCCCGCCGCAGGCCGTGCTCGCGGTCGATCAGGTGCAGCACCGCGAACAGGTCGCCGCCGAGCACGCCGAGGTCGGAGTCGCCGGAGTCAATGACCGACTCCAGCCGCTCCTTCGCCTCGGCCAGCGACGCCCTGCTCACCGCTCCCGTGATGGTCATGATGTGATCTGCTCCTGCGTGCGAGCGCGCTCCTCGAGCTCCTCGAGGAACCGGTCGACGACCCGGCTCTGCCGCGCGCTGTCCTCAAGAGACTCGCCCACGACCCGCCCGGCCAGCTCGACCGACAGGGTGCCGATCTCGGCCCGCAGCGACTGCAACGCCTGCTGCCGCTCCGCCTCGATCTGCGCCTTGGCGTTCTCGACGATCCGGCGCGCCTCGACCTGGGCCTGCTCCTTGGCCTGGGCGATGATCTGCGCGCCCTGCTCCTCGGCCTTGCGTCGCTCGTTGGACGCCTCGACCGCGGCGGCCTTCTGCTGGGCCTTGTACTCCTCGAGGACCTGCTTGGCCTCTTTCTGCGCCTGCTCGGCCCGCTCCAGGCCGCCCTCGATCGCCTCGGTGCGCTCCTCCAGCGTCTGCTGAATCCGCGGGACGAGCATCCGGCCGACGACGACCAGCACGACGACGAACGAGAAGATGCCGACGACCAGCTCGAACGGATGCGGGACGAGAGGGTTGTTCTCCTCCGCCGCAAGGACGGACGCCGCTCTGATCATGTCTTCAGCCCTTCCTCAGGGGACGGACCCGTTACTTGATGCCCTGGAAGATGAACGGCGCGACCAGGCCGATCAGGGCGAGGGCCTCGGTCAGGACGAAGCCCAGCATCATGTTGGTGCGGATGACGCCGGTCAGCTCCGGCTGGCGGGCGATCGCGTTCACGCCCTGGCCGAAGATGATGCCGACGCCGATGCCCGGGCCGATGGCCGCAAGGCCGTACCCGATCGAGGTGACGTTACCGCTGACCTCGGCGAGGACTCCCATTGCTTCATTCCTTTTCTGTCGGCCGGCGAAAGGTTCGCCGGTCTGGGCTTACGAGGTTGTCGGTACGGGCGGAACGTCGAGGCGCCGCCCTTAGGGGCTCAGTGGTCCGCGTGCAGGCCGCTCTGGATGTACATGGCGGCGAGCATCGTGAACAGGAACGCCTGCAGGAACTGGATCAGCAGCTCGAACGCGGTCATCAGGATGGTCACCAGCACGCCGACGATGCCGACTCCGAAGCCGGCCACCGTGGGCTTCTCGAACAGGAACCAGAAGCCGACGAGGCTGAAGAACGCCAGGATCATGTGCCCGGCGAACATGTTGGCGAAGAGCCGCACCGCGTGGGTGAACGGCGCGATGATGAACGTCGAGAGGTACTCGATCGGCACCAGCAGGAAGTAGACGGGCAGGGGCAGGCCCCGGGGGATCATGTTCGTGAAGTACTTCGCCGGGCCCTGGTGCTTGATGCCCAGGTAGACCTTGATGAAGTAGACCGACAGCGCCAGGACGGCCGGGAACGCGATGTGCGAGGCGATCGGGAACTGGATGATCGGGACGACGGAGAAGATGTTCCAGGTCCAGATCAGGAAGAACAGCGACATGAGCAGCGGCATCCACTGCTCGGTGTTGCGGCCGAGGAACGGGCGGGCGATCTCGTCCCGCACGAACATGTAGCCGATCTCGCCGAGGTTCTGGACGCCCTTCGGCACCAGCTTGGGCTTGGCGAACGCGCTCCAGAAGAAGGCGCACACCACCAGCGAGCCAAAGACCGCGAAGACGACCGGCTTGGTGAGCCACTCAGGGCCGCCGGCGAAGAGGGGCGGAAATTCGAACAGCTCCGTCCCGGGGGCCTGGAACTCATCCCCCTCGGAGGCG
Source organism: Actinomadura soli (assembly GCF_005889715.1). GTDB lineage: Bacteria > Actinomycetota > Actinomycetes > Streptosporangiales > Streptosporangiaceae > Spirillospora > Spirillospora soli. The sequence continues at coordinate 21,997 of NZ_VCKW01000092.1, forward strand.
AGGACCGTCAGCGCGTTCACGCGGCGTTCCCTTCATCACTGTGTTGATGTTTCACGAAGGCTTCCTCGGCGGCTGCTTCCTCTGCGGCGGGGCCGCTCAGAGGGAGTGGCGACCGTACTTCACGTAGACCAGGTAGACGGCGAGCCCGACACCGATGATCACGCCGACCGGGATCAGCCAGTCCTGGCCCGTCCATTCGGCCAGCAGCCACCCGAGACCGCCCCAGATGATCATCCCGGAGAGGAGGTAGCTGGGCACGGACCATGCGGCATCGGCGAATTCCCGTTGGCCGTCCTCCGGCCGACGTTTCTGCTCGCTCATCGCGCTCCGGACGATAGCAGGCCATCCATGCGGTGGTCATATTGGAGTAGTCCTTGAGGGCCGGCTCCGTCCGTGAGCAGGTCATCACGGACTCCGGTCCAGGACGTTCTGGGGCTCGTCGATGTAGAGCTTCTGCTGCATCGCGACGCGGAACTCGGCGGCGATCCAGAGCAGCGCGAGGGCGATGACCGTCCAGGCGAAGACCTTGGTGTTCCAGATCGTCACCTCGTCCATGGCGGTGACCAGCACCATCACCGCGAGGATCTTGACCGTGTAGCTGGCGAGGGCGGCCAGCATCATCGTCTGCGCGGAGTACCTGGCGGCCCACGAGACGGCCAGCGCGCTGAGGGAGAAGAAGGCGATCACCACGACGGTGGCCAGCGCCGCCGCGAACGCGCCCTTGGCGCCGGCGGCCAGCAGGCCGATGAGGACGGCGCCCACCCCGGCGGCTGCCGCCGGGATCGCGGCGCCGCGGAGCATCCGGGCGTCGGAGGTGTGCATGAGGGCTCCGGCTGGTCACGTTGAGTGGTCGTCCGTTGTTCGTGAAAGGTATCACAAGCGTCCGGAATGTCCACAATTACCCTAGAGGTAATGCGATCCCGGGAGACTGGGCGCCCGCGGTGGGCACCACGGACTCTAACCGAGTTCGCCCAATGCTCATCCGATCGTCACCTGAGCGGGCCCCGGCGACGTCCACACGCAGGCGCGTTTCGCGTCAGGGCACACCAGCGCGGTGGCGCGAGGACGGGCCGGGCGGTGGCGGCGCGAGGGGACCGCCGCCCTGGGCGGGACGGCGGCGGGGTTTGGCGAGCATGACCAGGACGCCGGCCACCGCGACGAGCACGGTGACACCGAGCGTGATCCAGGCGGCGTCGAACAGCGCGAGCCCGACCAGGCCGGACGCCAGCAGCCCGACCCAGAAGTACATGATCAGGACGGCGCGGCGGGTGGAGTGGCCGAGCTCCAGCAGCCGGTGGTGCAGGTGCTGCTTGTCCGGCGCGAACGGCGACCTGCCCTGGTTGGTGCGCCGCCACACCGCGAGGAGCATGTCGATGAACGGGACCGCCGCCACCGCCGGGATCAGCAGCACCGGGACGAAGAACGGGAACAGCCCGTTGGCGAGGATGGCCGGGTCGAACTGGCCGGTCAGCATGATCGTGGACGCGCTGAGCAGCAGCCCGATCAGCATCGAGCCCGTGTCGCCCATGAAGATCTTGGCCGGGCTGAAGTTGTGCGGCAGGAAGCCCAGGCACATCCCGAACAGGATCGCGGCGATGAGGGTCGCGGCGGACAGCGTGCTGAGGCCCTCCTCCCGCGACAGCAGGTAGGCGTAGGAGAACAGCGCCAGCGCGGCGATCCCGACGACGCCCGCGGCGAGCCCGTCCAGGCCGTCGATGAAGTTCACCGCGTTGATCGTGGCGACGACGACGAGGACCGTCAGCGGCACCCCGTAGGCGGGCGGCAGCGTCAGCGACTCGCCCGTCGGCAGCGGGATCACGTAGATCTGGATGCCCTGCATGATGAAGATCCCGGCCGCGGCGACCTGGCCGGCGAACTTGGTGAGGGCGTCCACCTCCCAGCGGTCGTCGGCGATGCCGATCAGCACCAGCAGGCCGCCGGACAGCAGCAGCGCCCTGGTGACGCTGATGTCGCCGTCCGCGAGGACCTTGCGCATCTCCGGCAGCCCGGTCGCCACCACCAGCGCGGCGACCATCCCGCCGAACATCGCGAGACCGCCGAGCCGCGGCGTCGGGATGACGTGCACGTCGCGCTCGCGGGGGACCGCCTGCGCACCGAACCACACGGCGAACGTGCGCACCAGCGGCGTCAGCAGGTAGGCGACGAGGGCGGCGACCAGGATGCTGAGCAGGTATTCACGCACTCCCCCGCGCCTCCCTTCACCGATCCCGCCCGGCGCGCCCCGCGCGGCCGCCCGCGCACGCTAGGTACCCCGTCCGCCCGGGCCGTCACCTTGGTAGACGGCCCGCCGGGACGATCTGTTCACATCGCGACCGACCAACTGTAGTCCGACCGGCGACCGTCCGGTGCCCGATCGCGGGGTCCCGGAGCCCGCGGGCGTACCTGGCCCCGGTCCCGACGATCATGAGCGCGAGCCCGGCGAGGGACCGGTCCCCCAGCGAGAACGCCCACGCCCCGTGGGCCGCCACGTCGTCCCCGATGTCGGCGATGACCAGCAGGAACCCGGCCGCGGCCAGACCGGCGCCGGCGCGCCCGGGCAGGGCCGGGCGGCGGGCGAGCAGGGCCACGGCCGCCAGGGAGAGGGCGAGGAGCGCGGTGCCCGTCCAGCCGCCCGTCCAGCGCGGCGGGACGTACCGCGGCGGCTCGACGGCGATCGCGCGCTTCGGCATCTTGACCCTGATCGTCATGCCCTCGTGCGGGGCGAGCGCGCGCTGGATGAAGTCCACGGCGTAGGGGCCGTCGCGGTCGCGCAGGCACCGGGTCGTCACGCCGGGGGCGCCCGCACGGCAGGTCGCGTGGCGCAGCGGAACCGGCGCCTCCACCCGGACGGCCGCGGTCCCGATCGGCACGCTCCAGCCCGTCCCGATCGCGTCCCAGACCAGCTCGTCGTGGCGGGCGCGGGGGGTGAACGCCCACGCCACCGCGTACTCGATCACGTACGCCTGGCGCCCGCTGACCTCGCGGTTCCGGTCGCCGACGCTGATCCGCACGTCGTTCAGGAACCGCGTCGTCCTGACCCGGGACGGGGCGCCGGTGGACGAGCTGCTCCGCACGTCCCGCACGTCGTACACGCGGTCGCCGTGCCGGAACGGGACGCTCCGCACGATCCCGTGCTCGCCGGCCCGGTCGAAGTCGTAGGTGATCGTCTCCCGGACGTACAGGACGCCGTCCCCGCCGATCGTGAGGACGACGTCGTAGGTCGGGATGCGCTCCCCCTCCCGGGGCGCGGGGGCCCCGGCGCCCTCGGCGGCGGGGGCGGGCAGCGCGAGGACGAGGGTCAGCAGCAGCACGCCCGCGGTGATCGCGGGCCCCCGGACACGGCCACGCACGTCAGGCATGGTTCCACCGTTGCCGACATCATGCGGGTGTAACGACGCCGATACTTCCGCCAGGTTAGGAACCGCTTCCGGACGGCCCTACCCGCGCTGCCCCCGGCTATTTCTCGTCGTCCTTCGCGAGCGACGGCTTCGCGCCAGCCTCGGCGGGACCGGCGGGCTCAGCGGCCTCGGGAGAAGGCTCAGCGGGCGCGTCCTGGGTGTGCGCGCCGTCTCCCTTGGTGAGGGAAGGCTTGCCAATCTCCGGCCCGGACGGGGCGTCTACGGGGCCGTCGGAGTCGCCCGACTCGTAGGGTTCGTCCGCCTCGTCCTCCTCGGTCAGCAGGACGCCGACCACCGAGCGGATCTTGTCCTCCGGAATCGCGCCCGCCCGCAGCAGCCGCGGCACGGACCCGGTCAGGTCCACGATCGTCGACGGGTCGGCGTGCCCGGACACGCCGCCGTCCAGGTAGACCGAGACGGACTCGCCGAGCATCTTCTCGGCCTCCTCGACGTCCCGGGCGGCGGGCCGGCCGCTGAGGTTCGCGCTGCTCACGGCCATCGGGCCGGTCTCCTTCAGCAGCTCAACCGCCAGGTCGTGCATCGGCATCCGCAGCGCGACGGTCCCCTTGGTCTCGCCGAGGTCCCACATGAGGTTCGGGTTGGCGCGGCACACCAGCGTCAGCGCGCCCGGCCAGAACTCGTCGACGAGGTCCTGGCCGTAGGTGCCGAGGTCGTCCACCAGCGCCGTCGCGGCCCGCACCGACCCGACCAGGACGGGCGGCGGCATCTGCCGCCCGCGTCCCTTCGCGTCCAGCAGTTTCCGCACGGCGTCGGCAAGGAACGCGTCCGCGCCGACCCCGTACACGGTGTCGGTCGGCAGGACGATCAGCTCGCCGCGCCGAACGGCCGACACGGCCTCGGCGATCCCGCGGGTGCGCTCCATCGGATCGGAGCAGTCATAACGTCGGCTCACGGTCGCCCGTCTTCCCATCTGCGCAGCGCTCGTCCGGCATGGCACCGCCCAGGATAGCGGCGCTTCCGAGCACTGTTCATTGTGGAGGGACGACCCCCCACACCCCCGGGCGGTTTCTAGTCCGACGCGATCCTCGCCGTGACGAACCGGTCCCGGTTGGTGAGGTCGCGGCGGTTGCGGACGTCGCGCCAGCCGTTCTCCTCCGCGAACACCCAGTAGACGCCGTTGCCCTGCAGGTCACTGTGCTCGACCGCCGCGTAGCCGCCGGGACGCAGGAGCCGCCGCGCGGTGCGCTCCACCACGCGGATCGCGTCGAGGCCGTCGTCCCCGCCGCCCCACAGCGCATCGGCCGGATCATGGTCGCGGACGTCGCGCGGCACGTACTCCCACTCGCTCATCGGGATGTACGGCGGGTTCGACACGACCAGGTCGACGGTGCCGTCCAGCTCGGGCAGCGCGGACGCGAAGTCGTCCAGGTGCGGCCGGACGCGGCCGCGCTCGTCCAGCTCCTCGATGTTGCGGGTGGCGTGCACGAACGCGGTCGGGTCCTTCTCCACGGCGTGGACGCGGGAGCGCGGCGCCTCAAGCGCGATCGACAGCGCGATCGCCGCCGACCCGGTGCCGAGATCGACGACGAGGGGGTCGCGGACGTCCATGTCGCGCAGCGTCTCCAGCGCCCACCCGACCATCACCTCGGTCTCCGGACGCGGCACGAACACCCCCGGCCCGACCTTCAGCTCCAGGTAGCGGAAGAACGCGCGGCCCGTGATGTGCTGCAGCGGCTCCCCCGCCTCGCGCCGCGCGACGAACTCCCAGAACCGGGCATCGAACGCGCTGTCGGGGACGCCGTGCAGCTCCGAGCGCTTCACCCGGTGCACGGCCGCCGCGAGCTCCTCGGCGTCGGCGCGGGGCGAGGCGGCGCCCGCGTCCGCGAGCCGCGCGGTGGCCCTGGCGATCTCGTCAAGCAGCAGGTTCATGAGCCTTGGGCTTCGGCCAGCCGGCGTTCCATGTCCGCGTCGACGAGCGCCTGCGTGACGTTGTGGAGGTCGCCGTCCAGCACCTGGTCGAGGTTGTAGGCCTTGTAGCCGACCCGGTGGTCGGAGATCCGGTTCTCCGGATAGTTGTAGGTGCGCACCCGCTCGGACCGGTCGACCGTCCGGACCTGGCTCTTGCGCTCCGCCGCCGCCGCCGCGTCGGCCTCCTCCTGCGCCATCGCCAGCAGCCGCGACCGCAGGATCCGCAGCGCCTGCTCCTTGTTCTGCAGCTGGCTCTTCTCGTTCTGGCAGGAGACGACGACGCCGGTCGGCAGGTGCGTGATGCGGACCGCGGAGTCGGTGGTGTTGACGCTCTGCCCGCCGGGACCGGACGACCGGTACACGTCGATGCGCAGGTCGTTCGCGTCGACCTGGACGTCGACATCCTCGGCTTCCGGGGTCACCAGAACGCCGACGGCGCTGGTGTGGATGCGTCCCTGCGACTCGGTGGCCGGAACGCGCTGTACTCGGTGGACGCCGCCCTCGTACTTCAGCCGCGTCCAGACGCCCTCGTCCCGCGAGCCCCTGGCCTTCACGGCGACGGTGACGTCCTTGTACCCGCCGAGGTCGGACGGGTGCGCGTCGAGGACCTCGGTCTTCCAGCCGGCGCGCTCGGCGTACCGCAGGTACATGCGGAGCAGGTCGCCGGCGAACAGCGCGGACTCCTCGCCGCCCTCGCCCGCCTTCACCTGCAGGATGACGTCCTTGGCGTCGTTCGGGTCGCGCGGGACGAGCAGCCGCCGCAGCCGCTCCTCGAGTTCCTCGCGCCGCCTGTCCAGGTCGGTGGCCTCGGCCGCGAACGCCTCGTCCTCCCCCGCCAGCTCGCGGGCGGCGGCGAGGTCGTCCTCGGTCAGCGCCAGCTCCCGGTGCGTCTCGACGATCGGCCGGAGCTCGGCGTAGCGCTTGCCGAGCTTGCGCGCCAGGCCCTGGTCGGCATGGACGGACGGATCGGCGAGCCGTTCCTCGATGTCCGCGTATTCGCTGATCAGTTCGTCGAGATTCACGATGTGTCCTGGCCCGTTCCGGCGCCGTGGGCCGCGATGACCGCGATGGTCCGCAACGGGCGGCGGTTCGCGGCGGTTCGCGGCGGCCTCCGGACGCCGACTTGGAAGGCCCGGGGACCCATGGCGAGTCCCCGGGCCGTCGATGGTCGCTGTAGGTGCGGCGCTCGTCCTACTTTCCGGCCTTCTTCTTGCCGAAGCGCTGCTCGAAGCGCGCCACCCGGCCACCGGTGTCGAGGATCTTCTGCTTGCCCGTGTAGAACGGGTGGCAGTTCGAGCAGACGTCCGCGTGGATCACGCCGTTCTCGGCGGTGCTGCGGGTCTCGAACGTGTTGCCGCACGTGCACGTCACCGTGGTGACGACATAGTTCGGGTGAATGTCAGGCTTCATGGTTCTCCTCGCTTCTGGCGGTCGCCGGGCGCTCCGTGCTCGCATGGCCGTGTCCGCATGGCGGGGCCAGGAGAGGCGTGGGGACGTGAACCGGTACCGCAGCGGTCGGCTCTGAGCGATTCTCATCCTCGGTGGGAGCCGGAAGTGTCGGCCGCCGAGACCCGCCGGATGAAAACCACTCGCCCAAGTGTGCCAGATAGGTGAACGTGCCGACGTCACGGGGCATTCCCGATCTTGGACGTTCTCCGACGTGGCGTCGCGAGGGTCAGACGTCGGTGCGGCCCAGGTAGGCCAGGACGGCCATGACCCGGCGGTGCCCGCCCTGCGCGGGCTGCAGGTTCAGCTTCATGAAGATGTTCGAGATGTGCTTCTCGACGGCGCCCTCGGTGACGACGAGGTCCCCGGCGATGGCGCCGTTGGACCGTCCCTGCGCCATCAGCGCCAGCACCTCGCGCTCGCGCGGCGTCAGCGCCTCCAGCGGGTCGCCGGAGCGGCGGCGGCCGAGCAGCTGCCCGATCACCTCCGGGTCGATGACGGTGGCGCCGGCGGCGATGCGGCGGACCGCGTCGATGAACTCGGCGACGTCCGAGACCCGTTCCTTCAGCAGGTAGCCGACGCCCTCGGCGCCGCCGCCGATCAGGTCGGTCGCGTACCGCTCCTCCACGTACTGCGACAGGACGAGGATCGGCGTGCCCGGCAGGCGCTCCCGGACGGCGAGCGCCGCCCGGAGCCCCTCGTCGGTGAACGACGGCGGCATCCGCACGTCCACGATCGCGAGATCCGGCTTGTGCTCCTCGACGATGCCGAGCAGGCCGGGGCCGTCCCCGACCGTCGCCACCGTCTCGATCCCGGCGTCGTCGAGCAGCCGGACGAGCCCTTCGCGCAACAGCACCGAATCCTCGGCGATCACTACCCGCATCCGTCCATTATCGGCCCCGCGGCGGCGCGGCGGACCCCCGC
>NZ_VCKW01000093.1 GCF_005889715.1 Actinomadura soli
GGTGTGTATAAGAGACGGGGGGGACGGCGGGGGGCACGTGAGGGAGCACGTTGACCACTCCTGAGGAAATGAGTTCCTTCGGCGGACGTGAGTATCGATCAAGCGTGCGCGCCCAACAAGGTCCAGAATCGGCCAGAAGCGAGAGGTGCGATTACCGGACGGGAGTTCGGCCAGTTGAGCCGCCCCGACCCGATTACGGCCGCGCCGGAATGCGGGAATCGGTGTGATGGTCAGCGGTGTCGGTCGGCTATCTTCATGGTCCAGCCGTAAAACGTTTTCGGGTCGCCCAGGGCGTTTTGCAGGCCGGAGTCGACAATGGGGGCGTTAGCGGCGTTCAGCAGGTCGTACAGACCGAGATAGGCCCATTCCCAGACCATGGCGTCGAAGTTGTAGGCGTGCATGAGCGGGGTGAGGCATTTCCGGATGCCGGTGACTTCTTCCGGCGAGAATCCGGCCTCGCTCAGGCGGAGAATGGTCGCGCGTTCGTCCGCAGGGTCGAACTGCGTGTCCAGGAACGGCTCCAGGAGGTCGCCCCAGGTATCCGGGCGGATTTTCCGGACGATGCCGTGGCGGCGGCAGAACCGTTCGAGGTCGGCCTGCCGGCGCTTGGGGACGAACAGCGTCTCGCCGCGGGCCGTTCGTATCTCGGGGCTGATGGCCTTCCAGTCGGCGTCGCGGATCTGGTCGGGCGTGACCATTCCGAAGGGGTGGACCGTGGCGCCGCGAAAGTCGTAGCGCAGGAAGCAGATGTGGTCGTCGGCGAAGCTGACCTCCATCGGTTCAGGGTGGTCGCTCGCCGGCGTGTGCGGAAGGACGGTGAGCTGTGAGATTCACCGCTCCGTGCTTCCGCGTCGCCGACTCACCACGTAGGGTGCCGGGGAGCAACACGCGGGAGGCCAGGCGAATGGACGGGGCGCGAGCGATTTCCTTGGTGGTGGATTGGATCCGGACCCGCGGCTTGGACTACCCCACCGAGGGATTGGCGGCGGATCGCTTCGAGACCGGGTGGAGCGTGTACGCGCCGGTGGACGTCGACGAGAGCGACCCCATGGCCTTTCTGGACATGCCGGTGGGACGGTCGGTGTTCCTGGTGGGCGACTCCGGCCGGATCGAGGAGGTGTCGTCCTCGGTTCCGCCGCGATACGCCCAGGACGAGTTCACCGCGCGGGAACGTGCCACTCGCGGCGGGAACGACACAGGCGGTGGGAATGACACAGGCGGCGGGCTGGACGCCGACGCGTACATGGCCGAGTTCGTGCGGTGGCTTGAGCAGGAGGAATCGTCGGACGAACCGGCCATCAGCGGGTTCACCATCGTCGGCTCCGGACCCGATGGCGGTCCCGACGATGTGATCGCCGCGGAGGCCGCGCGGCTGATCGAACCGATCGTGCAGCAATTGGCGCTGCTCGGCCCGGCCGAATGGGAGTGGCTGTGGGCGGAATTCGCGTTCACCGTCTCGGCTGAGATCTCCCACCTGCGGTTCTCGTCCTACCATCGGTCGGTCGTCGTTCCGGTCCCGGAACCGGTGGTGGCGCTCGTCCGCGACCAGCGGCACGTCGCGGCGGGAATGTCGGCCGGGCCGTGGTGGCGGCTGCTGCTGACCGTTACGAACCGCGGCGAGACGACCGTGAACTACGACTACGGCGATGGCCCCTTTCCGCACGACCAAATGCTGCCGCCCGGGGATTACCGGAACGACCTGGAGGCGTATCCCCGCCCGCACGTGCCGCCCTGGCTCGCCCGCTACATCGACGGGCCGGACGCATAAGGCCCGTCCGACCGGTCCGTTCGGAGGAAGCGGACGATGACGAAGCCGATGCTCGCGGCGGCCGCCGTCAGGACGATCGCCTGCCCGATCGTCGTGATCCGCTCGTTCCGGCCGGGCGGGAGCCCGATCATCTGGACGGCGGCGCCGACCGGAACGGCCAATCGCGCGAGGAGACCCGTCCATCCGGGCAGGGTGACGCACGCGCCTATCGCCCCTAGAGGCGCGCCCAACATGACGGCGGCGACCCACCACAAAAGTGGTGAGGTCAGGGCGCCGAACCCTGCTCCGATCGCCAGAGCGCTCACCAGGGCCGCCATGAGGCGAGTCGCAGGCGGACGGTCTCGCCATCGACGGGCACGTTGCTGATGATCGGTCACGAACGCCTCGCCCGCGCATGGTCCACGGCGCGAGCGTAACCAGCCGGTTGGCGCGGGCGATTCCGACGATGGTCGCGGGTCCGTCGCTCCAGAAGACGAGACATCCCGATACCAGAGGACGATGCGCGATCGACCCTCGGCCGACGCGCGCCCCGCCCGCCCGCGGGGAGTGTTGAGACGAGGCTCTTCAAGGACGAAGGCTCATCGGACCGATCGGGAGGCGGAGTGGGGATCAAGGGGAGACGCGCGGGCGCGGTCGCGGCGGTGCTGGTCATCGGTGTGCCGGTCGCGACGGTGCCGTCATCGGCCTCGGCGCGGGCAGGCCAGGGACCCGAGCAGTTGTACGTCGCGCCGTGGGGAAAAGACACCTGGCCGGGCACCGTCGAGCGGCCCTTCGCGACACCGGCGCGTGCGCAGAAGGCCGTCCGGGCGCGGACGGCGCGGATGGCGTCGGACATCGTGGTGAGCTTCCGGTCGGGGACGTACCGGCTGGAGGCGCCGCTCGCCCTGACAGAGACGGCGGGCGACTCGGGCCGCAACGGTCACCGGGTGATCTACCAGGCGTACGGGTACGGGACGTCCCGGCAGGAGAAGGTGACGGTCAGCGGTGGCCGCCAGGTCACCGGCTGGCGGCCTGACGAGAGGCTGAAGGGATTCTGGCGGGCCGACGTCGGGGGCCTCGACATCCGTCAGCTGTACGTCGATGACAGGCGGGCCTCGCGTCTCGTCCGCGGCAACTCGGGGCTCGCGGACAAGCTGAAGGTGACGAAGACCGGCTACACCACCACGAGTCCGATCCCGAGAACGTGGCGCAATCCCGCCGACATCGAATTCGTGTATCGGTACGGCTATGTCGAGGGCCGGTGCGGCGTGGCCGGAATCTCCGGCGACGCCCAGCGGACCACGATCACCATGGACCAGCCGTGCTGGGACATGCTCCGGAATCTGTACGGCCCGGAAACGCCCGGGGAATGGTTCGCGGTGGAGAACTCCCCGAGCTTTTCGAGCGAGCCCGGCAGCTGGTACCTCGACCGATCCAGCCCCAAGCGGCACGTGCTGCTCTATCGGCCGCGGGCTGGGGAGGACATGCGTCGCGTCCAAGTCATCGCTCCCGTTCTTCAGACACTCGTCAGCGGTACGGGACGGGCCGGACGCCCACTGCACGATGTCGCCTTCAAGGGGCTGACATTCGCGCATGCAACGTGGCTGGCACCCAGCGAACCGGCCGGATTCGCCGCCGCGTGGAGCATGTACATGCGTCCGGCGAAGAACGGCGACATGACGCCGCTGACGGTGCCGGGCAACGTCGCATTCCGCACCGCGGAACGGATCAGCGTCGAGGGCAATCGGTTCGTCCACCTGGGCGCCCAGGCCCTGGAGTTCTCCGAGAACAGTTCGTACAACGTCGTGGACGGCAACGTCATCACCGGCACCTCGGACGGCGGCATCCTGATGGGCGTCGTCCCGCCCGACATGAAGGGCGTCAACCGCGGAAACCGGATCAGCAACAACTGGATCCACGGCACCGGAATGGACTACCGCGCCTCGTCCGCCATCTGGGACACCGCGACCCAGCAGACGACCATCGCCCACAACCAGGTCAACGACGTGCCGTACATCGGCATCCTGTCCGGGCCCAGCGAGGACCTGCGGGGCATCATGCACGGCAACCGCGTCCTCAACAACCGGGTGTTCCGGACCAACCGGCTCCTGGCCGACGGCGGCGGGATCTACCTCCGGGGCGAGCAGGGCACCTCTTTCGCGGACGGCGCCGTCGTCAGCGGAAACGCCGTCACCGAAAGCAAGTTCAACCCCGAATGGAACGTCGGCATTTACACCGACGACAGTTCCAGGTGGATGACGGTGGACCGCAATGTCGTCTACGACTACGTGGCCTCCATCGGCGGCTGCAGCGAGGAGTGGGGCGACCGGCCCGTCCGGAACGTGCGGTTCCGGGGGAACTTCTGGGACGATGCCGTGCCCGGTTGGCTGGAGCGCAAGGAGTATCCGGGAGCCTGGCCTCCGGCCGACGAGCAGAACCCGGAAGAAGGGTGCGGCGAGCCCCGGGAACTGCAATTCGCCGGGAACACGAAACTGAGCCCCGCCAACCCGGGTCAGGCATGCGCAGACCATCCCGGCTGTGCCGCGATCGTGCGCAAGGCCGGGCTGCTCCCGTCCTACCGGCATCTCCTGGAGGCGCCATAGCGCACCGGCTCAGCCATCGCCGCTGCCGCCGCCGAGGCTGATCTCGTTGCCTTCCGCGTCGCGGTAAATGACCTTGGTCACGCCATTGCCGTACGCCTCGCGCCCGGCGGGCTCGATGCCTCGCCCGGCGATGCCGGCCACCCGGTCATCGAGGTCGCCGACGAACGAGAACACCAGGGCGTTCCCCGCCCGGTCCGGGTCCTGCACGATGTAGACGTACCGGTGCTCGGCCACCTCCCACACCGCTTCGATGTCGTTCGGGAGGAACGACGGCGGCTTGCCGAAGAATCGCTCGTACCACGGCAGCGCCGCCGCGTAGTCGGTGACGGGGATACCGGCGAAGAGATCGAGTGCCATGCCGCCTTCCTTCCGTAGTCGATGTGGCGCAGGTACTGACCTCGGCGGCGCCGGAAACTCACCGCCGGAGCGACGAGCAGGGGCGGGCCGGGACGAGACCGACTCTCGTCCCGGCCCGCCGGGCGGTCATGCCGGTTGCGGATGCCAGCCGTCGCGATAGCGGACGCCGTCGCGGCCGAGCCGGACCTCGTCGTGCCAGGCCCCGGGAACCGCTTCGGTGCGGATCCGGTCGGGCCGGTCGACCACGACGCACACCTCCTCGCCGGGCCACCACCACCCGCACGAGCGCGCCACCGCGGCCCAGTGGCCGAGGTGGTCGAGCTGGTCCGGGCCGTAACGCGCCAGGCCGAGCCGGTGCAGGACGTCGTAGTAGGCGATCCACGCCGCGTCCTGCTGCCCGTACCAGCACACCGGCAGGGGCCCGCGAGCGGTCAGCACGGTGCGGACGGCAAAGCGGAACCCGTGGGCCAGGCTCCGGTGCAGGGCGGTGTGTACGCCCTGGTGCAGCACGACGCCGAGCGGAACACCGGCGCGGAGCGCCTCCGCGGGCGGCAGTTCGCGCCAGCGTTCACCGTGCTTGCCCTTCCGCGCCGGAGCCAGCTCGGGATCGACGTGGACGACCCCGGCGCTGAGCGCGCCGCGGAGCTGGGACGCGACCATGGCCAGATCGCTGGCCAGCGGGGACGGCCCCGACGCACGCGGGTTCCGGAGCCGCAGGTAGAGCTCGTCCAGCGTGGGCAGGCCCGCGACCAGCGGGACCGCCTGAGCCGGAGAGTCGACCCACGCGAACCGGGGCCGTGGACGGGACATGCGTGCGTAGATCGCGGTGAGGCCGCGTTCGGTGGTCTGCCGGTCTGCGGGTTCCGTGGACAGGCCGTGGTCGAGCCATTCCTGCCTGATCTTGACTGCTTCCCGCCACCGGTCGTGAGCGTTCCTGCCGCGGACATCGGCCGCGGGCCGAGCGGCGTCATCGCGCCGCGTGGGCGCGGTCACCGCGCGTGGGCGTCGCCGCCCTTTCGGTTGGAGATCATGTTTCGATGATGGCCCGCGCCCCGCCGTCCGCGCAACCCTGCGCGGACGGCGGGGCCCCTGGCCAGCGGGAAGGGCCGCCGGTCAGAAGGTGAGGCTCCAGGCGTCGATGTAGCCGCTGTCGTTGGCCTCCATGTCGGTCACCCGCAGTTTCCACCCCGGCCGGCCCGGCCCCGGCCGATACGGCATCACGGCTGGTGAGAGGCGGCGTGGCCACCGCCGTCCACCCGGACTTCCGCCAACGGCGAAGCGGCGCGGCACGGGGGAGCTGAATCTTTAGAATCAGCAAAAGGCCCAGCCCGGCCCCATGATCACCGGGCAGGCGGCAGGATGGCGCTGTCAGGAGGACCCACGATGGCGGACTCGTTCGATCGCGCGTTGCGAGGGGCGATTCGGGCGCGGGGGCAGAGCCTGGAGCGGTTGCACGTCAAGCTCGCCGAGCGCGGCATCCACGTCAGCATGGCGAGCCTGGGCAACTGGCAGCGCGGCCGGTGCCGTCCGGAACGTTCCCAGTCGCTGCGCGCCGTCCGCGCCCTCGAAGAGATCCTGGACCTGGCGCCGTACTCGCTGGCCGTGCTGCTGGGCCCGCGGCGTCCCCGCGGCCGGTGGGTCCGGACGGTGCACGGGGGGCCGTCGTACCGCGACGTCTGCGAGGTGCACGACGACGGGCCGGAGGCCACCTTCGACCAGCGGTGGTTCCGTTTCCCCGCGCACACCTATCTCCTGCGCGTCCAGTTCGAGCCGGACACGCTGCCGACCCGCTGCCACCGCACCTGGCAGCCCAACGTGTCGGCGCCTTCGGCGGACGTGCAGGAGCTGCGGCTGTCCGGCTGGCACACCGTCCGCGTGGCGGATCTGGAGGTGCGGCCGGGCGTGCACGGGATCCGGTGGGAATGGGACTGACCCCTCGGCCTGTCGGATGCGCCCGGCCGGAACTGGGTTCCGGCCGGGCGATCCGGGCGGGGGGCGGGGTCTGTCAGACGCCGGCCACCGAGCGGATCCAGGACCGGCCCGCGGGCACGCTCCCGTAGGTCTGCTCGGACCGGCCGTCGGCGGTGGAGGCGACGCCTACCTGCTGGTCGTTGTAGCGCTGCGGGCCGCCCGAGTCACCGCTCCAGGCGTTCCCGTTGATCTTGGTGGTGCAGATCGCCGGGCCGTAGCGGTGGTCGAGGCACGTTCCCGAAACGGACGTGACGCGGACGTCCGCGCACTTGAGCTGTTCCGAGAGCGGGCCGTTGTAACCGGTACGGCCCCAGCCGCAGATCTGGTTCGTCGATCCGACCGGCGGATCGGTGTCGGCGAGCCTGGAGTAGGTGGTCTCGTGGCCGGAGGCCAGGTGCACCAGCGCCAGGTCGCCCTTCGGCGCCACCTGGTGGTCGGTCACGTTGATCGTGGTCGCCTGCGCCCGGTAGACGCTGCCGGCGCGGACCGTGAGGCCGCTGCCGACGCAGTGGGCCGCGGTGAGGACCCAGGTCGCGGCGATGACGGTCCCGGAGCATGTGAACGCTCCATTGCGATAGATCGAGGCGGCCCACGGGGCGTCCGCGTCGGTCACGAGGTAGCCGCCGATGATGGGCGGCGCGGCCTGGGCCGCCGGCGGGCGGGCCTCGCCGGCTCCCTCGGCCGCCGTGGCCGGGACGGCCATTCCGACAAGCATGGCCAGTACGGCGCAGGCCAAGGGAATGGTGCGTGGGGTGGGCATGCACAGCTCCTTTGCCGCGTAATGCGCAAAAGCTCCTTAAAAATAGACCAGCGGCGCACTTCTGTGACACTTCTAGACAGGTCCAAATTTTCAGTGTGAATACTCTTTCACTAGATACATCAAACGGGTTTGATGTATCCTGGGCGGCATGGAGTCCACGGATCACGCCCTCCCGGCCTTCGTGCGGCTGGCCGCGCATCCGCTGCGCTGGCGGCTGCTGCGCGAGCTGGCCGGCGGCGACCACCGGGTCCGCGAGCTGGTGGACGCGGTCGGCGAGGCGCAGAACCTGGTCTCCTACCATCTGCGGCTGCTGCGCGACGGCGGGCTGGTCACCGCGCGGCGCAGCAGCTTCGACGCCCGCGACAGCTACTACCACCTCGACCTGGAGCGTTGCGCGCACGCGCTGACCGCGGCCGGCGCCGCCCTGCACCCGGCCCTGCACCCGGCCCTGCACCCGGACCCGGCCCTGCATCCGGCGCTCGCTCCCGGCCCGGACCTACCGCAGGCCACATCCGGACGCCGTCCCGCCGTGCTGTTCGCGTGCACGGGCAACAGCGCCCGCTCACCGATCGCCGAAGCGCTCCTCGACCGCCGCGCGGGCGGCCGCGTCGAGGTGGCCAGCGCGGGCAGCCACCCGGGGCAGCGGCTGCACCCGGACGCCGTGCGGGTGCTGCGCGAGCGCTACGGCGTCGACGTCGCCGACCGGCGCCCGCGGCACCTGGACGCCCTGGCAGGACGGCGCTTCGACTACGTCATCAGCCTGTGCGACAAGGTCCGCGAGGTGTGCCCCGACTTCGGCGACCGCACCCGTCGCGTCCACTGGAGCATTCCCGACCCCGGCGGCGCCGGGAGCGCGGGCCGGTCCGCCTTCGTGAGGACGGCGGCGGACATCGACACCCGCATCCGCTACCTGCTGCCCCTGCTCATCCATCCACCACGAGAGGTCTCGTCATGACCGCACCCGACCAGCTCGCCAGCGTCCGTTACCTGGTCGACGACGTCCAGGCGGCCGCCGACTTCTACACCGCGCACCTGGGCTTCACGCTGCGCACCAGCGCCGGGGCCGCCTTCGCCGACGTGGTGCGCGGGCCGCTGCGGCTGCTGCTGTCCGGGCCCGCCAGCTCCGGCGCCCGCGCCACGCCCGAGCCCGCCGTCCCCGGCCGCAACCGCATCCACCTGGTCGTCGACGACCTCGACGCCGAGATCGGCCGGCTCCGCGCCGCCGGGCTGACCTTCGACGGCGACGTCGTCAGCGGCCCCGGCGGGCGGCAGATCCTGCTCACCGACCCCGCCGGCAACCTCGTCGAGCTCTTCCAGCCCGCCGCCGCCCCGAGCCGGTAATCGGGCGTGCGGGCTGGAAGAATGCCCGCATGATCTCGGTTGAGGGCCTGACCAAGCATTTCGGCCCGGTTCGTGCCGTGGACGGGCTGAGTTTCACCGCCCGTCCGGGAATGGTCACCGGTTTTCTCGGGCCGAACGGGGCCGGGAAGACGACCACACTGCGGATGCTGCTCGGGCTCGTGACGCCCACCTCGGGACGGGCCCTGGTCAACGGGCGTCCGTACGCGGAGCTGGACCGTCCGGTCACCGAGGTCGGCGCCGCGCTGGAGGCGACCGGCTTCCATCCCGGCCGCAGCGCCCGCGACCATCTGCGGATCGCCTGCACGGCCGCCGGGCTCCCCGAGCGGCGGGTGGACACCGTGCTGGAGCGGACCGGGCTCACCACGGCCGCCGACCGCCGGGTGATCGGCTACTCCCTCGGCATGCGGCAGCGGCTCGCGCTGGCCACGGCGATCCTGGGCGAGCCGCGCGTCCTCATCCTGGACGAGCCCGCCAACGGCCTCGACCCGGCGGGCGTCCACTGGCTGCGCTCACTGCTGCGCCACCTGGCGGAGGAGGGCTGCACGGTCCTGGTCTCCAGCCATGTGCTGCCCGAGGTCGAGCAGACCGCCGACCACGTCGTCATCGTGGCGCACGGCCGGCTGGTCCGGGACGCGCCGCTGGCCGAGCTGGTCGGCGCCGGCGGCGAGCTCCGGGTCCGGACCGAGCAGGCCGGGGAGCTGGCCGTCGCGCTGGAGAACGCGGGCGGGCGGGTACGGCGCGAGGACGACCGGCTGTGGGTGACCGGCCTCGAACCCGAGGACGTCGGGCGCGCGGCCCTGGACACGCGAGCGGTGCTCACCGAGCTCGGCCGGGAGCGCTCCGCACTGGAGAAGATCTTCCTGGAGCTCACCATGGCGGAACCGGACGGCCCGCCCGCGCCCCCCGGCACGGGCCCGGGCCCGGAGGAGACGGGCCCGGAGAAGGTCGGCGCGCCGGGGAAGGGCGGGCAGTCATGATCAACCTGGTCAGGGCGGAGCTGCTGAAGATCCGTTCCACCCGGATGTGGCTCGGCATGCTGGCCCTGAGCCTGGGCTTCAGCCTGATGGGCCTGGCCGTGTACGTGGCGCTGTCCGGGGTCGAGATGGACGGGGACATGGCGATCCCGCCCGTCACCGACCCGCAGACCGTCCGGGCGTTCTACGCCAGCGCGAGCGGCGGCGTCCTGTTCATGATGATCCTCGGCATCATGGGGATCACCGGCGAGTACCGGCACCAGACGATCAGCGGGACGTTCCTGGTCACGCCCGTCCGCGGCCGGGTGCTGGCGGCCAAGCTGATCTCCTACTTCCTGTTCGGCGCCGGGTTCGGGCTGGCGACGGTGCTGGCCACGGTGGCGGTGGCGCTGCCCGCGCTGGCGATCAAGGGCGGCTCGACCTCGCTGCTGGACCATGACGTCCCGCTGATCCTGGGCGGCACCGTCCTGGCGATGGCGCTGTACGCGCTGGTCGGGCTGGGGCTGGGCGCGCTGATCCGCAACCAGATCGCGGCGATCATCGTGGCGGTGGGCTGGGTGCAGCTCGTGGAGGGCATCGTCACCGTCGCGCTGCCGCAGGTGGGGCAGTGGCTGCCCGCCGGGGCGGTGCGGGCGATCACGTTCACCACGTCGATGTTCGGGCCGGGCGAGCTGGACACGCTGCCGGCCTGGGGCGGGGTGCTGCTGCTCGTCGGGTACGGGCTGGCGTTCGCGGCCGTCGCCACCGTCACGACCGTCCGCCGCGACATCACCTAGACAGCGCGGACGGTCTGTTGCGTCCTTTCCGGTGCGGGCCCGTGCGGCCACGAGCCCGGCGCGGGCGTCACTAGCAGAGAGCGGTCGTGAGGGCGGCGGCCAGGTCGTCGTCCTGCGCGTCGGTGTTGCCGGGGTTGAGGTTGGCCATGACGGTGACCCGCCTGCCGTCCGCGTTGACGCCGCTGCGGGCGGAGAACCCGATCATGTCCCCGGCGTGGCCCCACAGGTGGCCGCCGCAGGGCAGCCGGACGCGCTCCAGCCCGAGGCCGTACTTCGAGCCGGACGGCCGTCCGGTCCGCCGGGTGGTCATCATCTCGCGCAGTTCGGGCGGGTCGAGGAGCCGTCCGCCGACGAGGGCGCCGAGGAAGCGGTTCACGTCGGACGCCGTCGAGACGATGTTCCCGCTCGACGGGGCGACCGAGGGGTTGAGCCGCGTCCGGTCGAGCGGCGCCGCGTCGGGGGCGGTGCGGACGTAGCCGCGCGGGTGCGGCGACGGCAGGACCGAGTCGTCGAGAGGCACGTAGGTTTGGCGCAGGCGCAGCGGCTCCAGGATGCGCCGCTTGATCTCCTCCCCGTACGGGCGCCCGGTGACCTTCTCGATCAGCATCCCGGCGAGCAGGTAGCCGGTGTTGCCGTAGGACCATCCCTTGCCGGGCTCGAACAGCGGCGGGTGCTTCAGGGCCGTGGCCAGCAGGTCGCTCCGCTCGTGGTGGGCGAGCGGATTCGCGATGATGTCCGGCAGGGACAGGTGCTCCAGGTAGTCCGGCAGGCCGCTGGTGTGCTGGAGGATGTGCCGGACGGTGATCCTGCGGTCGACCAGGCCGGGCAGGTACCGGTCGACGGGCGCGTCCAGCTCGACCTCGCCCTCGCCGACGAACTGGAGCACCACGGTCGCGACGAACGGCTTGGTGATGCTGCCCATCCGCCAGTGGCCGTCCACCGGGATGGGCTCACCGGTCCGGACGTCGCCCACGCCGCTCCTGATCACCGTCCTGCGGCCGTTGCGGTCCTCGACGTAGGCGATCGCGCCCGGCGCCCCGTCCTCCGTGGTGAGCCGATTGATCAGGCGCCTGAGCCGCCGATGGTCGTCGTCCGCGGACGCGGACGACGCCGGCACGGTCACCGTCCCCGCCGCCGCCAGGCCCACGATCGTGGCGGCGGCGATCACTTTGCGAAGCATGGCCTCTCCCTCTCGTCGCGTGATCATCACGCTAGGAGCGGCCGGACCGGATGGGCGTCCCTCTCGGGTATCGGCTCCGCGCTCGGCATTGCGTATTACGCGTCACATCCTTCGCGGCCGGATTTCCTGGAGAATGGACCGATCTGTGCGGGACGGCTCGTCTCCGGTGAGGGGTGCGCGATGGCTGAGGAGAAGGTCGAGATCGTCATCGGACCGGACGGCACCGTGGAGCTGAGAGTCGAGGGCGTGGCCGGGACGCGGTGCCTGGACGACACCGACCCCCTCGTCCAGGCGCTCGGCGGGGACGTCGAACATCACGAGCTCACCGAGGAGGCGTACCAGCAGGCGGAGGCCGACCAGCAGGACCGCCAGTGGCTGGGGTGACCGGTCCGCGGGCTCCGTGGCGGGTGCACGCCGTCCTCCCCCGCAGCGTCGCCAACGGGCCCGGTACGCGGTACGTGATCTGGAGCCAGGGCTGCGCGCTCGGGTGTCCCGGCTGTTTCAACCCCGAGACGCATCCGGCGGACGGCGTGGGCGGCGCGTCCGTCCGGACGGCCGGTGAGGTGGCCGCGGACGTGCTGGCGGACGCCGCGCACCTGGAGGGCGTGACGCTGACCGGCGGCGAGCCGCTGGAGCAGCCCGCCGCGATCGCCGCGTTCTGCGCCGAGGTGAAGGCGCGCAGCGGCCTGGGCGTGATCGTGCTGACCGGCTTCGCCCGCCGGGAGATCGAGACCGACCCGGCGCGGGCGGCGGCCGTCGCGGACGCCGACCTGGTGATCGCCGGACGCTGCGGCTGCGCGAGCGCGCGTTCGGCGACGCGGCCCGCGAGTTCCGGCTGCCCGCGCCGAAGGGGATCGCGCTGATCGGCATCCCCGGCACGGGCAAGAGCCTCACCGCGAAGATGATCGGCGGGCTGTGGCGGCTGCCACTGCTGCGCCTGGACGTCGGCGCGCTGCACCGTTTCGGCGGCGACATCGGAATCGGCGCCGCGACGGGAGCCGTGGCCGCCGCGGACGACGACATCGCGCTGTCCCTGAACCAGAAAGGAGACGCATGACGACCCGTATCGGTATCGACTTCGGCACCGCGAACACGGTCGTCGCGGGCTGGGACGCCGAGCACGGCCGGGGCGCGCCCGTCCCGCTGCCCGGCGTCGACGTGCTGAGGGAGGCCGGTCCCGGGCCCGTGCAGCGGGTCGTGCCGTCGCTCATCGCCTACGCGGGCGACGGCGGCGCCCGCCGTCTCGGCTCCCAGGTCACCCCCGAGCTGTTCGAGACGCCGGGCGTCACGGTGTTCGCGTCCACCAAGACGAACGTGTCCGGGCACGCCTACGACGCGCCGCGCAGGGTCGGCGACCGCAAGATCACGGGCAGGGAGGCCGCGACGCAGTTCCTCAGCGACGTCATGGCGCTCACCCTGCTCGCCGTCGAGGACGACGACCTGGAGATCGTCGCGACCGCGCCCGTCGAGTCGTTCGACCGCTACCGCGACTGGCTGGTGCGCGAGGTGGGGGGGCGGGCTGCCCGCCGCCCGGCTGCGGGTCGTGGACGAGGCCACCGCCGCCGCCGTCGGCTACCACGCCCGCCTCAACCCCGGGGACGCGTTCGCCGTCGTCGACTTCGGCGCGGGCACCCTCGACGTGTCGGTGGTCCGCGTGCAGGAGCCCGACGCGGCCGGAGCGGGCGCCGGGGTGCGCACCATCGCCAAGAGGGGCCTGGACCTGGGCGGGAACACCATCGACGCGCTCCTCGCCGAGCACGCCGCCGCACGCCTGCCCCTTCCGGCGGGCGACCAGATCGGGCACAACCAGGTCTTCCGCCGCCTCCTGGCGTCCGCCGAGCGGGCCCAAACGCACGCTGGCCACGGCCGCGCGGGCCGACATCGAGGCCCGCGACGCCCGCACCGGCACGCTGCACCGGGTCGCCGTCACGCGGGCCGAGTTCGACGTGCTGCTCCGCGACCGGGGGGTGCTGCGGCGCGTCAACCAGGCGCTGCGCGGATGCCTGGAGGCCGCGGCGGGCCGCGGGTTCGGCGTGGACGACCTCCGCCAGGTGTTCCTCGTCGGCGGAAGCTGCCTCATCCCCGCCGTGCGGGACATCGTCGCCCTGCACTTCGATCCGGACGTCGTGCGTCTCGACCGGTCGCCACCGGCGCGGCCGGGATCGCGGGAGGCGGCGAGCTGTACGACCACGTCCAGCACGACTACGCCATCCGGCACGTCAACGGCGAGACGGGGGCGTACGAGTTCGAGACGCTGGTCGAGGCGGGCACCGCCTACCCGACGCCCGAGCCCGTCCGGACGATCACGATCAAGGCGGTGCACGACCGGCAGCGGCGGCTGGGGCTGGCCGTCTACGAGCTCGCGCACGCCACCTACCGCGACTCCGGCGCCGAGCTGGAGATCGCCTTCGACGCGGGCGGCGGCGCCCGCGCCGTGGCCGTCACCCCGCAGCAGCGCCAGGAGCGCTCGATGCTGTGGCTGAACGAGGACAGCCCGACGTTCCTGGTGGCCGATCCGCCCGCCGTCGCGGGCCAGGACCGCTTCCGCCTGGAGTTCCGCGTCGACGCGCACAAGCGCCTGACCGTCACCGCCTATGACCTGCACCGCCAAGCGCTGATACTGGACCGGCAGCCGGTCGTCCGGCTGGCCTGAAGCGAGGACCGACATGTCGCACTTCACCCGCGTACGCACCACGCTCCGCGATGCCGGCCTGCTCGCCAAGGCGCTCGCGGCGGTCGGGTTCTCCTCGGTCGAGACGCACGACGAGCCGCAAACGCTGTACGGGTACCAGGGCGACGCCCGGCCGGAACGGGCCGAAGTGATCGTCCGCCGCCGCCATGTCGGGCGGCTGAGCAACGACCTCGGGTTCCGCCGCCGCCCGGACGGCACCTTCGAGGCCGTCATCAGCGGGTACGACCGGAGCCGCTTCGACCAGGCGTGGCTGGCGGGGCTCAACCGCGCCTACGGGCACGCCGCCGCACTGCGCTACGCCGAGGACAACGGCTACGAGATCGACTCCGACGAGGTCGGCGAGAACGGCGAGCGCCGGCTCGTCCTGCGCCGCTACACCTGACCCCGAAAAAATCTCCGGCGGGTGTCGATCCGGGCGGAGCCCGCTCGTGTAGGAGGTGAGACGCCGTCCACGGGGGCGGCGGCGAACCGATTGGGGTGACGGGCATGGGCGAGGTCAGGACGCTGCTCGACGGGCGGGGGCTGGTGGAGTCGCCGCGCTGGCACGGAGACCGGCTGTACTTCTCCGACTGGACGGCGGGCGAGGTCGTCGCCGTCGACCTCGAAGGCCGCAGCGAAGTGGTCGCGCGCGTGGAGTCGCTGCCACTGTGCACCGCCTTCCTCCCGGACGGGCGGCTGCTGGTCGTCGACTCCGCAGGCGGGCGGCTGCTGCGCCGCGAACCGGACGGGAACCTGGCCCCGCACGCCGAACTCGGCGAGCCGGGCTGGAACGACATCGCGATCGACGGACGCGGCAACGCCTATGTCAACCGGGTGGGCTTCGACCCGATGACCGGGGAGGTGTCCAAGCCGGGCAGTATCTCGCTGGCCGCCGCCGATGGGACGGTGCGGGAGGTCGCCGGCGACATCGCCTTCCCCAACGGGATGGCGGTCACGCCCGACGACTCCACCCTGATCGTCGCGGACTCCTACCGGCACTGCCTGCTGGCGTTCGACATCGACCCCGACGGCGGCCTGTCGAACCGGCGGGTGTGGGCCGACCTGGGCGAGGGCACCCCGGACGGCATCTGCCTCGACGCGGAGGGCGCCGTCTGGTACGCCGACGTGCCCAACCGGTGGTGCGCGCGCGTCGCCGAGGGCGGCGCCGTCCTGGACACGATCAACCTGGACAGAGGCGGTTTCGCCTGCGCCCTCGGCGGCCCAGACGGCAGGACGCTGTTCGTCGTGGCCGCCGAGTTCCGCGGCATGACCGAGGAGGTCCCGGTGACGCCGGGCAGCGGTCAGGTGCTGGTCACGGGGGTGGACGTCCCGGGAGTGGGGCGGCCGTGACCCGTCCTCATTTCTCGCGGATGGCCCGGAGCGACTCCTTCAGCGAGCTGACCGTGCTCAGGACGGCAGTGGGCTCGTAACCGCAGTGCGCCATGCAGTTGGCGCAGCGCGGGTCGCGGCCTCGCCCGTAGGCGTCCCAGTCGGTCTCCTCGATGAGCTCCTTGTAGGTCTGGGCGTAGCCGTCCGACATCAGGTAGCAGGGACGCTGCCAGCCGAAAAGGGAGTAGGACGGGATTCCCCACGCGGTGCAGGCGAAGTCGGCCTTGCCTTCCAGGAAGTCCAGGAAGAGCGGCGAGTGGTTGAAGCGCCAACGCTTGCGCCGCCCGTCCGCGAACGCCTTGCGGAACAGTTCCCTGGTCTCCTGGACGCCGAGGAAATGCTCCTGGTCGGGTGCCTTCTCGTACGCGTACGCCGGCGAGATCATCATCTCGTCGATCTTGAGGTCGTCGTTGAGGTAGTTGAGGACGTCGATGACGGTCTGCGGCGTGTCGGTGTTGAAGAACGTCGTGTTCGTCGTCACGCGGAATCCGCGCCGCTGGCATTCCCTGATGGCGGCGACGGCGTCCTCGAAGACGCCCCCCTTGCAGACGGACGCGTCGTGCCGCTCCTTCAGCCCGTCGATGTGCACCGCCCACGCGAAGTACGGCGACGGCTTGAACCTGTCGAGCTTCTTCGGGATGAGCAGCGCGTTCGTGCACAGGAAGACGAACTTCTTCATCCTGATGAGCTCGCCGACGATCTCGTCGATCTGCGGATGCATGAGCGGTTCGCCGCCGGCGATGGACACCATCGGGGCGCCGCTCTCCTTGATGGCGGCGATGGCCTGCTCGACCGGCATCCGTTTCTTCAGGATGTCGTGCGGGTGCTGGATCTTGCCGCATCCGGCGCACGCGAGATTGCACGCGAAGAGCGGTTCGAGTTCGACGATGAGAGGGAACTTGTCCCTGCCGCGGATCTTGTTGCGGAGGATGTAGCTTCCGATGCGGACGCTCTGGCGAATCGGCATGCTCATGATGTCCGGACCTCCTTTTGCAGATAGCGGCCGAGCGCGCTGATCGGGAAGACCAGCCGGTAGAGGTGGTAGTTGATGTAGAAGTCGCCGGGGAAGCCGGTGCCGGTGTACTGCTCCTCGTCCCAGGTCCCGTCGGGGCGCTGGTTGTCGACCAGCCACCGGACGCCCGCGTCCACGGCCTGGGAGCGCTCACCGGCGGCGAGCAGCGCCAGCAGCGCCCAGGCCGTCTGCGACGCCGTCGACTCGCCCCGCCCGATCCACGCGGGGTCGTCGTAGGAGCGCAGGTCCTCGCCCCAGCCGCCGTCGTCGTTCTGGTGCCGCTCCAGCCACGCCACCGCGCGGCGGATCGCCGGTCTGCCCCGGCCGACGCCCGCGGCGACCAGCGCCGGGACGACGCTGCCCGTGCCGTACACGTGGTTCGCGCCCCAGCGTCCGAACCACGACCCGTCCGCCTCCTGGGCCTTCAGCAGCCAGACGACGGCGCGCTTGACGACCGGCGACTCCGCGAGTCCCTCCCCGCAGAGCGCTTCGACCACGTGCGCGGTCACGTCGGCGGACGGCGGGTCGATGACCGCGCCGAAGTCGCAGAAGGGCAGCTTGTTGCACAGGTCCTGGGTGTTGTCGGCGTCGAAGGCGCCGTAGCCGCCGTCGCGGGACGCCATGCCCTCCAGCCAGCGGACGGCCCGCCCGATCGGCGCCTCGGCCTCCGGGAGGTCGACCTTCCGCAGGGCGAGGATCACCTCCGCCGTGTCGTCGGTGTCGGGGTAGACGTCGTTGTCGAACTCGAACGCCCAGCCGCCCGGCGCGAGCCCCGGGCGGCGCACGGACCAGTCCCCCGGCCCGCGCACCTCCTCCCCGACGACCCAGGCGGCGGCACGGCGCAGCGCCGGATCGGAGGGCGGCATGCCCGCGTCGCCGAGCGCGTTCATCGCCAGGACCGTGTCCCAGACCGGGGACTGGCACGCCTCCAGCCGGCGGCCCTTCTCGTCCCGGATCGTAAAGCGTTCCAAACCGTCCAGGCCGCGCCGGATGACGGGATGGTCGAGGCCGTAGCCCAGCTCGTGCAGCGCCATCAGCGAGTACACCCACGGCGGCTGGATCCCGCCCCAGCAGCCGTCCGCCTCCTGCCGGGCGACGATCCAGTCTGCGGCACGGCGCATCGCCGCCCTCCGCAGCGGACGCACCGGACGCTTCTCGTACACGTGCAGGACGCGGTCGAGCCCGTTGAAGAACCGTCCCCAGCCCTTCTCGTCCTTCGCCGGACGGACGCCGCTGCGCAGCTCGGGCAGGTCGAACGGCAACGCCCGGACGGGACGCAGCGACCCGAGCACGGTCAGCGGCACGATCGTCTGCCGCGCCCAGCACGCCCAGTCGTACACGTTCAGCGGGACGCGCTTCGGCAGGTACATCAGCTCGGGCGGCATGACGGGCAGGTCGTCCCACGACCACTGCCCGAACAGGGCCAGCCAGATCCGGGTGAACACGCGGGTCGCCTCGATGCCGCCCGCGTCCCGCGCGTACTTCGCCGCCCGGCGCATGTGGTCGGCGTCCACGGGGTCGCCCGCCAGCCGCAGCGCGACGTACGCCTCGACCGTCGTCGACAGCTCGGGCGGCCCGCCGTGGAAGTTCGCCCACGTCCCGTCCTCGCGCTGCTGCGAGCGGACCCACCGCGCCGCCTCCGCGGTCTCGCGCTCGGACCGGATGCCGAGGAACTGGCGGAGCAGCAGGTCCTCCGCGTCCATGGTCACGTTGGTCTCCAGCTCGCCCTTCCACCAGCCGTCGGGCGACTGCAGGCCGAGCAGGTGGTCGCGGGCGGCGCCGACGGCGGCAGCGGCAGCCCCGGTAAGTCCAAACACGTCCTGTTGTGGGGGGACGACCCCCCACGCCCCCCGGAACGGATCGTTAGTAGTGGTCAATTCAGGCGCTCCTCGTCCGCACAGTTCAGTGGTCCCGGGAGGTGACGAAAAGGGCGATGTCGCGGAACTCGGCGCGGACGTGGTCGTCCATGCCCGAGTCTGCGAGCCGCTTCTCCGCCGACGCGATCCGGCGGTCCGCCTCGGCCGCGGCCCACTCGCGTCCGCCGGCCGCCTCGACCAGCCGCGCCATCTCCCGCAGGACGTCCTCGGGCTGCGGCCCCGGAAGCGCGTACAGCTCCGCGAGACGCTCCGACTCCGCGGTCCCGGCGGCCAGCGCGAACACGACGGGCAGCGTCTTCTTGCGGGCCCGCAGGTCGGCCAGCACCGGCTTGCCGGTCGTGTCCGGGCTGCCCCAGATGCCGAGCAGGTCGTCCACGAGCTGGAACGCCAGGCCCAGCTCGGCCCCGAACCCGGTCAGCGCCGTGACCAGCCGGGTCGGGCCCTCGCCGAGCATCGCCCCGATCGAGCAGGCGCAGGCGAGCAGCGCGCCGGTCTTGTCGGCCGCCATCGTCAGGCACTCGTCGAGGGTGACGTCGTCGCGCTGCTCGAACCCGAGGTCGAGCGCCTGGCCCGAGATGAGCCGCTGCGTCGCGGCGGCGAGGGCGCGCGCCGCCCAGTGCGCGCCCCGCGTGTGCTCGTCCAGCAGCAGCTCCTCGGACAGCGCCAGCAGCGCGTCGCCGCCGAGGATCGCGGCGGACGGGCCGAACACCGTCCACGCGGCGGGACGGTGCCGGCGGGTCCGGTCGCCGTCCATGATGTCGTCGTGCAGCAGCGAGAACGCGTGCACGAACTCGACGGCGACCGCTCCCGGCAGCGCCGTCTCGTAGGGGAGGCCGGCGGCGCGGGCCGACAGCAGCGCCAGCGCCGGACGCAGCGCCTTACCGCCGGCCGCGGCGGGACGGCCCTGCTCGTCGGTCCAGCCGAGGTGGTAGGAGACGACGCGGCGGGTCATCGGGTCGAGCCGTTCGGCGGACGCGCGCATCGCCCGGTCCACCAGCGCGCGCCCGTCGGTCATCGAGGCCGGCACGGCGGTCATCGGGGGCTCACCCCCGCGCGGGCGCCCGTCCCGGTCAGCTGCCGCCGGACCAGCCGGGCGGCGCTGAGACCGCTGCGCACGGCCCCCTCCATGGTGTCGGGCCAGCCCGTGTCCGTCCACGCGCCCGCGAGGAACAGCCACGGCAGCCGGGTCGCGGACGCGGGCCGCAGCGCGCCGCTGCCGGGGCCCTGGCGGAAGGTGGCGTGCCGTTCCCGCGTCACGAAGAAGTCGGTGACGCGGGCGCTCCGGGCGGCCGGGAACAACCGCTCCAGCGCGGCGAGGTACACCTCGCGCAGCTCGGCGGTCGGCGTGTCGATCCAGCGGTCGGCCGCCGAGACCGACACCGCCAGGTATTGGCCGGACGGGACGCCACTAATGGCCGTCCGGTCGAAGACCCATTGGACGGGCGAGTCGATCGCGGCGACGAACGGCTCGTCCAGCACGGGCCGGTCGTAGACGACATGGACGTTGACGATCGGGCTGGAGCCGAGCCCCGCCCACTCAGCCCGATCAGGGCACGCGTCCTCCGGGACGAGCGAGGACGCGACCCGGTGCGGCACCGCCACCACCACGGCGTCCGCGCTCACCGGCGCGCCGTTCACCTGCAGCTTCGGCCCGTCCTCGATGGCCGTGACCTTCGCGCCGAGGCGGACGCGGCCCCCGCCCTCCTCGATCCGCGCCGCGGCGATCGTGCCGTGCAGCTCCCCGAGCGGCACCGACGGGACGCCGACGTCGGCGGCGTCGGACCGGCCGAGCAGCGCCGTCCGGCACACGAACGCGGCGGGTCCGAGCGCGGCGTCGTCCAGCCTCATGTTCAGGGCGGCCGTGACGAACAGCTCCCACAGCGCCTCCCGGGCCCGGTCGCGCTGGCCGTGCGCGGCGAGCCAGCCGCCCATGCTCGACTCGTCGAGCGCCGGGTCGGCCGGGTCGAGCCGGTCGAGCGCCAGCGACGCGCGGACGGCGCGCAGCCGGTCGCCCGGCGAGAGCAGCGCGTACCGGGCGAGCGCGGGCATCAGGTGCAGCGGCCCCGGCGCCTTGGCGCGGCGGAGCCGCCCGCCCGGGCCGCCGGGGGTGAGGACGCGGACGTCGAAGCGGTCCTGGACGCGCACCTTGTCCGCCGCGCCGAGCCGTCCCAGCAGCCCCTGGTAGGCGGTGCAGCATTTCAGGAAGATGTGCTGCCCGTTGTCGACGGTGAGGCCGTCGCGTTCGAAAGAGTGGGTGGCGCCGCCGAGCCGGGGCCGCGCCTCGTAGACCGTCGCGCGGAGCCCGGCCTCCTGCAGCGCCAGCGCGGCCGTGATCCCCGCGAGCCCGCCGCCGACGATCGCGACGTGCCCGTCCCCCGCCCCGGGGGTCATCGGTGGATCCCCGCCATCGCCTTGGCGGACACCGCGGCCTTCTCCCAGGCCGGCAGCGACGTGCGGGTCCGCAGCGCGGCGAGCGGATCGGATCTGATGCGTTTCAGCAGCTGCCGGTAGATGCCCGCCATCGCCCCGGCGCAGGCGGCGCTGCGGCGGTCCAGCATCGGCAGCAGTTTCAGCCCGGTGTCGTACCACTCGGACGCCCGCGACGCCTGGAACCTGACGAGGGAGACGAGGTGGTCGGGCGGGTCGGTGAACTGGCCCGGCTCGTCCAGGTGCAGCGTGCAGCCGAACCTGGCGAGGTCCTTGGCGGGGAGGTAGACGCGGCCGCTGAGGCCGTCCTCCCGGACGTCCCGCAGGATGTTCGTCAGCTGCAGCGCGACGCCGAGCGCGTCCGCGCGCGGGCCCGCCGTGTCCGGGTCGGACGTGCCGAACACGCCGAGCGACAGCCGCCCGACGGCGCCGGCGACGCACCGGCAGTACCAGAGCAGGTCGTCGAACGTGTCGTAGGTCTCGCCGCGGACGTCGGCCTCGCAGCCGTCGATGAGCTCGCCGAACGCGTCCAGCGGGATGGGGTGGCGGCGCGCCGCGTCCGCCAGCGCCACCAGCACGGGATCGGACGGGTCGCCGCCCGGGTCGGCGAGCCGGGCGCGCTCCGCCGCGAGCCTGTCCAGCCGGGTCGCGGCGGGCGCGTCGTGGTCGTCGCCGATGTCGTCGATCCGGCGGGCGAACGCGTAGACGGCGCTGAGTGCCCGCCGCTTGGGCGGGGGCAGCAGGCGGATCCCGTACGAGAAGTTGCGCGCCTGCGAGCGCACCACCTCCTCGCAATGCCGGTACGCGCTGGCTTCGTCCATCTCATCTCCTTCCCAGAGTCCGCGACCACTCGATGAGGAGCCGCGGTTTTCTCGGTCGTGACGGGCCGCCCAGCACGTCGTACGCGTTCTTGTCCAATGCCGCCAGCGCCGCGAGTCCGCCGGCCACGTAGCCGGCGACGGCCACGCGGGCGAACCCGCGGAGCCGGACGGTGAGGTCGGCTCCTTCGTCCAGTAGTTCCCGTGCCCGCCGCGCCTGGAGCGCCACCACGCCGCGCAGCCGGGTCGGCGTGACGGAGGCGTCGAGGTCGCTCTCCGCGCAGCCGAACCGGCGGAGGTCGTCCTGCGGTAGATAGATCCGGCCGTTGCGGTGGTCCTCACCGACGTCCTGGCAGTGCTCGATGATCTGCAGCGCCGTGCACACCTTGTCGGACAGGCGGAGCCGGTCCGGGGTGGCGGCGCCGAACACGTGCAGGACGATGTGCCCGACGGGGTCGGCGGACACGGTGCAGTAGTCGAGCAGGTCGTCGAACGTCGTGTACCGGGAGACCTCCTGGTCCCGCCGGTTGGCCTCGATGAGGCGGCGGAACGGCTCGGCCGGTATTCCGCAGCCCGCGATCGTGCGGGCCAGGTTGCGTATCGCGGGCAGCTCCGGGCGCGTGCCCGCGTAGACGCGGTCGAGATCGCGCTCGACGGCGTCGAGGAGTGCGGCCCGCTCGCCGGGGGGCGCCTCGTCCCCGATGTCGTCCACGAGCCGGGCATAGCCGTACACGTTCAGCAGGTGCGCGCGATGGCGTGCCGGAAGGAGCCGGCTGGCGACGGGAAAATTCTCCCCCGTCTGCAGTTCATCGCGAGAACGGCGTTCCTCTGTCTCGTTCCACAAACGCTCACTGACGGACATGGCGTTCCTTCGAGGGCGGCGGTGGTGCGGGGCGCTCGAACATGCCCGATAACCGGGTGCCCGCCCGGTAAACACGGGCCACGAGGGTCCTGCGGCGTACGTCCCCTGGTAACCGCGCGGACCCTCCCGAATATCCGTTATTTACGAATATAGACCGGAAGTGGTCAGACGGGAATATGTGATCCACGAGACATGCGAGCGCCGTTTGCCATGGCTCATTCCCGGGCGCCGATCGCGAGCCGGTGCGGCAGTGCGCGAATAAGGCGATGACCGGCGGAAACGGTCAGTAAGTGGCGAGGATCCCGGCGAGAATCCGGCCCGTGCGCTCGGGCGGCGCGGCCTCGGTCACCAGCGTGTTGAACACGTGCCAGTGCCGTTCGATCTCCACCCGGCGGACGGGGTACAGCGCGCTGTCGGTTCGCTCCAGATAGACCATGTCCTGCAGGCCCTGCTGCGGGAACCGGACGAGCGTGAGCGGCCCGTCGCCCTCGACCCGGCCGCAGATCCCGCCCGGCGCGATCTGGACGGTGACGTTCGGCCGCTTGCACAGCTCGATGATGTGCCGGATCTGCGCGCGCATCGTGGCCGGGCCGCCGATGGGCCGCCACAGGGCCCGCTCGTCCAGGACGACCCACAGGTTGAGCGGCCGGGGCCGGCGGCGCAGGACGCGCTGCCGCCGCATCCGGAACTCGACCCGCCGCTCGACCTCCCGCTCCGGGTAGATCCGATCGATCAGCGCGCGGGCGTACTCCTCGGCCTGGAGCAGGCCGGGGACGAACTGCGGCTCGAACGTCCGGACCAGCTTGGCCGCCTGCTCGGCGGTGAAATAGGACCGCACCCACACCGGGACGATGTCGGCGTCGGCGTGCCACCAGGGGCGGGCCGTGGTCTGCTCGGCGAGCGCCAGCAGGGTCGTGCGCTCGCCGCCGTCCGCGCCGTAGAGGGTGAGGAGCGCGGCGACGTCGTGCTCCGAGCATCCGGAGCGGCCCAGCTCCAGCCTTGTGATCTTGGAATCGGAACCACCGATCGCCAGCCCCGCCTCCGCCCGGCCGATGCCGGCCGACTCGCGGAGCGCACGGAGCCGTCGCGCCAGCAGCAGCCTGGGGACGAGCGGGTCTCCGTGGAAGCCGGTGGACTGTCTTCCGGTGATCGTGACGGAGGCCAAGGGGACTCCAATCAGGGGGGACGGCGTGAGCGGCCGTATCGACTATACCTTCACAGATTGCGCCGGGAAGGGAACCGTCCGCGACGTTCCGTGGAAGGTCTCCGCCTCGGAGGTCGCAAGACCGTCGATCTTTCCGTGGAGGACGGCTCCGCGTCAGGGTTTGCGGGCCACCCCGCACAGCGTCGGCAGCAGCTCGACCTCGACGCCTACGTCCGGACGCCACTCGTTGACCGTCACGAGTCCCGGCTCCTCGACCTCCAGCCCGTCGAAGTAACCGGAGAGGAATTCGTGGCTGCGAAGCCGGTAAGGGATGGCGTCGGTGTCGTCGTAGAAGCGCTGCGCGGCGTTGAACGCCTCGTTGTCGTCGGTGCAGTCGTCCAGGATGAGGTAGCTGCCGGACGGCAGGCCGCCGATCAGCCCGCGCGCGACGCCCATCGCCTCGTCGGGGTCGACGATGTGCCCCATGACGTTGACGAGCAGCAGCGCGACCGGCTGCGAGAGGTCGAGGGTCTCCGCCGCCTTGTCCAGGATCGTCTTGGGATCGTGCAGGTTGCAGTCGATGTAGGCGGTGCGGCCCTCGTCCGTGCCGGTCATCAGGGCGCGCGCATGCGCGAGGACGAGCGGGTCGTTGTCGACGTAGACGACCCTCGCCTCGGGGGCGGCGCGCTGGGCCATCTCGTGGGTGTTGTCGACCGTGGGCAGGCCCGTCCCGCAGTCCATGAACTGGCGGATGCCGCGCTCGTGGATCAGGAACCTGATCGCGCGGTCCATGAAGTAGCGGCCGGCGCGGGCGAGCGGCACGATGCCCGGGTACAGCGAGACGTACTGGTCGCCGGCCATGCGGTCGACCTCGTAGTTGTCGGTGCCGCCGAGCCAGTAGTTCCAGATCCGGGCGGACTGCGGAACATCAGTGTTGATCTTCGTCTCGGGCCCCTGCTCCGGGCCGGGGGTGCCATCGGTCATCGGCCTGACACTCCTTTCGGGGGGCGGCCGGCGCCGCTCGCACGGGCGCTCGCGCACGCGTTACGGCAAACCTAGACCTGGCACTCCGGGGGCGGCCAGAAACCCAAAATACGGGCCTGTCCGCATTGCCATTGAGGACATTAGCGAATACGCAGAGCGGGCACGCCTCCGAGGTTGCCGTGACGGCTGTGACCAGGGGTGAATCCCGCGAAGGTCAAGCGCCTCCGGCGCGGCCCGCACCGAACCTTCGCGCCGAAGCGATCACTTACGGCTCCGCCACGATCCCCTGACCTGTCCGCACCAGGGTTCACACCCCCGCAGCCCCGGACATTTCACCTCCCACCCCTTCTCGGCCGCGCCCTTTGCCTCCGGGTGGGCTCATTTCTCGCGGACGCCGCC
Organism: Actinomadura soli; assembly: GCF_005889715.1. Classification (GTDB taxonomy): domain Bacteria; phylum Actinomycetota; class Actinomycetes; order Streptosporangiales; family Streptosporangiaceae; genus Spirillospora; species Spirillospora soli. The sequence continues at coordinate 25,314 of NZ_VCKW01000093.1, forward strand.
CACCGAAATGATGGACCCTCCGAAAACCATCCATAACGGATAATTAGGATTTCTCGCCATCACCGTCCGCAAAGAGAACATGATCATGAGAGCGCGCAATGGCCGGTCGGCGGGCGGCGGCGCTCAGGGCCTTGAGTACGCCTGCGTCAAGCGGATGTGGTTGCCGGACGGGTCGCGGAACGAGGAGTCGATGCCGTACGGGTGCTCCTCCGGCTTCTCGACGAACTCGACGCCGCGCTCGGTCAGAGGCGGCACAGATGCCATGCCCGCCAGTATGCCCCCGGCCTCTGACAGCGGCCGGGGAAGCCTCGACCGAATGAGCCATCCCCGCCCCATGACGCCGTTAGGGGGCGGGGATGGAGGTGGTCGTCATCCGAGCAGGAAGGCGCGTGCTTGTTCGGCGACCGGTTCCGGCGCCATCCAGAACGCGGAGTGGTCGTGGTCGGGCAGGGTCAGCACGGTGGCGTTCGGCAGGAGTGCGGCCAGCGCGTTGGCGGCCTGGCGGATGAAGGCCTCGCCGTTGCCGCCGACGGCCACCGCGATCGGCGCCTCGATCGACCAGCGGTCGGCGGGCAGCGGTTTGCCGTCCTGGAGCCCGCGCATGATGCGGCCGTCGTAGGCATAGGTGTGGGCGTACTTGGCCATGGCGTCCCAGGAAGGGTCCTGCTTCATCGCGGGAATGTACTCGGCGGGGACACCGATCATCTCGGTCATGAAGTACTCGACGGCCTCGCTGCGCTTGCCCGCCGCGATCAGCGCCTCCTGGTGTTCGAGGTAGTCGGCGGGCGCCGGAGCGCGGGAGTCGTCGACGATGAAGGGCGGCTCGTACAGGTAGAGCCCTGTCACTTTGCCGCCCAGCGCACTGGCGGCGTCGAGGGCGAGGCCGCAGCCCCCCGAGCCGCTGGTCAAGGCCGCGGAGCCGCCCGCGACATCGATCAGTGCCGCGATGTCGTCGATCTCGCGTGCCGGGTCGTAGGGCTGGGGGTCGCCGCTGGCGCCGCGCCCGCGGCGGTCGAAGCTGACGACGGTGAAGTGTCCGGACAGCGCCTGCGCGACGCCCGAGACGCCGGTGTGGTCCTCGGCGACATTGCTGATCACGATGATCGCGGGGCCGGAACCGGTCTTCTGGTAGGCGATGGCCGTGCCGTCGGCGGAGGTGACGGTGCGAAGGTCGGACATGATCGTCTCTCTTTCGGGTGAAGGTGTGCCGGTGTGCGGGGCGTCCAGCAGGTCGCCGAGCCGGTCCAGGGCCTCGGCGTAGCCTTCGGCCATCTGGAGCTCGACCGCCCGCTGCAGCGCCCGGCCGTCGGGGAAGCCGGCCGTGACCTCGACGGTGCAGCCGGTGCCGGCCGGCACGAAGGTGACCGCGGTGGGGAAGGTGCCGGTGCCGTCGGGTTGCCACGCCTGGTCGGCGAACTCGTCGTCGTAGCGCAGCTCGGCTTGGGCGACGACCGCCTTGTAGGTGGCGATGCTGCGGACCGGGGCGGCCGATCCGTCCTCCGGCGCGATCTGGAACCGCCAGCGCCCGCCTGGACGCACGTCCATCTCGTACACGGTCGCGGCCCAGCCCTGCGGGCCCCACCAGCGTGCGATCGCCTTGGGATCGGTCCAAGCCCACCAGGCGCGCTCGACGCCGGCGGCGTAGGTGCGGCTGATATGGATGGTGTTGCTCGACTTGTCGATCACGATGCCGTCCGCGGTCCCTTCGGGCATGTTCAACCTCCTTGCTGGTTCGCCTTGCCGGGTGCGCGGCCGTCGTCTTCGAGGAAGGCGCCGAGGCGGTCCATCCGCTCCGACCACAGGGCGGCGAATCCCTGCGCCCAGTCGCTCAGCTCGCGCATCGCTTCGGGGTGCAGCCGGTAGATCCGCTGCTGGGCCCGTTTGGTCACCTCGACCACGCCCGCCTGGGCGAGCAACCGCAGATGCCGGGACACCTGCGGCTGGCCCAGGCCCAGCGCGTCGACGATCGCGCCCACCGGCTGCGGGCCGTCCTTGAGCAACTCGACGATCCGAAACCGGTTCGGCTCCGAGATCGCCGTCATTCGCTGTTGCACGCTGTTGACCACACCTCGAAAATACACGAGCGCATATATATACGCAAGCATATGTACCGAGGTTGTGCCAAGGGCGAGGGCGCGGCGGGCGGCTAGTCGCGGGTGTTGATCGTGTCGGCGGGGCGGGCGGCCATGGCCAGCCGGGCGGGCAGGACGGTCGCGATCACGGCGAGGAGAGCGCCCCAGCCGAGGACGCCCAGGTGCCCGAGCGGCGGGACGTGTGGCGCCCCGCCCGTCATCCCGGCGCTGAACGCGGTGAGCGTGGCCAGGGCGATCGCCGTGCCGAGGACGGCCGCGACGGCGACGATCGCGAGGGTCTCCCAGCCGAGCATCCGCATGACCTGGCGGCGGGTGGTCCCGACGAGGCGCAGCAGCGCGAACTCGCGGGCCCGGTCGGAGGTGGCCATCGCGAGGGTGTTCACCACGGCGATCGCCGTGAACGCGATGATCAGCGCCATGGCGACCTGGTTGACCTCCGCGTTCGTGGACGACCCACACGAGCTGCAGCGCGAGAACCAGCGCGACCAGCACGACCGCCGTTCCGACCTGCGCGACGCCGTCCGTCCGCGACGGCGCCGCGAGCAGGTAGACCTCGGCGAACGACGTCAGCACGACGCCGACGATGGCCCGCGCGACGCGCGGGCCATCCGTCGCCTAGGCCACTGTCCCTCAACTCCCCGCCAGGAAACTCTCACCCCAGCCAACCAGAGGAGCGGGGATGCGACGCCCGGCGCCCGCCCCGGGGGCGATGATCCGGGGCGGACGCCGAGCGAGCCGGGCGAGCCGAACGCCCGGAGCGCGGGGGCGCGGGGAGGTCAGCGGGCCTCTTCGTACTCCTTGTCGCGCTCCTTGCGGTCGCGTTCCTCCTCGTCCAGCGCCTCATCGTGCGTCCGGACGACCTCGCTGTCGTGGATCTCGCCGCGCCAGCCCTCGACGTCGTCGGGATGCGTGAGCGACTGCGTCATCACGTACCGGCGGAAGTGCTTCAGCTCCAGCCGGACGCGGCGGCCTTGGGCGCGCCACATGTTCGCGGTCCGCTCGAAGAGGCCCTGCGGGTGGTATTCGAGGACGAGCAGGACGCGGGTCAGGTTCGGCGACAGCTTGTGGAAGCTGACCGTCCCGTCCACGTGCCCCTTGGAGCCCTTGGAGCGCCACACGATGTGCTCGTCCGGCACCTGCTCGACGATCGTCGACTCCCAGGTCCGGCTCGACCAGAAGATCTTCGCCTTCCAGTGCAGCTTCCCGTCCTCGGTCTGATCGACGCTGACGACCTTCTTCATGAAGGACGGGTAGTCCTGGAACCGCGTCCACTGGTCGTAGACGAGGCGGCGCGGGGCACCGATGTCGATGTGCTCGACGATGTTGGTGACCTTCACCTTCTTCCCGCCGCCCTTGCCGCCGCCGCCCTTGGCGGCGTCCTTGCCCTCGTCCTTGCCGTCGTTCTTGGAGCCGTTCTGGCCGATGCCGGGAAGGACGCCGGTGGCGGTGTCCTTGACGCCGGCGGCCGTGCCCTTGAGGCGTCCGAACACCCCGGGGCCCGACTGCTCTGAGGTCTTCTCCGCGGCCTTGGCCTGGCCCTTCTTCTGCTTCTTCTGCTTCTGCTCGTTCTTCGGCGCGTCCGCCTCGTCGGCCGGGTCCTGGCCGTTGCGGCGTCCGCTGATCGCACGGTTCGCGGCGACGGCCGCGCCCGCGCCGAGCAGGAGGCCCCCGGCCGTTCCGGCGGTGCGCTTGCCGGGGAGGTTCTTCGTCATGCTGCCCAGGCCGTTCAGGCCGGGAAGCCGCCTGCTACGGCGGCCGGGCAGCCGTTTGGTGATGTTTCCGACGGGCGAGCGGCCCATCCGGCTTCCGCGTTTCATGATTCGCTTCCTCACTGGGGGGTTGTGACGATCTCGCCGTCGCGGATCTCGCCGCGCCACCCCTCGACCTCGTCGGGACGGGTCAGCGCCTGCGTCATCACGTGGCGGCGGAAATGCTTGAGTTCGAGACGGGCGCGGCGTCCCTGGGCGCGCCAGAGGTTGGCCGTCCGCTCGAAGAGACCGGCGGGGCGGTATTCCAGGACGAGCAGCACGCGGGTCAGGTTCGGCGCCAGCTCGTGGAAGCTGACCGTCCCGTCCACGTGTCCCTTCGGACCCTTGGACCGCCACACGATGTGCTCGTCCGGCACCTGCTCGACGATCGTCGACTCCCAGGTCCGGCTCGACCAGAAGATCTTCGCCTTCCAGTGCAGCTTCCCGTCCTCGGTCTGATCGACGCTGACGACCTTCTTCATGAAGGACGGG
>NZ_VCKW01000094.1 GCF_005889715.1 Actinomadura soli
CCTTGCCCCCGCTCCCCTGCCGGCACCGCCGCTTCCGCCGGTCCTTGGCGTCACGCACGCCTCCTCTGATCAGGTTCTGGAGTTCTCTCGGCGCTTGCCGATACCGCTTCAGCGCTGGCCGACATTGGCAGCGTCGTCCGCTTCGCCATAGTTCATCGCGGCCCTGCGAATCCGCTCCGCGAAGCTGACGGCCGTGCGAGCCTCGAGCTTGATGTCTTCGAAGGCGAACTGGACCGCCATCGGATAGGCCGCCGACGCGGCCGCGCAGGTGACGCTGAAGTCACCGCCTTCAAGGTCGAAGACCCCGCCGGCGTTCAGTATCTTGGCGGCCGCCTTGAGATTGTCCTCGGCGATGAAGTTGACTTCCTTGCTGTGATCTTGCAACTTCTGCACGTCGACGGACTTATCGCCCATGGTGTTTTCCCTCGGATCCGGCGCCTTCGGGCCCTAAGACGACGTCACTCTACGGGGGTACCCGTCACGCTATCCACCGGATCACTACAACTCGAGTCAAACGGGAAAATATCGAGGTCAGGCGCACTCGTGGACGTACGAGAACCGCTTTCATGTTGATCACACGAAAGCCGGCGGTCGATCAGCCTCTCACCAGAGCGAAGGCCAGCGGGGAGGCGAGAACCAGGGTCCGCAGCGGCTCGGACAGCCGGTACTCGATCTTGAGCGTGTACTCGGCCTTCGTCGCCCGGACGTAGGTGAGCCGGGCGATCCGCGCACCGTTCGCGTCGGTGTATTCGGCATCGGTCGGGACCCACGCGGTACCGCCCCTGTGCCCCTGCTGCTTCTGCTCCCAGCAGATGCCGCAGAGCCGCCGGCCGGAGGCGTCTCGAAGCAGGTGATACTCCCTCGGCATGGCACGGCCGACCCCGATGAGGCGCAACACGCTCCCGAACGGCGATCCGGAGGCCACCCGGCGCACCTCCGCCCCGGTCGCGTCCTGGTCGCTCTCAAGCGTGCCGATCAGCGTGCCGTTCGGGTCCAGGATCTCAAGGGGCCGCCCGGTATCGCTGACCACCGAGAAGGCCGGCGTCCCGTCCAGCCCGGCCGCCTGGATCACCACGCGGCCCGGGGGCGGCGGCGACACGGCCTCGGCGATGGCCCCGCGAACCCCTCGGGGGCGCGGCGGGCCCTCCGTCCGGACGACCCTGCCGACAACCTGGTCGTTCGCGTCCTTTATTTCGTATTCCGGCTGATCAGAAACTTGCTTGATCAGTACGATCGGGAGATCGAACACGGGACCTCGCCTCGGCCGCGATGGGTGGAAACGGCGGAAACGTTACCGGACCCGGCTCCCGCTCGCGCCGGAGTGGTCGACCTTCCTGCCCACCGTCTCCTGATCGGCACCGCATCCAACGCCGTGATCGCGAAATGGGCGGTCAGACGAAGAATCTGGCGATGAGGATGATGATGGCTATGACGCCTACAATTGGGCCGAATATTTTTAGTAGGCGGTCTATTTGGTCTCGTTGGATGCCCACGCCCAGTGGTGTGCGTACAGGGGGTCTGTACTGGTCCATGAAGTTCCGTTGGAACTCGTCGTAGGCGGAGTGGAGGCCGGCGTAGCCGGGGTAGAGCTCCGGTGTTGTTTCGGAGGCTTGGCGTTCTCCGAAGGGGAGGTGGAATTCGTAGACCACCGCCAGGTAGGAGCAGATGATGATGGGACGCCAGACTCCGGTGACCCGGTTGTCGAGGTGGAGGACTCCGTCACGTCGCTGCGCGAGCACGGTGCCGTCGGTGGCGACCCAGCGAATGGTGCGGGCGTCCAGTCCATTGGGCAGAGTGGGGCGGCTCAGGTCGGGCGGCTGCTCGTAGACCAGGTCGCCCAGGGGCTGGTTGTTCGCGTCGAGCAGGCGGGCGGCGGGCGTCAGGGTGAAGCCCTGTTCTGTGGTGCCCAGTGTCCGCCCGCCGCCTTGGAACGCCGAGTGGCTGTCGAATTCCACCCTGGCCAGAACCCTGCCGTCGGTGGCGACGAACGCCGTCTGCGGTGCGACGGGGCTGAGGTTCAGATGCTCGGCACGGTCGAAGTACAGGAGCGTCGTGCCGTCGGGTGCGTTGACGGCCAGCGTGAGGCGGGGTGTCTGGACGCGGTCGGCGCTGAGGAAACTGCCCCTCGGTGCGCGGACCCGTGCCACCTCGGCGAGCTGGGCCAGGACGATTCCGGAGTCGCCGTCCTGGATCTCGTACAGGTTCGACGTGTTCAGGCGCAGTGAGGGCGCGGTGAACAGACCGGTGGTCATTACTTGTCCCAGGGAGGCGTATCGTCCTTCTGCTTGTTGAAGGACCCCTCCCGGTTGAAGGCGGGGCTGTTCACGTTGTACTTGTCGGAGTAGTCGCCCTTGCCGTCCCAGTTGCCTTCGTATTCGGCCTTGCTGCCCGAGGGGGTGTGACCGCCGCCGGCTTTGAAACCGCCGCCGACGTTCTCGTTCTCGTCCCAGGTGACCTTGCCGCCCGCGGTGCCGTTGACGGTGCCGCTGGGGTCCGTGTACTTGTGGTTGACGCCGACCTCGCCGCCGGCCCAGCCCTGTTCGTTCTTCTTGATGTTGCCGGCGAGCTCGGTCTCACCCGCGGGGGTGTTGACCTTGACGCCGCCGCCGTAGGTCCACGTCTCGTTGATGTTGCGGTCGGCGTCCAGGTCGACCTCGCTGATCGGGGAGCCCTTGCTGCCCGCGGACTTCCCGCCCGGCAGGCCGCCGCTGATCGTGCTGCCGTCGGACCGGTTGATCCAGGACAGACCGGCGTTGGCGGCGTTCTGCACCAGGTTGGCCGCCGCCCCGGCGGACCCGTTCACCAGCGCTTCCTTGAACGCCCCACCGGCGCCCTCGTTGCCGTGGCCCGCCTGGTAGGCGGTGGTGAGCCCGGCGCCGCCGAACATCGCCATGCCGGCCATCGAGCCGGCGGCGGCGAGGATGCCGGTGGCGACGTGGGTGATGGTCAGGCCCGTGCCGGCCGCGGCGACGATGGCGCCGTACGAAGGGGCGCCGACGATGCTCGCCAGCGCGGCCACGGCCAGGACGAGGAGGACGTCGATGTAGACGGCCATCCCGATGGCGAAGATCGCGTAGGCGAGCAGCGCGTAGGCCAGGACGGTGAGGGCGATCGAGACCGCCATGCAGTAGTTGTGCAGGGCGTCGACCTGGAGGCAGAACTCCTCGGCCTTGCTCTCGTAGCCCTTGCGGTCGTCCATGTTCCAGGCCTGGTCGGGAATGCCCTGCACCAGGCTCCGCAGGTCGTTCGCCGACTGCTCGAGTTCCTGGGCGGCCTTGCCCCATTGGGCCGCCGCCTTCTCGAGATTCTGCGGCTTGCCCTTGGACAGCCGGAACTCGAACGAGATCATGAGCGCGGGCGGCAGGATGACCGCGGCGCTGACCATGGGAATCGCGATGTCCATCAGGGTTTCGGCGACGGCGGTGGCCGAACCGCCCGTCAGTGCGGCTACCGCCGCACCACCCGCCGCGGCGCCGCCGGCGCCGACGGCCTTGCCCCGTCCCTGACTTCCTACGGTCGACGAGTTGCCGCCGCCCGTGCCCGTTCCGCCGCCTCCGGTACCGCCGCCGCCCGTACCGCCGCCGCCCGTACCGCCGCCGCCCGTACCGCCGCCGCCCGTACCACCGCCGCCCGTACCACCGCTGCCGGTGCCGCCGCCGCCCGTGCCGCCGCCGGTTCCACCGCCGTTGCCCGGGCCGCCGCCGTTCTGTGGTGCCATGCTGCCTGCTCCTCGTTGCGTCGTTCTGCTCGTGGGTTCAGGCCAGCGTGTTGGACTGTTCGGCCTTGGCGTAGTTCTTCGCGGACGCGTCGATCTTCTTCGCGAAGCCCTGGGCGGTGTCGATCAGCAATTTGATGTCCTCGAAACCGAACTGCACCGCGATGGGATAGGCGGTGGAGGCGGCCGTGCAGGTGATGCTGAAATCGCCGCCTTCGAGGTTGTAGGTGCCGTCGCTGTTGAGCGCGTTTCCGGCAGTCGTCAGCCGCGGGACGACGCGGTCGGTGATGTCCTTGCCGTGCAGGGCGATCCGTTGGGGGTCGGCGGACTTATTGGGAGCCAACTCTGCCTCTCCAATCGGGGCTGCGTCGCGGTCGTCTGATCAGGCTCCGGACATACTAGGGCACACAGGTCAGGCCCTCGTGTCTCTCGGACGAATAGTGAACAGATGGCTGCCCTTGCCGCCATACCGCCTGCATCCGGCGGTTCGGAAGGGCGTGCTGGAAAGGTCTACTTGTCCCACGGCGGGGTCTCGTCGCCGTACTTGGTGGTGCCCCCGGGGGTGTCCACGGTGCCGGACGTGTGCGTGCCGCCCTTGCCGTCGTAGTCGACCGTCCCGGAGCCCTTGACGACGTCGCCGCCGTTGTACTGGGCGCTGCCGGTGCCGGTGACCTTGCCCTCGCCGGTCTCGAAGTCGTGCTCGCCCTCGATGCCCACCTTGCCGCCGACGTTCGGGATCGGGATCTCCGGGCTGCCCTGCCCGGCCGAGGGCACGCCGCCCGGGGTGGTGTAGCTGACGTTCGCGCCGTACTTGACGCTGCCGTCCTTGCCCTGCCCGATGCCGTCCTCGTCGGTGTACTCGACACTGCCGTCGGCGCCCACGCCGACCGGGGTCTTGACGCCGCCGGACAGGTCACCGCCGGCGAAGCCGTGGTCGCCGTACTTGACATGGCCGCCACCGGTGATCTCGGTTCCGCCGGGGGTCTTGACGGTCGCGCCGCCGCCGACGTTCCAGGTGTGGTTGGCGTTGCGGTCGGCGTCCAGGTCGACGTTGGAGACCGGCAGGCCCTTGCCGCCCGGACGCGACCCGGCGAAGGCGAGACCGCCGTTGATCGCGTTCTGGCCGAGGTTGGCGAGGGCGGCGGCGGAGCCGGTGGCCTGCGCGGTCATGAAGTCGGAGAGGGCCTGGTCGTTCCCGTTGAACGCCTCGGCGACCGCGGCGAGCATCGAGCCGCCCTGGAACACCATCGCCGCGATCTGCGCGGCGGCCGCGAGGACGCCGGTGGCGACGAGCGTGACGGTCAGGCAGGTCGCGGCGATGGCCTCGCAGGTCGCGGTGATCCCGGCGGTGATGATCCCGGCCAGGGCCGCGGCGGCGACGGCCGCGAGCGCGGCGAGGAACGTGCCCATCGCGACCGCGAAGATCGCGTAGATCATCAGCGCCCACGCGAACGAGATCAGCGCGATGCTGACGGCCTGGCAGTAGGTCTGCAGGATGTCGAGCTGGGTGACGAACTCCTGCACCTTCTGCTCGTAGGCCGGACGGTCCTTGGCCGTCCAGTCCGCGGCCGAAATGGCGGACACGCGCTGCTGGAGGACCGTCTTGGTCTGCTCGATGGCCTGGGCGGCCTCGTCCCACGCCTGGCTCGCCTTCTCCAGGTTGGCGGGGTTGCCCTTGCTCAGCTTGAACTGGAACCCGATCATGAAGGCCGGGGGGAGGATGAACTGCGCGATGCCGACCTCGACGTCGGCCGTGCCCATCAGGGCGTCATAGGAATTGAAAGCGGTCATTGCGGCGGGGCCCCCTTGTGCGTCCTCTTGCGTCAGACCTGCTTGATCTTGCTGGCCGTCTCGGCGCCGCCGTAGTTCTTCGCCGTGGTCGCCAGGTTCTGCGCGAACCCGTCGAGCATCTCGAGGTGGGTGTTCAGGTCCTCGTAGACGAACTGCAGGCCCATCGGATAGGCCATGGACGCCAGGGTCCCCGTGACGCTGAAGTCGCCGCCCTCGATCGTCCCCTTGTCGTTGAGGGTGCTGCGCGCCTTGTCAAGGGCGGGACGGACCTCGCTCTTGATCTCCTTGCCGTGCTGATCGATCCGCGCCGGATTGATCGAGACTTCCCCCACGCCCGTCGCCCTTCCTCGTTCCGCCACGCGGATCCTCGCTTGTGGACCGTCCGGTCACAGCAGAGCGTATCGCCATTGATACCGCGTGATAGGACATCATGCGCAGTCGTATCCCGTCTACCGTCCAATGATCGGACGGCCCAATCCCGGACGCCGAGTGAACGCGGCATACCGCCCCTTCCGTCCTCTACAGTCGTGAATAGCGAAAGGAGCTCCCCGATGAGATGGACGGCGGTCGCCGTGGTGGCCGGATGTCTGGCACCCTTCTACGCCGCGCCGGCCGCGCACGCGGCGCCGCCCGCCGCCCTGACGGCACCGCGGGCTCTCGGCGCACCGCTGGCGCCACGGGCACCGGGCGCGCCGCTGGCGCCGCAGAACTGCCAGCCGTCCACGGGGAGCATGACCGCGAAGCAGCTCGTCGAGAACGGGCAGCCGTGGGCACAGCAGATCCTCAACTTCGGCGCCGCGCACGAGCGGGCCACCGGCCGCGGTGTCAAGGTCGCGGTGGTCGACAGCGGAGTGACGCCGGCGAATCCGCAGCTCGCCGGGCAGCTTGTCAAGGGCGAGGACGTCACCAGGACAGGCGCCGCGGACTGCATCGGGCACGGCACCTGGGTGGCCGGGATCATCGCCGCCAAGCAGGGCGTCACCCCGTTCACCGGCGTCGCCCCGGACGCGAAGATCATCCCGATCAAGTTCGCGGGCCAGGCGCAGAACGTCGACAGCGGGCTCGCCGCCAAGGGCATCGACGCCGCGGTGCGCCTCGGCGCCGACGTCATCAACGTGTCGACCCAGTCGCTGGGCGACGACCCGCGGCTGCGCAAGTCCGTCGAGAACGCGCTCGCCAGGGGCATCGTCGTCGTGGCGGCGGCCGGGAACATCGACCCGAAGAACGGCAAGCCCGCGGGCCAGATGTATCCGAGCGCCTATCCGGGCGTGATCTCGGTGGGCGCCGTCGGCCAGGACGGCCAGGTCACCACGTTCTCCAACCCGGCGACGCGCGTCGACGTCATCGCGCCCGGCAAGGACATCGTGACGACGTCGCCGGACGGCCACTACGCGGTCGCGGAGCAGGGCACGAGCTTCGCAACCCCGTTCGTCGCCGGCCTCGCCGCGCTGATCCTGGAGGCCCACCCGAACATCGGTGCGGCGGAGGTCAAGAAGCGGATCGAGGGGACGGCCGAGGGCAACAAGGGGGCCGGCAGCGGGTACGGCATGATCAACCCGGTCGAGGCCATCACCGCGGTGAACGTGCAGGGCCCGGGGCCGCAGGGCGCGGCCGGTCCGCCCGTGCGGATCGCCATGGCCGACCGGCCCGACCCCACCACCCGCAAGGTCGCTCTCGGCATCGCGGGCGGGGCCCTGGGCGCCGCCGTGCTGGTCGCGGCCGGGGGGATGCTGATCCCGGCCGGTCGGCGGCGCGGGTGGCGGCCCGGCTACGTCCAGTCGTCCGGACGCACCCCGGACGAGTCGGAGGCGTGACCCGGGCGGGCCTTCAGCGGCCTGGCCGGGACGAGCCCTTCAGCGGCGGCGCAGCGCGACATGGCAGACCTTTCCGTCGCGCCGGAAACGTGGCGGGGTATTACCATCGGGCGGATGCACTCGTACGCACCGGTTCCTCCGCCTCCCGCGGAGCCCCCTGGGGAACGGCGGCAGCGCCGCTGGGTGGTGCCCTTGTGCGTCCTGGGCGCGGTGGCCGTCCTCGCCCCGGTGCTGTGGGTGACGGGCGGTTTCGAGGAGACGCCCAAGCAGCCGTCCGTACCGGCCGGGAAGGCGCTGGACCTCGGGCTGTTCACCGTCACCGTCCGGGACGCGCGGGTCGGGCTGGAGACCGGCGCCTTCGGAGGCAAGAAGGAGCGCTTCCTCATCGTGCGGATGAGGGTGGTCAACAGGGGCAAGGAGACCAAGTCGCTCGACAGGGGCGGGCTGGCGGACGGCGTCGCGGCCCTGACGAAGGACGGCAAATGGGTGAAGCCCGAGCAGGTCGAGGGTGTCGCCGGCGGATCGGAGACCGGTGTGGCGCAGCCGGAACTGCCGGTCGAGGTGTCCGCGATGTGGAAGCTGGGCCCGGTGGACGCGCCACGGAAGCTGACCGTGGGCCTGCGCAAGTGGACCTACGACCACGGGTTCACCGACAGCACCTTCAACTGGATGATCGACCGTGAGGACGACACGCTCGTCGGCCGCCTCACGCTCCCCGTCGCGGAGTTGAGCACGAGCCCGGCGCCACAGCGGACGCCTGCGGGACGCCCGGCGAAACGGACGCCCAAGCCCACGGTGAGCCCCCGGTGAACCTGCAGAAGGTGCTCCTGAAGGGCGGCGCGGGAATCGGCGGGACGGCGCTGCTCGCCGGCGCGATGTGGATGCACTCGCTGAAACCCCACGTCCGGGCTGCGGAGCTGGATCCGATCCGGGGCGGCGGCACGGTCGGCGAGGAGGTCCGCAACCGCGACTTCAGCGTGCGGGTGGAGAAGGTGGAGGCGGCGAGGTCGCTGGCGCCCGGCCTCAGCTTCGGAAATCCGCCCGCCGTCGGCACGGACGGGATCTACCTCGTCGTCCGGGTCATGGCGACGAGCCACCGCGAGCCCCTGGAGCTGAGGACGGCGGAGCTGGAGACGCCCGGCGGCTTCACGTTCAAGCAGGATCCGCGGCCGTCGTCGGTGTCCGGCGGGGCGCAGCCGACGTTCCAGCCGATGATCTGGGCGCCGGCCGCGTTCGTGTTCGAGCTGCCGAAGAAGCGCCTGGCAGGGGCCCATCTGGTCGTCGGGACGGGCGGGCTGCTGCCGCAGCTGTCCGCGGCCGCCGACATCGACCTCGGCCTCACCGGCGCGAAGGCGGACGAGCTGATCCGGAACGCTCCCGACCGCTACGACCTGAGGGCGGGTGTCTCATGACGACGGGCCCTCATGGCGGCGGGCGGCCCATGATGGCGGCGGTGACCAGGCCGCAGCCGATCGTCCAGGCCGGGCCCGAGGCCGAGGAGCGGCCGGAGCGGCTGCGTCCTCGCGACCGGCGCGTTCTTCAGGCGCTCGCGCTCCTGTGCGCCGTCCCGGCCGTCCTCGTCCTGCACTGGGTGGACGCGACGAACGGCATCGAGAAGAACCTGAAGCCGCCGGAGAAGGTCACCAGCGTCCGGCCGGGGCAGATCGGCGAGCTGATCGGCGCGCAGTGGAAGGTCGTCGGACGCCGGCAGGCCCCGCCCCTGGCGCGAGACGACGCGAACGACGTGGTCGACCTGCGGGTCGCGGTCGCCGTCCGTCCGAGGGACGCCGCGGGCGCGAAGTCGGTCGCGTCCTACGGGATCGTCTACCGGCTCGTCGACGACGAAGGCCGGGAATGGTCGGCGTTGGCGATACCGGAAGGAACCCCGAGGGCGGGGGTCGCGATGCGCGTCATCGTCAAGGGGACGGTGCCCCGTACCAAGGCGGACTCGCTGGAACTGGTGATCCAGGCGCCGAAGACGTCACGGAAGGCCGGGGACCCACTGCCTTCGCTGCGGTTCGAACACTGACCCTCGTCATGACGAGGTTGAACGCGGCCGCCAGCAGGCAGACCCGCAGGATCTCGAAGACGGCCGACGTCGCGTACCCGACGAACGGCAGCACCTGGATCCACCACGTCACCTCGTGCGGCCCGATCAGCTCGTAGACGAACCGGCGGGACGCCTCCGCCGCCACGTCCAGGCCCGCGAACAGCAGGCAGAACGTCGCGAACGGCATCATCCCGGACCGGCGGACGAGCCGCAGCCCGTACCAGGCGGGCAGCCACATCTCCCGGAAGCCGCGGGTGAGGATCTCGCGGGGGCTGTTCACCCGGCCGACGCCGCCCGCCCTGGCCAGCCGGCGCGCCGCCCGGCTCCGGCCGAGCACGACCTGCTCGTCGCCGGCGTCCAGGCCGAGGATCACCCCGGCGATCACCAGCCAGATCAGCGCGCCGAGCACCGCGTCCTTGAACGGCGGCCACAGGTCGAGGACGGGACCGGCGACGTCGGTCACCCACGTCCACGCCTCCCGCCCGCTGAACCACTCGACGCCCTTGCCGCGCAGATGGTCGATGGTGAAGATGCCGAACAGCGCGAAGTTGACCTCAAGGAAGGCGACGAGGGCGCCGATGGCGCGGGGCAGCCGCTCCTCCAGCCGCCACTCCGCGGCCACCTTCAGCACGAACAGCCCGGCGGTGAGGCCGATCGCGAGGCCGACGTGCTTCTCCAGCGACAGCAGCATGTCGAGGGCCTCGATCTGCCCCTGGATGCCGCCCTCCTGGAAGCCGCGGCTCGCGGCCTGGTCGGCGAACTCGCGGGCGTCCTCGCCCTGCAGGCCCCACGCCAGGTAGAAGATGACGAACGGGAGCGCGGCGCGGCCCATCGCGCCGATGACCGACTCCTCGTTCCCGACCGCCCATGGCGTCAGGTCGCCGTCCGACTCCCGGGCGTGCACCACGTCCAGGCCCTCCCGGACGCTGTGCACCATCAGCACCGCGACCGCGAGGGTGATGACCACCAGCAGGCCGATGGTGGCGATCGGCGCGATCGTCGCCGCCGTCCCCTTCATCCCGCCGAGCCGGTATCCGCCGTACATGGCGCCGTAGCGCAGCAGCTCGCCGACCGTGAACCACAGGGTGAGCGGCAGGACGAACCGTCCCGCGAGCTTCAGGGTGGCCCACGGGAGTATCAGCGGCGACCGCGCGGACAGTCCGAGCATCGCGCTGATCGTAGAGGATCTCCGGGGCCCTCGTGCCGCGCGGGCCTCCGGGGACGGTGAAAACGACGGACCCCGCCGTCCCGGATGGGCGGGACGACGGGGTCCGGCGCGTGCTCGGCGCCGTTTCAGCGCACGGCGCTCGGATCGGGCGACCTGATCAGATCGCGACCTCGAGGCCGGCGACCTCACCGATCTTGGCCGTCACGGCGTTGTCGACGCTGACGCCGCCGGCGGCCAGGACGCGCACCGTCCAGTCGCCGTCGGCGGCGAAGAACCGGAACACGCCCTCGTCGCCGGTGACGACCTCGGCGGTGAACTCGCCGGTGGAGTCGAGCAGGCGGGCGTAGGCGCTGGACACCGGGGTGCCGTCACGGGTGACCTTGCCCTGGATGACGGCCTCGTGGGTCAGGTCGACGGTCGCGGGAAGGTGCGCCGTCTGTTCGGGGGCTGCGCAGCCCTGGGTGGTGGTCATTGCTCCTCCGTCTCCGTGCACACTGCCGATTTACTTGGGGGCGCCCAGTTCGATCGGGACGCCGACGAGCGAGCCGTACTCCGTCCACGAACCGTCGTAGTTCTTCACGTCCTGCAGGCCCAGCAGCTCGCGGAGCGCGAACCACGTGTGCGAGGAGCGCTCGCCGATCCGGCAGTACGCGATGGTGGCGTTGTTCAGGTCGACGCCGGCCTCGGTGTAGAGCTCGCGGAGCTCGTCGTCGGAGCGGAACGTGCCGTCGTCGTTGGCCGCCTTCGACCACGGGATGCTGCGCGCGGTCGGGACGTGCCCGGCCCGCTGCGACTGCTCCTGCGGCAGGTGGGCGGGGGCGAGCAGCTTGCCGCTGAACTCGTCCGGGGACCGGACGTCGATCAGGTTCTTGCTGCCGATGGCGTCCACGACCTCGTCGCGGAACGCGCGGATCGACAGGTCCTGCTCCTTGGCCGTGTAGTCGGTCTTCGGACGGGACGGGACGTCGGTGACGAGTTCGCGGGAGTCCAGCTCCCACTTCTTGCGGCCGCCGTCGAGCAGCTTGACCTTGTCGTGCCCGTACAGCTTGAAGTACCAGTACGCGTACGCGGCGAACCAGTTGTTGTTGCCGCCGTACAGGATGACCAGGTCGTCGTTCGCGATGCCCTTCGCGGACAGCAGCTGCTCGAACCCGGTCTTGTCGACGAAGTCGCGGCGGACCGGGTCCTGCAGCTCGGTCTTCCAGTCGATCTTCACGGCGCCACGGATGTGGCCCTTGTCGTAGGCGGACACGTCCTCGTCGACCTCGACGAGAACGAGACCGGGGTCGTCCAGGTGGGACTCAACCCAGTCGGTGTCCACCAGGACGTCTGAGCGGCTCATGCGGGAACCTCCCTCTCGGAGCGGACTTTCGCGGTGATACGTCGGATGAGCAGATACATCTCGCACCCGAGGCAGAACCCGAACGCCGCGTTCAGGAACGCCGCCGCCAGCGCGAGGGCGGTGGCACCGATGCCGAGCCAAGTGATCCCCGCCGCGTATCCGACCGTCCCGACCAGGGCGAACGCCAGGCCGACACCCTGCGCGAAGCGGGGCGGGGCGGCGTCCTCCAGTTCTCTGGGCGGAGCGAGCCGGGGGCGGATGAGCGCTTTGAACAGCAGTCCGTACGGGGCGTACCGGAGGCCGAGGAAGGTCGCGACGGCGAACACGACGGCCTGAGCGGCGAGCAGTGCCCAGCTTCCGGTCACCAGCACCACGACGAGAACCGCTGTCGTGACCGAAGCGCCGAAGCGCGGCCCACGCGGATCAACCTGCATCGGGGTGCTCCTGGCGGAGTGGAAGCGTGCGTACGAGCTGGAAGTGGAAGTGCTCGGGGGCGGACGGGCTCGATGCCTCAGGCCATGCGACAGAGCGAGGCGGCCAGGCGGCAGAAGTCGACCGCCCGACGCTTCGTGAGCATCTGCTCTGTCCAGTAACGCACGGACATGATGTTAAGCCGACAATCCACACGCTGTCACATCCATCTCGCCTTCCGAGACAGTGACATTCGTCTTAGCCCAGGTCATCCCGGTATGGCTCCGGGGCTTGGTCCTCCGAGCGGCCGGAAGAGCCGCCGTTTGGGGGGTCATGTGATGGCCTCGCCGAGGGCGGCTATGACGTCGGGTTTGCGAGGGGCCCCGGAGGCGCGGCGGACGACGCGTCCGGCGTCGTCCAGGACGAGGACGGTCGGGGTACGGATGACGTTCAGCCTGCGGACGAGGTCCAGATGGGCCTCGGCGTCGAGTTCGACGTGCGCGACGCCGTCGACCATGTCCGCGACCTCGCCCAGGACGCGGCGGGTGGCGCGGCAGGGCGCGCAGAACGCGCTGGAGAACTGCAGGAGCGTGGCCTTCTCGCCGAGTTCGGCGCCCAGGTCGTCAGGGCGGAGGGGCTCGTCCACCCGACCGTCCTCCAGGCTCCGCCGTTGCGCGCGCAGCACGCCGTCGCGGCGCCGCCACAGCAGGCCGAACAGCGTGGCGGCGGCGAGCACCGCGGCCGCGATCAATGCACCGGTCATCGACATGGACAACCCCGCGGCGCGGCGAGTTCTTCCACGGTCGTCCTCGGGGACGGGCGGTCAGGCGGGGATGGTGAGAAGGGGCTTGCCGTCCAGGCCGACGATCTCGAACGAGAACAGCTGCCCGCGCGGGAACATCGTCGAGCCCGTGTACTCACCGTAGCCCTTGTCGTACGGGACGTACCAGCTGCCGAGCGCGTCCCGCCGGCCGTCCCGCGCGATCACCAGCAGCCGGCAGTGCGACCCCTTCGGGACGCCCGCCAGATGCAGCTCGACCTCCGTGCCCCACTTCTTCTTCGTGAGCAGCACGTAGCCCTTGATGTTGGTCTTGGGGTTCGTCGCGGCGATGCGCTCCGCGCCGGGGGACGGCGACGCGGACGGGGACGGGGACGGAGGAGGCGACACGGTCTCGTCCGACCCGGACGAGAACACCAGCCCGCCGAACAGTGCGCCGATCACCAGGAGCAGGCACGCGGCGGCGGCCAGCGGCGCCCACCTGGCGACCCGCCGGGCCCGGCCCGGCCCGCCGCCCGCCCGCCTGCCCAGCGGCGCGAGGCGCCGGCCGCGTTGCTCGGCGGCGCGGGCGAGGAGGCCGTCCAGGAGTTCGGGCGGCGGTCCGGCCAGCTCGGCGAGCTGGGCCTCGTCGACCCGTCCGAGCATCGCGGGCAGGCCCGCCAGCCCGGCGAGCTCGTCCCGGCAGACGGGGCAGCCCGCCAGATGGGACTCCACCTGGGACCGCTCGGCGGGGTCGAGCGCACCGAGCACGTACACCCCGAGCGAGGTGCGAATGTCAACGCAGCCGTTCACGGCGCCAACCCCCGCTCCTCCAAGGCGAGTTTGAGCGCCCGCAAGGCGTAGTAGGTCCGGGACTTGACCGTGCCGGGCGGGATGCCCAGCGTCTTCGCCGCCTCCGCGACCGACCGGCCCTTGTAGTACGTCTCCACCAGGACGGCCCGGTGCGGCGGGCTCAGCCCGGCCAGCGCCTCAGCGACCGTCCAGGACTCCAGGGCCCGGTCGATGTCGTCCGAGCCGGACGCGGTCATCATGACATGCTCGTCGATGCCCGTCTCCGGCGGCCGTGCCTGCTTCGCGCGGTGAGCGTCCACCACGAGGTTGCGCGCGACCGTGAACAGCCACGGCCGGACGGGACGCCCCGCGAGCGCCTCAGGGTGCTTCCATGCGCGCAGGAGCGTCTCCTGGACGACGTCCTCGGCCTGGGTGCGATCCCCACCGGTCAGCCGCAGGACATAGCCGAGGAGGGGACCTCCGTGCTCGCTGTACAGGGCGCGCAGCAAACCCTCATCCGCGGTGGGACCCACATCCCTGTCACGTACGCGTCTGCGCACCGGTTCACCGGTGCCGCGTCATTTTCACCGGCCGCGCCGTTTTCACCGGCGGCGCGTCACTTCTGCTGCTGCTGGAGATCGTTCAGCCGGACGTTCTCGGCGGTGGCGCCGACGCGCAGCCCGTCCGGTGTCGGCTCGATCACACTGATCCGCGACCCGACCGGGAGGTCGGCGACCGGGACCGTCCAGGTGAGCTGCCCCTTCACCAAGGCCAGCGGGACCGGCGGGCCGCCGTCCGAGCTCACCGACACCGGCGAGATCGCGATACCGCGCGCGGTCGGCTTGACCTCCACGACCGCGGTGGTGGTCAGGGGACGGCCGAGGAAGGTGCCCACGAGGTCGACCTCCAGGTCGTCCCCCTTCGGCCCGATCCGCTTGACGCCCTTCGGCGCCTCCTTCTTGATCACGTCGTAGGGGATGACGGCGGACGCGGTCGCGGTGCGGGCGGAGACGTTCGCGGCGCTGCCCTGCGTGACCTCCGACAGCGGCGCGCTCACGCCCCGCATGTCGACCTTGACGCCGGTGACGGTGATGCCCTGCTGCGTCCAGTCGTCGATCGTCACCTCGATGTGGTCGTAGTCGCCGCCGAGCGCCTGCGTCAGGAACGGGAAGCCGTGGATGGTGACGTCGGGCCGCTGCTGCAGGTTGTACTGCGCCGCCACCTGCTCGCCGATCTTGTCCTCGGCGATCCGCACGCCGAGCCGGTCCGCGGCGACCACGCCGACGGCCACGAGGACCAGCAGCGCCAGCAGTACTTTCCGCATGTCTCTCCTTCAGGCTCCGGCACGCGCCCGGTCATGGCAGTCCGCGCACACCATAGTGCGCGGATGCCCATGAACGGGTCGCACCGGAGAATGACCTCACAACCCGAAAAATCACACCACGGTGAGATCAACCGCCCGCGAACGGCGGGAGAACCTCCACCACACCGCCGTCCGGGAGCAGCACGGACTCGTGCGCGCGGCTTCCCACGGGCTCCCCGTCCACGAGGAACGAGCTGCGCCCGACGACCCGCTGGAACTCGCCGCCGCGCCCCTCCTTGGCCACCGCCGCCGCGACGGCCTCGGCCAGCGTCCCGGCGTCGTACGGCTCCTCGTGCGTCCCCGCCGCCGCCTTAGCCGCCGCCCAGTACCGCATAGTCCCTTTGGCCATGTCACCAGACTCTCATTCCCCTCCCTGAACCGGCCCGACCCGGCCACTCCGTTGCCCGCCGGACCGCCTTGTATATGCTCATGGGAAGGGATCCGGGCGACGAGGCCATGGAGTTCACCAGAACCCCTTCATGGCCGCCTCGTCCTTGAGCCGCCGGCCGTGGCCGGGGCTGGAGGATGAGCCGCCTGGGTCCTACGTCTTTTTCAGGGACGGGAGGCGGCACGTGAGCAGCTTGCTCCTGCTGACCAATGCGTTGGAGCCCTCCGACGAGGTCCTGCCCGCGCTCGGCCTTCTGCTGCACTCCACCCGCGTCGCCCCGGCCGAGGCGTCCGCGCTGATCGACGCGCCGCCCGCCGACGTCCTGCTGGTGGACGCGCGCCGCGACCTGGTGCAGGCCAAGAGCCTGTGCCGGCTGCTGCGCACCACCGGGCTCGACTGCCCGCTGCTCGCCGTCGTGACGGAGGGCGGCCTCGCCGCGCTCAGCCCCGAATGGGGCCTGGACGACGTGCTGCTGCAGACCGCCGGACCCGCCGAGGTCGAGGCCCGCCTCCGCCTCGCCGCCGGACGCGCCGCCGCCGAGGCCGACGCCGACGAGGCCCCCGGCGAGATCCGCAGCGGCGACCTGACGATCGACGAGGCCACCTACACGGCACGGCTGCGGGGCCGCGTCCTCGACCTCACGTTCAAGGAGTTCGAGCTGCTGAAGTACCTGGCCCAGCACCCGGGCCGCGTCTTCACCCGCGCCCAGCTCCTCCAGGAGGTCTGGGGCTACGACTACTTCGGCGGCACCCGGACGGTGGACGTCCACGTCCGCCGCCTCCGCGCCAAGCTCGGCGCCGAGTACGAGTCCCTGATCGGGACGGTCCGCAACGTCGGCTACCGCTTCGTCCCCGACCACCGCCCCGGCGACGCCGAAGAGAAGAGCCCCGCCCGCGCGTGACGGGAGAACCCGGGCCTCGCCGCTAGATCCGCGCGCCCCGGTACCGCTTGGAGACGCAGGACTTCGCCGTCCCGCACAGCCCCAGTTCGAGCCGGTAGACCAGGTGGCCCCTGCGCGTCGCGAGCCGGCCGGGCGGGGTGAACGCCGTGATGTTCACCGCCTTGGTGCCCTGGGCCACGAGGGTGTAGTTGCGCTTCTTCTTGAAGTCGTGGACCCAGATCTTGACCCAGTGCCAGCACTTGCCCTTGGTCCGGTGCGAGTCGCCGTAGTTGAAGCTATAGCCGTTGACGTACCGTCCCCAGCTCGCGCACTTGCCGTGCTTCAGCTTGTGGACCTCGCCGGACCCCGCGTGTGCGGCCGGCGCGGTGGCCATGGGCGCGACGAGGGCCGACGAGACGCCGGCGACCACGACGAGCTTCCGTACGCGCGATTTCAAGGCGGCCCCTTTCTCTGGTTTCTCGGACATGCCGAGAATCTAGAAAGGCGCCGTCTCCCCGGCGTCTCCCCTCGCGTCTCCCCGGGCGCCGCCGCGCCGCGGGCTCCGGGGAGCGTGCCGCGGAGGCTCAGCCGAAGCGGCCGGTGATGTAGTCCTCGGTGGCCTTCTGCTCGGGGTTGGTGAAGATCTTGCTGGTGTCGTCGATCTCGATGAGCTTGCCCGGCTTGCCCGTCCCGGCGATGTTGAAGAAGGCCGTGCGGTCGCTGACACGGGCGGCCTGCTGCATGTTGTGCGTGACGATGACGATCGTGTACTGGGTCTTCAGCTTGTCGATGAGGTCCTCGATGGCGAGGGTGGAGATGGGGTCGAGCGCGGAGCACGGCTCGTCCATCAGCAGGACCTGGGGCTGGACGGCGATGGCGCGGGCGA
This sequence comes from Actinomadura soli, assembly GCF_005889715.1. Taxonomy (GTDB): domain Bacteria; phylum Actinomycetota; class Actinomycetes; order Streptosporangiales; family Streptosporangiaceae; genus Spirillospora; species Spirillospora soli. The sequence goes on from NZ_VCKW01000094.1 coordinate 17,358, forward strand.
TGCAGAGGCGCTGCTGCTGCCCGCCGGACAGGCCCGCCCCGGGCTTGCTCAGCCGGTCCTGGACCTCGTTCCACAGGTTGGCGCCGCGCAGCGACTCCTCGACGATCTCGTCCAGCCGGGCCTTGCGGCGCACGCCGTTCAGCTTCAGGCCCGCCGCCACGTTGTCGTAGATCGACATGGTGGGGAACGGGTTGGGCCGCTGGAACACCATGCCGACGACGCGGCGGACGGCGACGGGGTCGACGGACGACTCGTACAGGTCCTCGTCGTCCAGGAGCACCTTGCCTTCGACGCGGGCGCCCGGGATGACCTCGTGCATGCGGTTGAGCGTGCGCAGGAACGTGGACTTTCCGCAGCCCGACGGCCCGATGAACGCCGTCACCGAGCGCGGCTCCACCGTCATCGAGATGTCCTCGATGGCGTGGACGCCGCCGTAGTACGCGTGCAGCCCGGAGACTTCGATCCGCTTGGCCATGGGGTGTTGCTCCTTATCGGGGTGTCAGCGGCCTGCGGGCCTGCGGCGACCCGCGACGAACCGGGCGGCCAGGTTGAGCAGCATGATGATCAGGATCAGCACGAGCGCGCCCGTCCAGGCGCGGTCGATCGAGTTCTGGTTCGGGTCCTTCGCCTGGTCCCAGATGAAGGTGGGCAGCGAGCCCTGCGCCCCGTCGACGGGGTTGGTGTTGATCACCTTGGTGTAGAAGATCGTGAGCAGCAGCGGCGCCGTCTCGCCCATCACCCGCGCCACCGCCAGCATGATCCCGGTGATCATGCCGGTGAGCGCGGTGGGCAGCACCACGAACAGGATCGTCCGCCAGCGCGGCACGCCTAGCGCGAAGGACGCCTCCCGCAGCTCGTTCGGCACCAGCTTCAGCATCTCCTCGCTGGCCCGCACGACGGTGGGGATCATCAGGATCGTCAGGGCGAGCGCGCCGGCGAACCCGGAGAAGTCGAACCCGAAGGTCAGCAGCCACAGCGCCAGCACGAACAGGCCGGCGACGATCGACGGGATGCCGGTCATCACGTCCACGGTGAAGCTGATCACCTTGCCGAGCCGTCCGTCCCCGGCGTACTCCACCAGGTAGATCGCGGTGAGCACGGCGATCGGGACGGAGATCAGGCTGGTGATCAGGACCTGCTGCAGCGTCCCGATGATCGCGTGGTAGGCGCCGCCGCCCGCGTCGCGGCCGCCGACGGCGTTCATGGAGAACTGGAAGAACGTCAGGTCGAACCGCTTCGCACCGTTCACGACGACGGTCCACAGCACCGACATCAGCGGGATGAGCGCCAGCGCGAACGCGAGGTAGACCAGGACCTGGACGAACCGGTCCTTGATCCGGCGGCCGGTGGACACCTTGGTGAGCGCGGCCCCCGGGCGGCCCTTGCTGGTGGAGACGGTGGTCACACGAACTCCTTACGGCGCGCGACGACCGCGCGGGCGGCCATGTTGACGACCAGAGTGATCACGAAGAGGACGAGACCGGAGGCGATCAGGGCGCCGCGGCCGGTCACCGACGCCTCGTCGAAGCTGTTGGCGATGTTCGCCGCGAACGTGCTGCCGCCGTTCTCCAGCACGTGCCAGTTGATCCCCGGGACGAAGGTCAGCACCATCGCGACGGCGATCGTCTCGCCCATGGCGCGGCCGAGGCCGAGCATCGAGGCGCCGATCATGCCGGACCGCCCGTACGGCAGCACCGACATCCGGATCATCTCCCAGCGGGTGGCGCCAAGCGCCAGCGACGCCTCCACATGGTCCTGCGGGACCTGGAGGAACACCTCACGGGAGATGGACGAGATGATCGGCAGGATCATGATCGCCAGCACCACCGAGGCGGTGAAGATGGAGTTCTTGCCGGGGCTGTCGCCGCCGAGCAGCGGGATCCAGCCGAGCGTCGAGTTGAGGAACTTGCTGATCCCCTCCATGTGCTTGGACAGGAAGGCGAGGCCCCACAGCCCGTACACGATGCTGGGGACGGCGGCCAGCAGGTCGACGACGTAGCCGAGCCCGGACGCGAGCCGCCGCGGCGAGTAGAACGAGATGAACAGCGCGATCCCGATCGCCACCGGCGTCGCGATGAGCATCGCCAGCAGCGACGACATCACCGTCCCGAACGCGAGCTGCGCGATGCCGAACCTCGGCGGCGCCGCGTTCGGGTTCCACTCCTCGCTGGTGAGGAAGCTCGCCTCGTTGTCCTGCAGGGCGGGGATCGCCTTCCAGACGAGGAACGCCCCGATCGCGGCGACGATCCCGAGGACGACGATGCCGGAACCGCGGGCCGCCCCGGCGAAGATCCGGTCACCGGCCCGTCCGGTGCTCATCCGGGTGCCGGTCGCGCGATGCCGGGCGCCGGCGGCCACCTCGGCGCCCGACTTCGCCTCGACGCCGCTCTCGCTGCTCATGGGGGGTCCTCCTTGGATCAGGTCGGCCGGACCCACGCCAGCCCCGCCGCCGAGGTCGTCGGCGGCGGGGCGGCGGGTACGGTCATCCGCTGTCAGGACAGCGCCTTCACGGACGTCTGGACCTTGGTCAGCACGGACTGCGGAAGCGGCGCGTACCCGACGTCGGTGAGGATCTTCTGGCCGGCCTCCGACGAGGTGTAGGTCAGGAACGACTTGACGAACCCGGCCTGCTCGGCGGGCAGGCCCTTCGAGCACGCGATCTCATAGGTGACCAGGACGATCGGGTAGGCGCCCGGCTCCTTGGTCGCGTAGTCGATCTTCAGCGCGACGTCGTTGCCGGTGCCGACGACCTTCGCCCCGGCGACGGCCTTGGACGCGCTGTCCGGCGACAGCTGCGTGTACTCGCCGGCGCCGTTCTTGACGTGCGCGGTCTGCAGCTTGTTGTTCTCCGCGTACGACATCTCGACGTAGGAGATCGCGCCCGCGGTGCTCTTCACCTGGCTGGTCACGCCGTCGGACTTGGGCGCGCCCTGGCCGGTGGAGTTCGGCCACTTCTTGGCCTTCTCCCACGTCCAGATCTTCGGCGAGGTGGTGTTCAGGTAGTTCGTGAAGTTGTCGGTGGTGCCGGACTCGTCCGACCGGTACACCGGCTTGATCTGCGAGGACGGGAGCTTGGCGCCCTCGTTCTCGGCCGCGATGGCCGGGTCGTTCCACGTCTTGACCTTGCCGGAGAAGATCTTGGCGATGGTGTCGGACGACAGCTTCAGCCCGTCCACGCCCTGCAGGTTGTAGACCACGGCGACCGGGCCGACGACCATCGGCAGGTTCAGCGCCGGGTTCCCCTGGCAGCGCTTCTGCGCCGCGGGGACCTCTTCCGGCTTGAGCGCCGAGTCCGAGCCGGCGAACGCCACCTGCCCGTTCGTGAACGCCTGGATGCCCGCGCCCGAACCGCTCGGGTTGTAGTTGAGGTTGGCGCCCGCGCACTTGCTCGCGTAGACCTTCGTCCACTCCTCGACGGCGTTCTTCTGCGCGCTGGAACCGGCCGCGTTGACGCTCGCCTTGGCGCAGTCGATGTCGCCTGTCGGCACGCGGCTGGACGACGCCGTCGTGTTGTCATCGCTCCCGCAGGCGGTGAGGGCCAGTGCCCCCGCGACGACCACGCCGCCAAGGGCGGCGAGTCGGGAACCGTTCTTCACCGGAGGGTCTCCTCTTATATCGTCTCGCGGGACCCCCGGGGCCATCCCTGGTCAGCTCTCTGGGGCGCCGGGGTCACCGTCGGATGTGACGCTAGGCAGGCGAAGTGACCAGCCGCCCCGATCCAGGTGAACGAGTGATGAACGAGGGCGTGCATCACTACGAAGAATGTCCCGATTTGCCATGTACGCCGGGTTAACAGCGCAGCTCACAAGCGCAAAAAACTCACCCCGGCCGAGTAAGGCAGGTTTAGAACGGAGCGTTTCAGGAGAGCCCGGCCGCGTCCGCGGCGTACATGACGTCCACGGCGTGGCGGGTGAAGCCGAGCGACTCGTACAGGCGGACGGCCGCGACGTTCGACTCGTCCACGTACAGCATGAACTGGGCGGCTCCGGCGTCGCGCAGGTGGTGCAGGCCAGCCAGCGTGAGGGCGCGGCCCAGGCCGAGGCCCTGCGCGTCCGGGTCGACGCCGACGACGTAGACCTCGCCGAGGCCGCCGGGGTGGGCCTTCGTCCAGTGGAAGCCGGCGAGCCGGCCGCCCCGCTCGGCGAGGAGGAAGCCGGACGGGTCGAACCAGTCCTCGGCCTCGCGGTCGCGGACGTCCTCGATCGTCCAGGCGCCCTGTTCGGGATGGTCGGCGAAGGCGCGGGCGTTCACCTCCTGCCAGGCCCGCTCGTCGCGTCCGGGCTCGAAGGCCCGCAGGGTGACGCCCTCCGCGACGCGCGCCTCCGGCAGCGGCCCGGACGCCGGGCGCCGCATCTGGAACAGCGCGCGGACCCGCGCCATGTTCTCGGCCCTCGCCAGCGCCGCGGCCGCGGGCAGATCGCCGTGCGCCCACACCCGCAGCGGGCCGCCCGCCTCCGCGCGCAGCGCGCGGAGCAGCGCACGCCCGTGCCCCCGGCGCCGGTGCCCCGGGTGGACGACCAGTTCCCCGGCCGCGGGCTCCTCGCCGGTCGCCGGATCAAGGTGCGCGTACGCCACGATCACACCGCCGTCGGAGATCGCCGTCCCGGCCCGTCCGCCGCGCAGCGCGAGCAACGCATGCTCGGACAGCGGCCCGACTCCGTCGGCGTCCGCCGCCGCCTGGGCCAGGGCCAACACGCCGGCGACCTCCTCGCCACCGTCCAGGACGCGCACCTCGCTCATGATCGCCACCCTATGCGCCGGACGCCGTGAACCCCCTGATCAAGTTGTCACAGAAACGTCATCGTGCCGCCGGGAAGCGTATGCCGGGCGCACTTACCGTCCGCAGCATGACTCGACGACGCACCATCCTGGCCTGCGCCGCGGCGGCGCTGACGGTCGTGGGCCTGGCCGCGCAACCGGCGGCGGCGCGGCCCGCCCCGACGGCGGCCGTGCGGCTGCTGGCGCTGAACGACTTCCACGGCAACCTGGAGCCGCCGTCCGGAAGCTCCGGCAGGGCCATCGACGAGAACGGCGACACCGTGCTCGCGGGCGGCGCCGCCTATGTGGCGGCCCACCTCACCAGGCTGCGGAACCGCCACACCCTCACCCTCGCGCAGGGCGACCTGATCGGGGCCTCGCCGCTGATCTCCGCCGCCTACCACGACGAACCGTCCGTGCAGTTCCTCGGGGACGTGGGCGTCACGGCCTCCGCGGTCGGCAACCACGAGTTCGACGAGGGCTACCAGGAGCTGCTCCGCATCCAGAACGGCGGGTGCCATCCGGTCGACGGCTGCTCCCCCGCCGGGACGTGGCGCGGCGCGAGGTTCGACTACCTCGCGGCGAACGTCCTGAAGAAGAGGCACCAGCGGCCGGCCATGAAGCCGTGGACGATCCGCAACGTCAACGGCGTCCGGGTGGGCATCATCGGCGTCGTGACGAAGACGACCCCCAGCATCGTCACCGCCGAGGGCATCAAGGACCTGGAGTTCGTCGACGAGGTCGCCGCCGCGAACCGCGCGGCCCGCGAGCTGAGGCGGCGCCACGTCCGCGCGATCGTCCTGCTCGTCCACGAGGGCGACCAGGTCAGGGCCGGTTCGCGGCCGGACGAATGCGGCGTCCTGCCCGGCGCCGGATCCCGCATCGCGAAGGACGCCGACCCGGAGATCGACGTCGTCCTGTCCGGGCACAGCCACCAGCAGTACCTCTGCTCGGTCCAGGACCCGAACGGCGAGCCCCGGCTGTTCTCGTCCGGCTCGTCCTTCGGCCGCGTGATCACCGAGGTGAACCTCCAGGTGGACCGCCGGTCCGGCGACATCGTCCGGTCGTCGCTGAAGGGCGACAACCACGTCGTCACCCGCGACATCGCGCCCGACCCCGCGACGGAGCGGTTCGTCCAGACCTGGAAGGACCGCGTCTCCGAGATCGCCGACAAGCCCATCGGCAAGATCACCGCGGATCTCACCCGCGCCCCGTCCCCGGCGGGCGAGACCGCGCTCGGCGACGTCATCGCGGACGCGCAGCTCGCCTCGATGAAGGGCCTGGGAGCGCAGGTCGCGGTGATGAACCCGGGCGGCGTCCGCACCGACCTCACCTACGCGGCGAGCGGCTCGGAGGGCGACGGCGTCGTCACCTACGGCGAGGCGTTCGCCGTCCAGCCGTTCAGCAACGTGATGGGCGTCGTGTCCCTGACCGGCGCGCAGGTCGACGCCCTCCTCGAACAGCAGTGGACGTCCGCGGGCGAGAAGATCCTCCAGCCGTCGGCGAACCTGCACTTCACGATCGACCGCGCGAAGCCCGTGGGCGACCGCGTCTCGGCGATCACCATCGACGGAACTCCGGTCGACCCGTCCACCACCTACAAGGTCGCGGCGAACAACTTCCTCCTGGGCGGCGGCGACGGCTTCTCCGTCTTCACCGATGGCAAGGACCAGGTCCTGGGCCCCATCGACCTGGACGCCTTCGTCGCCTACTTCGCCGCCCAGGGCACCATCGCACCCCCACCCCTCAACCGCATCTCCGTCCAGTAATCCCGCGCGATGGCCCGCCGCCCCCAGGGTCGGCGGGCCTGATCACGCCCCGAAGAAGTGGACGACGAAGTAGACGGCGGCGGCGACCGAGGCGGCCATGGGCATGGTGAGGACCCAGGCGGTGATGATGTTTCCGGCGACGCCCCAGCGTACGGCGGAGAGCCGCTTGGTGGCGCCGACGCCCATGATGCAGGACGTGATCGTGTGCGTGGTGGAAATTGGAGCGTGCCAGATATAGGCGGTCGCGTACAGGATCATGGAGGCGGTCGATTCCGCGGCGAAGCCCTTCGGGGGATCCAGCTCGATCACCTTGCGGCCGAGCGTCCGCATGATCCGCCAGCCTCCGGCGTACGTACCGAGGGACAGGGCGCCGGCGCAGGCGACGATCACCCACAGCGGGACGCTCTGGCCGTCGGAGTGGCCGGTGGTGACGAGCGCCAGGACGATGATGCCCATCGTCTTCTGCGCGTCCTGCAGGCCGTGGCCCAGCGCCATCGACGCCGCGGACAGCGACTGGGCGATCCGGAAGCGGCGGGCGATCCGGCCGGGATTGGCGCGGCGGAAGATCCACAGGATGGCGACCATCACCAGGTAGGCCAGGCAGAACCCGACGACCGGCGACACCACCATCGGGATGGCGACCTTCTCGATGACGGTGCTCCAGCTCACCGTGGACGCCGACGCGAGCCCGGCGCCGACGACCCCGCCGATCAGGGCATGGGAGGACGACGACGGCAGCCCGAAGTACCAGGTGATGAGGTTCCACGTGATCGCGCCGAGCACGCCCGCGGCGACCACGGTGAGGCCGTGCAGCCCGGTCGGCGGCGTGATGACCTCGCTGACGGTCTTGGCGACCTCGACGCCGAGCAGCGCCCCGATCAGGTTCATGACGGCCGCCATCAGCAGCGCCGCCCGCGGGGTCAGCGCCCGCGTGGACACCGAGGTGGCGATGGCGTTGGCGGCGTCGTGGAAGCCGTTGGTGTAGTCGAAGAGCAGCGCGATGACGACGACGAGGATCAGCACGGCGGCCTGCGCGTCCGAGCGCAGGCCGAGGGCCCCGGCGAGGATCACCGCGAGGAAGCCCAGCAGCAGGACGGGCCAGAACCTGGCCGGGCCGCGGCGGACCTGCTCGCCGAGCGTCGGCTCGGCGGCGGACGCCTCGTCCTTGGTCAGCGTCGCGCCGACGGGTCCGCCCACGGCGTGGGCGGCGGGACCGCGCGGCCGCGGGCCTTGCGGCTCGTCCCGCACGCTCATGATTCCTTGACCGCGATGGTCTCGACCGTGTTCGCGACGTGCTCGAACGCGTCGGCCGCGTCCTCCAGCCGGTCGATGACCTGCTTCAGCTTCAGCACCGTGAGGGTGTCGTAGTCGCCGCTGAACAGCTTGGCGAGCAGCTTGCGGTAGACCTGGTCGCCCTGGTTCTCGAGCCGGTTGATCTCGATCCAGTACTCGTTGAGCTCTTTCATCGAGCGCAGCCTCGGCATCGCCTCGGCGGTCAGCTCGGCCGCGCGCTCCAGCACCTCGACCATGTCGACGATGCCCGCGGGGAACTCGTCGATCTCGTAGAGGGCGACGAGGTCGGCCGCCTCCTCCATCTCGTCCATCACGTCGTCGATCGTCGAGGCCAGCCGGTAGATGTCCTCGCGGTCGAAGGGCGTGATGAACGTTTCGTTCAGCCGGCGCATGATCGCGTGGGTGCATTCGTCGCCCGCGTGCTCGCAGGCGCGCATCTTCTCCGCGATCGCTGCCCGGTCGGCACCGTCGCTGATGAGCTCCACGAGCAGCCTGGCGCCGGTGACCAGGTTGTTCGCCGAGTCGGCGAACATGTCGTAGAAGCTGTCCTCACGCGGCGTGAGACGCAAGCGCACGTCGTTCTCCTGATGTGCCGGAACAGTCCGCAGAGGATCGTAGGCGCTACCAGCCGTAAAAAGAACCTTTGCCCCAGCTTCGGCTGGTGTCCTCCATCCTCTCACTTCCAAGATTGCCCCGGATCATGAGGGACATACCCGCCGTCCGCCCCGTATCTGCGGGGACGGCCGCCGTTTCGGGGCTCGGGACGGGCCGGCGCGGAGCGCCCGTCAAGATCATAAGTGAGATTTGTTACACGGCGGGTCGGCGGGCGGGACGGCGGCGAGTCGGCCGTGCCGGGGAAGCGTGCCGGGGCCCGCGTCGGCCGCGGGTAAGACGGACCGGGGACGCCGTGATCGGCGTCCCCGGTCCGCTGCGCGCGACTGCTCTGTTCTCCAGCTGGGAGAGCGTCCTCCCGGACCCCCCTGGGACCGCCCTCAGTCCCGTGGCGTCAGCTCGCGACGACCGGCTTCGTCGGACCGTATTCCGAGCACCATGTCGATTTCCGCGACGGTCAGCGGCCGTTCCGCCGCCGCCACCGCGCTGAGCATCTCGGCATAGAGTTCGATCTCGTCCAGCGCAACACGGTCGTGGACGCGCAAATCGAGGTTCTGGCGCACCGCGTCCACCTCCGTTCGTTCCCCACACCCAGGTCGAGGCTACGCGCCCCGCCAGGACGGGCACATGACCCAAGAGGGCCATTCGAGGGCCACCCGTGACCCTGCCGATCCGGGGGACGCCCACCTGAACGATCTAGGCACCGGCTCCCGGCGACTCTTCATACCCTTCCCAGCCGAGGCCGGTCTGATGCATATGTCGCGATCCTCCGGAGAGTCGCGCGGCGGCCGATCGGCGGCCGCGGACGGGTCAGGGGCGGTCAGCCGCCGGGACGGAAGTCGCCGAGCATCTGCTCCAGCGCGGTCTCGGGCAGGTCGCGGGCGGTCAGCCGGGCCACGGTGGCGGCGTTGACGTCGGCACCCGCGAGCCGGGCGGCCTGCCGCGCCACCGTCTGCTCGAACAGCGCGCGGACCGTCCGGGCGTAGGCGAACTGCGGGTCGCCGCGCAGCCGCTCGAACCGGCTCAGCAGCTCGACGCGCAGCTCCTCGTCCAGGACGTAGAGGTCGCGTTCGGCGTAGCTCTGGAACAGCCGGACCATGTCGCGGTCGCCCATCCCGGTGAACTCCACGACCCGGCCGAACTCGGCCCGGAACGCGGGATTGCCCGCGAGGAAGCCCTCCATCTCGGCCGCCGGGCTGGAGCAGACCACCACGAACCGGGCGCCGCCCGCGTTCATGCGGCGGAGCAGCTCGGCCACGACGGGCGGGCTCCGGTCGAGCCGGTACGCCTCCTGGATGAGCAGGACCCCGCCGAGCGCCTGCTCGACCATGCTCGCGACCCGGTTCTCGGTGTCGGCCCGGTCGCGTCCCGCCAGGTGGACGGGACGGCACGCGACCACATGCCCCGACTCCAGCAGCCCGAGCGCCGCGTAGATGCCGCCGACGAGGCCCGCGACGGTCGTCTTGCCCGTCCCGGGCGGCCCCACGAAGATCAGGTGCCGGCCCTCACCGCTGGACACGCCATAGCGCGCCCGGTCGGCGGCGAGCCCGGCCTCGTCGGCCAGCTCGTGCACGGCGGCCTTGACGTCCTCCAGCCCGGTGAGCTGTTCGAGCTGCCGCAGGTAGCCGTCGATGTCGCCGGGCGGACGCAGCGCCGGCTCGATGCCCTCCGCGACGCCGGCCAGGTCGTCCGGGGTCAGCACGAGGCGGTCGTGGGACGCCCCGGCCCGCTCCATGTTCCGCTGCGCCGCCTGGTCCAGGTACGCCTCGACCAGCCGCGCGTTGACGAGGTCGCCCGGCCCGCGGAGCCGGTTCAGGTCCTCGCGGGCGACCTCCATCGCCGACGCGCCGATCGTGACGCGCCGCTCCTCGGCCAGCACGTGCAGCAGCATCATGCGGTTGTCGAGGTCGCTGAAGTCGGGCAGCCGGTGGACGCGGAACGCCTGGACGAGCTTCGGATGCTCGCGCAGCATCCGCTTGTACGCCTGCGGCTCGCACGTCGCGATCACGGGCGTCGTGTTGACGGGGTCGCGGCGGGCCCGGCGCACCGCGCCGACGAGCGCTCCCGGGTCGGGCGCGCCCGCGATCGCCACGTCCAGGCGCTCGAACAGGACCACCGGGCCGGGCTGGGCGAGGATCTGCCCGATCCGCTCGGCGGGCGCGTCCCGGACGTCCTCGGCGTCGTGCGCGCGGATCGACCCGTCGCCGAGGCCCGCGTTCGCCAGCGTCAGCGCGATCAGCCGGGACAGCCTGCGCTGCCCGCAGTGCGGCCCGCCGACCAGCAGCACGCCCGGCACCCCGGGCCTGATCGAGCTGGGCGCGCCGTCCACCCGGGTCTCCTCGGCGCCCTCGCCGCCGGGCGCGTCCCACTCCTGGACCTGCCGGCGGACGGCGGCGAGCAGCTCGCTCGCGTCGTGGTCGCCGTACACGAAGCCGAAGCCGAAGCGCTCCAGGACGCGGCGTTCGCTCCGGTCCTTCGGGGGCGGGATCTCGTGGACGGGCTGGTCCGGCGAAGGCGTGTCGTCGAGGAAGTCGAAGTCGCCGACCATCGTCTTGGACATGACCTTCGTCCCCGGCCCGGCTCCGGGAACGGGCGGTGGCGGCTGGGCGGGGCCGTCCTCCAGGTCGCCGGGCCCGAGAATCCGCGTGCCGGGCGGACTCGCCGGACCGCCCGGACCACCCGGACCGCTCGGACCGGCCGCCCCTGCCTGCGGCGATCCCGTCTGATCCTCCATACGAGTGGCGTACGGATCGAACGCCGCAGGGGCCTGCGGCGGCGGCTGATACTGCTGCTGTTGCTGTTGCGGTTCCGGAGGCGCAACAGGATTCGGCGGGGGCTGCGAGACGTTCGGTGACGGCGGCGGCGGCCCTTGACGCGGCGGAGCGGCACCGGACGGCTGGTAGCCGAGATGGGTGTACGGCGGCACGAAGTTCTCGTCCGACCCGCCCTCTTCCTGAGGGGTGAAGCCGCCGGGCTGCCGCTCAGGCGCGGCAGGCGGAGGCGGCGTAGGAGAAGCACCCTGCGCAGGCGCAAGATTCTGCGCGGGCATAGGCGGCACCGCACCCGGACGCTGGAATCCGAGCTCCGTGTAAGGCGGCGCGACCTTCCCTTCGTCCCGGTCCTCCTCGGTGGGGGTGGCGCCGCTCATCAACGGGTCCGGAGCCGCGAACGCGGCCTGTTGTCCATGTCCGGCCATCTGGTTGGCGGCCATCTGGTTGGCCGCCTGGTTGGCCGCGGCCTGGCCGTAGGGCTGGGCGGGCGGCTGGACGAACGGACGATCAGGCTCGGACGGCGGGCTCTGCGCGTGCGGAGGCGTACCAGGGGCGATCCCGGGCTGGCTCTGCATGCTGAACGGGGTCGGCTGCGGCGGCACGGGGTTGGGCGGTGGCGTGGCGGTCGGGGAGGCGGCCGTGGCACGGGCCCGGTTGCGTCCGATGATCCCGGCGATGATCGAGGTCGGGACGGGGAAGCCG
>NZ_VCKW01000095.1 GCF_005889715.1 Actinomadura soli
GGTCAGGGGGACGGGCGGAGGGTGCCGGCGCCGAGTCCTTCGAGGCCGAGGCGGAGGACGTCCGCGCCGAGCTCGCCGGTCTCGCGGAGCGCGGTCTCCAGCTCGGTGAGCTTGCGGAACGCTTTCCCGAGTTCCGCCTGTTCGGCCAGGGTGAGGCGGGGCAGGCGGGCGCGGCGGACGTCGAAGCGGGCCGACGAGGTGGAGCTGCGGAGCCGGGCGCCCTGCGCGCCGAGCAGCAGCCATCCGGCGACGAAGTCGGGGTCGGTGCGGGACGGGTCGACCCGCACCAGGGCCAGGCCGGGGCCGAGGGCCGGACCGTCCTCCAGCCCCCGCCCACCGCCGTCCAACGGACGGGCTCCGCTCGACAGCACGTCCTCCGCCATGACGCGCGAGACGGGGTGGCGGGCGGCGAGGGAGACGACGACGTCGCCCGCGGAAATCCGCACGTGGTCGGGGTCGGGTGCGGCCGTTCCCGTGGCGTCCCTGCCAAGGGCGATGTCGTCGAGGGTCAGAAGGGGCACGGTTCCTTCGCCCATCCGCACCCTGGCAGGGGGACGGAGTACTTGCAGCACGCCCGCCTTGGCGAGTTCTCCGACCGACGTCATGGGGACGTCGTCGCGCGCCTGCGCCTGCATAAGGGAGGACAGTTCGGCGACCGTCTGCGGTAGTTCCGCAGCCTTCTTCTCTAGGGCTTCGCGTGCGGCGGTGAACGAGCCCTCCGATGCGGGAGCGCTGCGCTGAGGAAGGTAACGGGCCGGGGTGAGGTCTACCTCGTCGTCCAGTAGGTCGATGATGCGGACCACGACGCTTGAATCCGTCCCGTCGCTCTTGCCTTTGAGGTAGCGACGGTAGGCGTTCAGGGCGATTTTGTGGAAGTTCTCTGGGTCGGCTGAGGTGTCGACCATCAGAACGTCGTCCTCGGGCTGGTCGCCTGGGGACGGACGGCGAAGAACCCACACTGCCAGCGCGACGGCCATGTTCGGCACCGCGCCCGAGGGCAGACCGATCACGGCCCGCAGCGTCCCGCGGCGAAGCAGTTCCGCGCGGACGCGGCGCCCTGAGCGGCGGTTCGCGACGGCAGGGGGCATGAGGATGGCGACCGTACCGCCGGGACGCGCGTGCGCGAGGCCGTGCTGGAGCCACGCAAGCTCCGACTCCATGCGCGGCGGCAGTCCGTACTCCCAGCGCGGGTCGCCGGTGAGTTCCTCATAGCCCCAGCCGCGGTCGTTGAACGGCGGGTTGGTGACGACGAGGTCGACCGTCCGTCCGGGGAAGGCGTCGGCGCGGAGCGAGTCTCCCGGGTGGACCTCGGCGGGGGCGCCGCGCAGCGCGAGCTGGGTCGCGGTCATGCGGGCGGTCGTGTCGTCGACCTCCTGGCCGAGGAGCTGCTCGACGTCCGTGAACACCTCGCTCGCCATGCTCAGGTACGCGCCGGTGCCGCACGCCGGGTCGAGGACGGTGCGCACGGAGCCGAGGGCACCGGATGCTCCGAGTTCGAGCATCAGCCGCACGACCGGCTCGGGCGTGAGGTAGACGCGGCGGCTGTGGTGCTCCAGGTAGCGGGTGCGCAGGAACTCGAACGCCTCCGCGACGCCGCGTTCGTCCACGAGGTCGGCGAGCGCGTCCGCGATCGGAACGTCGTCCGGGACGCCTGCGGGAACGTCGATCCGGCGGCCGTTGTCCGCGCGCAACTGGAGGAGGAACGCGCCGGCGTAGGTGAGCACGTCGGCGAGTTCGACGCCGCCGGCGGTCGCCTGGCGGAGGGTCTGCCACACGCGCTCGCGGACGGGCGAACCGGCCAGCTTGCCCTGGCCGCGAAGCCAGTGCTCCACCTCGGCGAGGGAGAACGTCGGGCTGACCGCCGTCCCGCCGACGGGCTGGGGAAAGTCGTCGTGGCGACGGCGCCAGTTGCTGACCGCCGCACGACCGACCGCGGCCAGACGCGCGATATCGGCCGCGGTGACCGTCGCGTCGTTAGACACCTGCACTCCCTCTACCGGCCTGCGGACGATCTCACCCTAGCGCCCACCACCCCGTTGCCACGGTTGATCTGATTCACGCCCCTACAGGGTTCTGTCCAACAATCTCTGACGCTCGCCAACTACCTGGGTTGATTGTGCTCACAATCGCTACCGTGGTTGGCTGATTACATCCTGGCTGTCGCCAAGACCGGGTGAAATGGCAAAGTGGTTCGAGCCCTGCGTTCGGAGAACGGTTTGCGAAAGGATCGTAGGCTGGTTCGATGACAGACATCGACCGCCTCGCGGACCGGCTGCGGTCATTCGCTGCCGAACGGAACTGGGAGCAGTTCCATACTCCGAAGAACCTGGCGATGGCCCTGACCGGTGAAGCCGGTGAGTTGCTGGCGGAATTTCAATGGCTCACGCCAGAGGAATCATCGACCGTGCTGCACGACCAGGCAGCCGGTGATCGAGTGCGCGCAGAGCTGGGGGACGTCTTCTTGTACGCAGTCCGGCTCGCCGACGTCCTGGGGATAGACCTGCTCCAAGTGGCGTACGACAAGCTTGCCGAGAACGAGCGTCGATATGACGCCGACGCCTATCGGGGAACAGCTCGAAAAGCGCCGCCACTGTCCTGACGTCACTACTTTCCAAAACTGCTTATAACGCTCACGTTCTCGTTTCTCGCACTTCACCCCGAACCATATAGTCGCTCCCAGCTCTGGATCGGCCCTGAGGTCGCCGGTCACACGGGGGCGCCGTCGTCGCGGTGCGCGGCGCTCGCGCGTGGAGAAGCTCGGCGCACGTCGAGGCTGTGGCCGTCGACCGAGCGCCCCGTCAGTGCCAGTACTACCTGCGTTTGGGTCTGACGCACCCGCTTCTCCTCGGACCGACGGACGTACTGGAATGGATGATTCCGTTCTGGTAGGATGAGAACAGAATGATCCGTTCCGGAGTGCTACGGAGGTAGCGACATGACCGGCTCCAGTGAGGTTCGTCCGTTTCGTATCGACGTGTCTGAGGCTGACCTGCAGGATCTTCGTGAGCGGCTCGGCCGCACCCGGTGGGGTGCCGCTCTGCCCGGTGCGGCGTGGGAGCGCGGCGTCGCGGTCGGGTACCTGCGCGAGCTCGTTGAGTACTGGCGCACCTCCTATGACTGGCGCGCCCAGGAGGCGAAGCTCAACGAGATCCCGCAGTTCGTCACCGAGATCGAGGGGCAGACCGTCCACTTCCTGCACGTCCGCTCGCCCGAGCCGGACGCGCTGCCGCTGCTGCTGTGCCACGGATGGCCCGGCTCGGTCGTCGAGTTCCTGGACATGATCGGCCCGCTCACCGACCCCCGTGCGCACGGCGGCGATGCCGCCGACGCGTTCCACGTCGTCATCCCGTCCATGCCGGGCTTCGGGTTCTCCGGCCCGACCCGCGAGGAAGGCTGGAACTCCGGCCGCATCGCCCGCGCGTTCGCGACGCTGATGAGCCGGCTGGGCTACGAGCGCTACGGGACGCAGGGCGGCGACATGGGCGCGTTCGTGGCACCGGAACTGGGCCGTGTCGACGCCGAGCACGTCGTCGGCGTCCACGTGAACGCCGCGACCTACGGTTTCATCCCGTTCGGCGAGGTGCCGGACGAGGAGAAGGCCGCGCTCGACGACCGCGAGCGCGCCCGGCTGGAGCGGCTCGCGAACTGGACCGCGGACGGCAGCGCGTACTTCCAGATCCAGGCGACCCGTCCGCAGACCCTCGCGTACGGGCTCACCGACTCCCCCGCCGGGCAGCTCGCCTGGATCGTCGAGAAGTTCAAGGAGTGGACGCACCCGTCCGGCGACCTCCCGGAGACCGCGATCGACCGGGACCGGATGCTCACCGACGTGATGTTCTACTGGCTCACCGACACCATCGGCTCGGCCGCCAACATGTACTACGAGAACATGCACATGTCCGGCGACTGGAACCCCGAGCCCCCGGCGACCCCGACCGGCGTCGCCGTCTTCGCCGAGGACGTCGCGATCCGCCGGTACGCCGAGCAGGGCAACAACATCGTCCACTGGTCCGACTTCGACGAGGGCGGCCACTTCGCCGCCATGGAGCGGCCCGACCTCCTCACCGCCGACGTCCGCACCTTCTTCCGGCCCCTCCGCTGACCTCTG
The DNA here is from genome assembly GCF_005889715.1 of Actinomadura soli. Taxonomy (GTDB): domain Bacteria; phylum Actinomycetota; class Actinomycetes; order Streptosporangiales; family Streptosporangiaceae; genus Spirillospora; species Spirillospora soli. The sequence goes on from NZ_VCKW01000095.1 coordinate 4,109, forward strand.
GGGCCGTCTAGGCAATTCATCGCCGGTCTTGGGGCGAGCGCTGAGGCGCCCGCCTCAAGACCGGCCCGCGGCTGTGTGTGGGAGTGGTTGATTCTTAGGCGGTTTCGCGTTTGTCTAGGAGTGCTCCCACGAATCGGAAGAGCATCAGTAACGGCGGGATGAACGCGTAGAAGAACAGGGTGTATTCGCCGCCCTTGAAGATGAAGCCCAGATAGACGGCGTACCGAGGAAGCCCACGCCGATCACGGCGTTGCGCAGCCTCATGCCCCTGCTTTGGCCGCCTCCGATGGCCGCCATGATGAGCATGGCGACGCTGGACACCATTAGCAGAACGACGTACCACGAGAAAGTGGCGTCGGTACTGAAATCGATATTCACGATGCCTCTCGCAGGTCTGAGATAAAAGCTGGACGATCAGGGCGAGAGGGGGCTCGCCGCCCGTTCGTTGCGGCGACATCTGGCGCAACGGCAACCGTGAGGGGGTGTTGTGCGTCCCATCTAGGTCTAGTTCGTGGGGGTTTGGGCGGAACGAGAGGAATGTTGGGGGGATGCCGGTGGCCGGGGACGCGCCGACGCGGGAGCGGATCGGGCATCTTTACGACTACCTGAGCGCGCTCGCGCAGGAGATCTACGCCAAGCCCGTCCGGCATGTCGGGGAGCATGACGTCGCTGTTTCGCCGGACGGGTTGCCCGCCCATCCCGCGGTGCGCGTCGGGGCGGCGGCCGGGGACGCGTGGTTGCGCGTCGGGAAGGTGCCGAAGCCGCTGCCGCCCGCGCTTCCCCTTGAGCTGCACGAGCAGTTTCGGGGTGTTGCGCGCGACGATCCGTACGTCCCGCCGGAGGTTCCCGATGACCTCGCCACGGACGACGATCCCGACGTGGTGGTCGCCGAGTTCGAGCGGTGGCGGGAGAGTGTGTGGGCGCCTTGGGCCGAGGGGGCGCGGGACGCTCTTGCGGCGCGGCGGTTGTACGAGACGTTGTTCCGGCTGCGGCAGCGGATGCGGACGGACGAAGCCACGCACGAGCTGGTGTGGGGCCACGGCGTCCTCGGGTGGAAGCAGGGCGGGCACCGCGTGTGCCATCCGCTGCTGATCACGCGGGCGCGGATCGGGTTCGACGAGCGGTCCGGTGAGATCTCGATCGTGCCGGACGGGCTGCCCGTGCTGGAGCTGGACTGCCTGCAGGGCCTCGGCGTCGCCGGGCTCGACCAGCTCAACGCGGTCGTGGAGCACGTGCGGGACACGGCCGTCGATCCCTGGGCGATGGACGGGACGCGTGCGCTGTACCGGCGGATCCTCGCGCCGCTCGGGCTCGACGACCGGCTCGACGACGGGCCCGGGCTGCCGGAGGCAGGAAAGGCGCCTGTCATCGCGGCGACGTGGCGGTTGTTCGTGCGCAGGCGCCGGGTGATGTTCCTGCGGTTCTTCGAGCAGCTCAAGGCGGCTGTCGCCGATGGAGAACGGCTGCCGGCGCCGATGGTGGCGCTCGCGGCCGGGGAGGACGCCGCGCGGGAGGCCGTCGCGGCCGGTGACGCCGACTGGGCGCCGGTCGCCGGACGTCTGCTGCTGCCGCTCGCCGCGAACGACGAGCAGGAGCAGATCGCCCGGAAGCTCGCCCGGCACAGCGGCGTGACCGTGCAGGGCCCGCCCGGCACGGGCAAGAGCCACACCATCGCCAACCTCGTCTCGCATCTGGTCGCGCACGGCAAGCGGGTCCTGGTCACCGCGCACAAGGATCAGGCGCTCGCCGTCCTGCGGGAGAAGATCCCGGCGGAGCTGCGGGACCTGTCGCTGGCGGTGCTGGGGGCGTCGTCGGCGGATCTCACGGAGCTGCAGCGGTCCGTCCAGGCGATCACGGCGGCGGCCGACGGCGTCGACGAGGAGCGGGAGGAGCGGGCGACGGCCGCGCTCCGGGAACGGCTCGACCAGGTGCAGGGGGACGTGGCGCTGCTGCGCAAGCGGCTCCGCGAGTCGCTGGAGCGCGAGCGGCAGAGCCTGGAGGTGGGCGGGTTCCGGCGGACGGCGGCGGAGGTCGCCGAATGGCTGGCCGAGCATGAGGCCGAGCTCGCGCGCGTGCCCGATCCGCTCACGACGGCGTCCGGTTGCCCCCTGGACGCGCGAGAGATCACCGAGCTTTACACGCTCGCCGCCGGGATCGGGCGGCAGGACGCGGTCGCCGCGACCCTGGACCTGCCGCCCGCCCGGCGGCTCCCCGCGGGCGCCGGGCTCACCGCCCGGTGGGACGAGCTGCGCCGGCTCGGCGAGGTCCTCGCCGGGCTTCAGGAGCACGGCGCCGACCTCGGCGGCGTCGACGGCGTCGCCCCGGAGGAGCTGTCCGCGCTGGCCGACGAGTGCGGGCACGCCGCCCGGACGCTCGGGACGCTGCAGGAGCCGTGGGTGGCGCGGCTGCGGGGGCAGGTCGTCCAGAATCCGCGGTGGCGCGAGCTGTGGGCCGGGCACGCGCGGCGGCTGTCCGAGGACGCCGCGGAGTGCGGGCGGCTGCGGGCCACGATCGCCGGGTCGCTGATCGAGCTGTCCGCCGCGCCCTACCGGGAGACGCTCGCGCTGCTGGAGCAGGCGCGGGCGCGGTTCGCCCAGGGCAAGCGGGTGTCGCCGCTGGTGCAGCGCGGGCTCGCCCAGTTCCTCAGGACGACGCGGCTGGACGGCGAGCCGCCGCGGACCGCCGCAGACATCGACAAGATCGCCGCGTTCGCGGAGCTGCGCAGGCGGCGCGAGACGGCCGCCCGGCTGTGGCACGAGGAGCTGGTCGCGGCGCTCGGCGCGCCCGTCCCGCCGGGCGAGGGCGCCGTGGAGGTCTGGATCGACGCGGAGGCGCAGAAGATCCACGCCGCGCTGGCCTGGGAGATCGAGCACTGGCCGCGGCTGCGCTCGCGGCTGTCGCGCGTGATCGCGGACGAGGCCGTTCCGGCGCGTCCCGTCCCGGACGATCTGCACCGGTTCGCGACCGTGCTCGGCGGGCTGCAGGCGCGGGTCCGGCAGCGGCAGGTGCAAGCGGATTTCGACTCCCTGGCCGCTTTCCTAAGGGAGGCCCGGGGGCGGGACGGCGCCAGTCCGCTGTGGACCGATCTGGTGACCGCGCTGGAACGCCACGACGCCGACGCCTGGGACGCGGCGCTCGCGACCGCGGCGCGGCTGGACGCGTTGCGGCCCCAGGTGGCGCGGCTCAACGAGCTGCACGGGCGGCTCGCCGCCGTCGCGCCGCAGTGGGCGCGGCGCATCCTGGAGAGCGGCGGCGACGCCGGCGCGTGCGGCGACCCCTCGCGGCTCGGCCCGCTGTGGCGGTGGCGGCAGGCCGAGACCTGGCTCCGCGCGATCATCGACGCCGACGACCTCGGGCAGGTGCAGCGGCGCCTGGACGAGGTCCGGGAGGAGCAGCGCCGCCTCACCCTGGAGCTGACGCGGCGGTCCGCGTGGCTCGCCATGAAGCGGGGCCTCGGGCACACGCAGCGGCAGGCCCTCGTCGGCTGGCTGCAGACGCTCCGCAAGATCGGCAAGGGCACCGGGGTCAACGCGAACAAGTGGCGGGCCGAGGCGCGGCGGCTGATGCCGGAGGCGATGGGCGCGGTCCCGGTGTGGATCATGCCGTACTACCGGGTGGCCGAGTCGTTCGACCCCGCGGTCGCTCCCCCGTTCGACGTCGTCATCGTGGACGAGAGCAGCCAGTGCGACGTGTTCGCCATCGGGCTGCTCGGCCTCGGGCACAAGGTCGTGGTGGTGGGCGACGACAAGCAGATCAGCCCGTCCGCCGTGGGCGTCCGCCGCGACCGCGTGGACGAGCTGATCCGCACCCACCTGCCGGGCTTCCCCAACGCGCTGCTGCTGGACATGGAGTCGAGCCTCTACGACGCGTCCGCGCGGCTGTTCCCGGGCGTGGTGCGGCTGCGGGAGCACTTCCGCTGCCTGCCCCGCATCATCGAGTTCTCCTCGCAGCACTACTACGGCGGCGAGATCCAGCCGCTGCGGGAGGAGTCCGCCGACCGGCCGCCGGGGCCCGCGGTCCGCGCCGTGCACGTGCCGGACGGCGTCCGCCGCGACCTGGCGATCGGCAACGTCAACGAGGCGGAGGCGGACGCGGTCGTCGACCAGGTCGTCCAGTGCTGCTCCGACCCCGCCTACGACGGCCGGACGATGGGCGTCATCTCCCTGCTCGGGACGAGCCGCCAGGCGCAGCTCATCGACGAGCGGCTGCTGGGCAAGCTCGGCCCTGAGGAGTACGAGCGCCGCCTGCTGCGCTGCGGCGACTCCTACAGCTTCCAGGGCGACGAGCGCGACGTGGTCTTCATCAGCGTGGTGTCGGACGGGGAGGGCGCGCCGTTCACGTCCCGGCGGTACGAGCAGCGGATCAACGTCGCCGCGAGCCGCGCCCGGGACCAGATGTGGGTGTTCCACAGCGTCCAGCCGCACCGGCTGCACCCCGAGGACCAGCGGGCCCGGCTCATCCGGTACGCCGCGGACGGGCAGCGCTCCACCGACCTCGCCCGCGACCTGGAGGCCCGCTGCGACTCGGAGTTCGAGCGCCGCGTCCTGCGCCTGCTGCTGGGCCGCGGCTATCTCGTCACGCCGCAGCATGCCGTGGGGAACCTGCGCATCGACCTGGTGGTGCGCGGCGGCGGCCACAAGCTGGCGATCGAGTGCGACGGCGACAAGTTCCACGGCCCCGGCCAGTGGGAGGACGACCTGCGCCGCCAGGCCGTCCTGGAGCGGCTCGGCTGGCGGTTCTGGCGCGTCCGCGGCAGCGTCTTCTACCGCGACCCGGACGCCGCGATGTCCTCGCTCTGGCCCCTGCTCGGCTCGCTCGGCATCACGCCTGACCACTCCGCCGATATCGGCCCCTGAACCGGGCTGATATCGGCCCTTGAACGAGGCGTATGCCATAGAAGGGGGCCACCCCGCCAGGGATGCTGTGTCCTGAGACGTCCCGTGGACGCCGACCCGGAGGGCACAGACGTTGGACCGCACACGAGTGTTCCTGGCCTGGTCCCAGGAGGTTCAAGAGGACGAGGCCCTGCGCAAGGCCCTCGACATCGTCAAGCGGCAGCTCGGCGAGCGCGACTGCGCGGTCTACGACTGGAGCGAGCAGCAGCACATCCGCAACATCGGGCAGGAGATCGAGGAGCAGATCCAGGCCTGCGACCTGATGATCCTGGAGGGCACCTCCGGCCGGCCCAACCTGGCGTTCGAGGTCGGCTTCGCCCGCTGCGCCGACATCCCGGTGATCGTGCTGAAGCAGGAGGACTCCGGCGACCTGCCGGAGGACTTCGGCGCCCCGAAGTACCTGCGCTACCCCGGCGACGCGAGCTGGGAGCCGAACTTCAAGCGGTTCGAGGCCGACCTGCGCCGCCTGCTGGACGGCCTGCAGAGCGGCGTCCTCAGCCCGGGCCACCGGGAGCTGCGCCGCGCGCGGGGCGAGTTCCACCGCGGCGTCCAGCAGATCCTCGACGCCCATTCCGGCGACCACGCCCACCTCTACCTGATGGACGGGCTCGTGCGGGCGCTGTCCGGAGCGGTGCGGGAGGGCGGGCAGTCCGTCATCACCGCGCACTCCGAGTACTACGTGCGCATGTTCAACGCGCTGCAGAAGAACAAGGACATCCGGGTCAAGGCGATCGCCGACCTCACCGAGGACGTCGAGCCGTTCTGGAAGTCGAACAAGCCCGACCTGAGCACGCCGGTCGGCGAGCGCATCTTCCTCATCGACTGGCGGCTGTTCTTCGAGGGCGAGGCGGAGCTGTCGCGCTACATCGACACCTGGCGCAAGGAGCTGCAGCGCTACAAGGACTACAAGATCTACGTGGCCACCAAGGACGACATCGACCGGCGCGCGAGGCACCCGTTCAGCAGCGAGTCGATCGGCCTGAACCTGCTGCTCATCGAGGGCGACGCGACCTTCGGCGGGTACCGGCGCAGTCGCAACTCCACCGGCCACCAGATGTTCGTGATGGAGCACGACGAGCACCGCTGCGAGAACGCGAAGGTGTTCTACAACGCGGTGCTGGAGGGCGCGGTCGAGTTCGGGCCCACCGACGACTTCGTCAGCCTGAAGCGGGCGTGGCTCACCAAGCACCGGATCGGCCACTGGGACCCGGCCTGGACGCAGCAGACCGAGCGGCGCCCGCCGGTCTACTTCGACCGGTACGACCAGCACGCCCGCTGCTGGATCCCGTCCTACAACGAGATGATCTCCGAGTGCGCGGCGGCCGTCGCGCGGGAGGTGCTGCACATCAGGCAGGGCACGGGCAAGCCGGTGAACCTGCTGGAGATCGGGCACGGCACCGGCAGCCTGACCGCCCGCATCCTGCCGTGGATCAAGCATCTGCGGGCGCCGTCCGAGGCGCTCGGCGACCTCCCGCCGGTCGGCCACTACTACGCCGTCGACCGCGCCGAGCAGATGCACGACCTGGCGCGCGAGTACCTGGGCGACGACGTCAACGCGCGCGTGTACCTGCTCCGGCAGATCGCGTGGCAGGGGCTGCGCGACGACCTGCAGTACGACGTGGTCTTCGGTTCGCTGGTGGCGCACTTCATGCTCGACCACGGCGCCGGGCGGGCGAGCGCCGACTCGTTCTTCACCGAGTGCGTCAAGCGGCTGCGTCCCGGCGGGAGCCTGGTGTTCTCCGACGCTTTCGGGGTCGACGAGGACACGGGCGCCGACACCGCCGGGGCGGTCGGGCTCTGGCGCGACTCGATGGTGGCGAGCGGGCTGTCGGAGGAGTACGCCGACGGCTTCATCACCGGCAACCCGGACATGTGCGACGCGTTCAGCTTCGCGGAGCTGAAGGAGTCCGCCGAGGGCCGCGGGCTCGTCGCGGTGGGCGCGCACTCGATCGGGTCGGTGCCGCTGTTCAAGGTGCTGGTGTTCCGGCGCCCCGCTCAGGACGCCTCGCCCGCGACCTAGCCCGCGGCGCCCGCGACGTAGCCGACGGCGAGGGCCCGCGCGACGGCGCGGACCGACTCGTCCGGCGGCAGGAACGTCGGCCGGTGCAGCGGGACCGGCTCGAACCCCGGCGCGCCCCGCAGCCCCACGAAGATCATGAGCGCCGGGCAGACGGCCCGGTAGTGCGCGAAGTCGTCGCCGCCGCACGACTTCCAGGGCGGCGCGATCCCGAAGCCCGCCCGTTGCGCGAGCGCGCGGGCTGTGCGGGCGAGGCGCTCGTCGTTCACCAGCGCGGGCTCGCTCTTGGGGAAGGCCAGCGTCGCCGTGCAGCCGTGGGCGGCGGCGATGTGCCCGGCCATCTCGGTGACGGCGCGGCGCAGCCGGTCCTGGTCGTCCTCGTCGAGCGCGCGGATCGTGGCCAGGGCCTCGGCCCGTCCGGGGATGACGTTCTCCGCCGCTCCCGCCCGGACGCTCCCGACCGTCAGCGTCGCGCCGCGCACCGGGTCGACGCGGCGGCCGACGAGCCCGTGCAGGGCGACCACCAGGTGCGCCAGCGGCAGCACGGGATCGGCGGCCAGGTGCGGGTAGGCGGCGTGCCCGCCCGCCCCCTCGATGACGATGTGCACGGCGGCGGCCGCGGCGTTGACGGCGCCGGGTTCGATCCCGAGGCCGTCCCAGGGCAGGTCGGGGTGGACGTGCGCGGCGACCGCGGCCGTCACGCCCGCGGCGAGGCCCGGGTCGCCGACCAGGGCCAGCGCGCCGGACGGGGACCGCTCCTCGCTCGGCTGGAAGACCGCGACCAGCCGGGCCGGGAGGGCGTCCCGCACGCGGTGCGCGGCGCGGACGAGCGCGGTGAGGGCCGCGAGGTGCACGTCGTGGCCGCAGGCGTGCATGCGCCCGTTCGCGGCGGCGTGCGGCGACCCGGTCCGCTCCTCGATGGCGAGGCCGTCCAGTTCGGCGCGCACCCATACGGCGTCCCGCCCGGCGGGGCCGAAAGAGACGAGGCGGCCGGTGCCGGCGAAGGGCGTCCCCGGGACCGGGAGGCGGGCCTCGACCAGCGCGATCGTGGCGTGCTCCTGGGCGCCGAGCTCGGGGACGGCGTGCAGGCGGTGCCGCAGTTCCATCGCGGCGGGCAGCTCGTCGTCCAGCAGGTCGAGCAGCTTCGGCAGCATCCCGGTCTGATCCAGACCGGCCCGGGAGACGCCGTCAGGGATCATGCGGACCGCCCGTCTCGAAGCCCACGATCAGAATGACACCGGCGCCGGGCCCCACCAAGCCCGCGTTTGCGTCCGGCTGCGGCCCGGGCGGCCGGGCAGGCCGCGATGCGGGAGAATCGGGGCATGCGGTTCGGCGTCCTGGGCCCGGTGGAGGCCCGTGCTGACGGTGCCGCCGTGCCGGTGGGCGGGCCAGCGGTGCGGGCGGTGCTGGCGATGCTGCTGCTGGACGCGGGGCGGGTCGTCCCGTCCGGGCGGCTCATCGACGGGCTGTACGGGGAGAAGCCGCCGAGCGGGGCCGCCAACGCGCTGCAGTCGCAGGTGTCGCGGCTCCGGCGCGGGCTGGGGGACGCGGGCCTGGTCGAGAACCTTCCGGCCGGGTACCGGATCGCGGTCGGGGCCGACGACGTCGACGTCCACCGGTTCGAGCGGCTGGCGCGCGACGGGCGCCGGGCGATTGCGGACGGGCGGCACCGCGCCGCGGCCGGGGCCTTCGAGGAGGCGCTCGGGCTCTGGCGCGGGCCCGCCCTGGCCGACGTGAGCGCGCCGTTCGCGGAGGCGCAGGCGGCGCGGCTGGAGGAGGAGCGGGCGGCGGTCGTCGAGGAGCTCGCGGAGGCGCGGCTCGCGATCGGGGAGGCCGCGACGGTGGTCGCGGAGCTGCGCGGGCTGGTGGACGCGCAGCCCTTGCGGGAGCGGGCGCGGGCGCTGCTGATGCGGGCGCTGCACGGCTCCGGGCGGCAGGCGGAGGCGCTCTCCGTGTTCGAGGACGGGCGGCGGATCCTGGCCGAGGAGCTGGGCGCCGACCCGTCGCGGGAGCTCGCGGACGTGCACCTGGCGATCCTGCGCGGCGAGATCGGCGGGGCGGAGCCCATACGGGCGAACCTGCCTGCGCAGCTCACCAGCTTCGTCGGACGCGAGGAGGAGCTGCGCCGGGTGGGGAAGATGCTCGCGGACGGACGGCTCGTCACGCTGCTCGGCCCCGGCGGCGCGGGCAAGACGCGGCTGGCGGTCGAGGCGGCGGGCCGGGAGGGCGGCGACGTCTGCTTCGTCGACCTCGCGCCGGTCGGCCGCGACGAGGTCGCGAAGGCGCTCCTCGGGGCGCTCGGGCTCCGCGAGGGCGGGATGCGGCCGGTGCCCGGCGAGCAGCCGGACACGCTGGAACGGCTGGTCACGGCCCTGGACGGACGGCGGATGCTGCTCGTGCTGGACAACTGCGAGCACGTCGTCGTCCAGGTGGCGAACCTCGCGCACCGGCTGCTGACCGCCTGCCCCGGCCTGCGGGTGCTCGCGACCAGCCGGGAGGCGCTCGGCATCACGGGCGAGGCGCTGCGGCCGCTGCCGCCGCTGGAGCTGCCGCCCGAGGGCGCGCCGGCGGGCGACGTGGCGGCGTATCCGGCGGTGCGGCTGTTCCTCGACCGGGCCGGGGCGGTGCGCCCGGATTTCGCGGTGGACGACGGCAACGTCGCGTCCGTCGTGGGCATCTGCCGGGCCCTCGACGGGCTGCCGCTGGCGATCGAGCTGGCGGCGGCGCGGCTGCGGTCCCTGCCCGTCGGGGAGGTCGCGACGCGGCTGGACGACCGGTTCCGGCTGCTGTCGCGCGGCGACCGGAGCGCCCCGGCCCGGCACCGGACGCTGCGCGCCGTCGTCGAGTGGAGCTGGGACCTGCTGGACGAGCCGGAGCAGACGCTCGCCCGGCGGCTCACCGTGTTCTCCGGCGGGTTCACGCTGGCGGCGGCCGTGGGCGTCTGCGACCCGGACGGCGAGCTGGACGACGCCGGCGAGCTGGTCGCCGAACTGGCCGACAGGTCGCTGCTGCAGAGCGACGGCGCCCGGTACCGGATGCTCGACACCGTCCGCGCGTTCTGCGCGGAGCGGCTCGCCGCGGCGGGCGAGGCGGAGCGGTTCGAGCGGGCGCACGCCGAGTACTTCCTCGCGCTCGCGCAGCGCGCCGACCCCCAACTGCGGGGCCTCGAGCAGCTCGAATGGCTCGCGCTCCTCGCCGCCGACCACGGGAACCTGCACGCGGCGCTGCGGTGGTCGATCCGGCTGGACCGGGCGCTCGCGCTGAGGCTGACGGCGTCGCTGTCGTGGTACTGGTGGCTGCGCGGCCGCGTCGAGGGCGCGCCGCTGGCGTCGGAGCTGCTGGGCGCGATCGGCTCCGAGGTGCCGGACGGCCTCGACGAGGAGTACGTCCTGTGCGTCACCACGGCCGTGGCGGGCGGCAGCACCGGCGAGCAGGCGGTGGCGTGGCTCGACCGGGCCGACGCGCTCCTGCGCCGCATCCAGCGCCCGCTGGCCTACCCGGTGGCGATCGTCCTGTGGGCGCTGACGGCGGGCCCCGACCGCACCGACCACGAGGTCTTCGCCATGCAGGTCGGAGACGACCCGTGGTCGCGGGCGCTGCTGCGGATGAGCGATGTGTTCCTCGCCCAGGCCGAGGGCGACGTCGCGGAGATGGAGCTGGCGGGCGCGGAGGCCCTGCGCGGGTTCCGGGCGTGCGGCGACCGCTGGGGCACGGCCAACTCGCTCGACCCGCTCGCCCAGGCGGCCGGGCGGCGCGGCGACCGGCGGCGCGCGCTCAGGCTGCTGGACGAGGCGCTGGAGCTCACGGCGCAGCTCGGCGCGCTGGAGGACACCGCCGACCTGCTCTACCAGCGCGGCTTCGTGCACATCCTCGGCGGCGACCTGGACGCGGCGCACGCCGAGTTCGAGCGCGGCGTCGAGATGGCCCACCGGGCCGGCACCCCCGACAAGATCGCGGGCGGCTATCAGGGGCTCGGCGAGGTGGCGCGGCTGCGCGGAGACCTCGCCGGGGCGCGGCGGCTGTACGAGACCGCGCTGACCGGCTACTCCTCCGAGCGGTTCATCGCCGCCGCCGTCCGGGGCTCCGCGCTGGTCGGGCTGGGCTGGCTGGCGCTGGCCGAGGGCGACCCGGCGCGGGGGCGGGAGCTGTTCGTCCAGGCGCTCGACATGTCGATCGACCATCCGATCTTCCTGTACCGGTCGCTCGCGGGCGCCGGGCTGGCGGGCGCGGCGGTCGCGGAGGGCGACGGCGCCCGGGCGGCGGCGCTGCTCGGCGCGGCCGCGGCGCTCCAGGGCGTCCAGGTCGCCGGCGACCCGGACACGGGGCGGGTCTCGTCCGGGGCCCGCGAGCTGATCGGCGACGCCGCGTACGAGGCGGCGTTCGCCGAGGGCGCCGCGCTGTCGCGGGAGGAGGCGCGCGCCCTGCTCACCGCCCGCTGACGGCGCGGCACGGCGCGGGAACGGCGCGGTCAGCGGACGGTGCGGAGACGGTCAGCGCCCTTCGCGACCCTTGCGGGCATGAACACCTCGGCCCGCAAATGGGGCACGTTCGCGATCTGCCTGCTGGTCGCGCTCGTGCCGAACATCGACCTCACGGCGCTCAACCAGGCCGTCCCGCATCTGAGCGCGGACCTGCATCCCTCGTCCACCCAGATCCTGTGGATCGCGGACGCCTACGGGTTCGCGCTCGCCGGGCTGCTGATCACCATGGGCGGCATCGGCGATCGCATCGGGCACAAGAGGCTGCTGCTGATCGGCACCGCGCTGTTCGCCGCCGCGTCGGCCGTGACCGCCTACGCGCCGAGCGCGGAGCTGCTGATCGCGGCCCGCGCCGTGCTGGGCGTCGCGGGCGCCACGCTGATGCCGTCGTGCCTGTCGCTGATCCGCCGCGCCTTCGCCGAGCCGAAGGAGCGGACGATGGCGGTCGGCGCGTTCATGGGCGTCGCCGGGCTCGCGGTGGGGCTCGGGCCCGTCGTCGGCGGCGCGCTGCTCGACCACTTCTGGTGGGGCTCGGTCTTCCTGATCAACGTTCCGATCATGGCGGTGGCGCTGGTCGCGGGCGCGGTCGTGCTGCCCGGGTCGCGCAGCCCGGTGTCCGGGCGGCTCGACCTGATCAGCGTGCCGCTGTCGGTCGGCGGCGTCCTCGGCGCCGTGTACGCGATCAAGGAGGCGGCGGCGCACGGCCTGGACCAGCCGGGGATCTACGTGTCGGCGGTGGCGGGCGTGCTCGCGCTCGCGGCGTTCCTGGTCCGGCAGACCCGGCTGGACGAGCCGCTGATCGACGTCCGGCTGTTCCGGAACGCCGCCTTCACCGGCTCGGTCGCCACCACCATGTTCGCGATGTTCGCCCTGGTCGCGCAGTCGCTGATCTTCTCGCTGTTCTTCCAGCTGGCGCTCGGCTGGTCGCCGCTGAAGGCGGGCCTCGCCGGGCTGCCCGGCGCGGCCGGGGCGATGCTCGGCGGCGCGCTGCTCGCCCCGCCGCTGATCGGCGCGCTCGGCCGGGCCCGCGTCGTCGCGGCCGGGATGCTGCTCGCCGCCTGCGGCTTCGCGCTGTACCTGACGTTCGGGCTGCACACCTCGTACTGGGCGATGGCCCCCGCGATGCTGCTGGGCGGGATCGGGATGGGCATGGGGCTCACGGTCACCGGGGACACCGTGCTCGCGTCCGTCCCGAAGGAGCGGTCCGGGGCGGCGTCGGCGATCTCGGAGACCGCGACCGAGCTGGGCGGCGCGCTCGGGATGGCGGTCCTCGGCAGCGTCCTGAACGCGGTGTACCGGAACGTGCTGGACCTTCCGGCGGGCGTGCCCGCGCCCGCCGCGGCCGCGGCCCGCGACTCCCTCGGCGCGGCCCTGCAGACCGCCGCGGGGCTCCCGGACGCGCTCGCCGCCCAGGTCGGCGCGGCGGCCCGGGACGCGTTCGTGGACGGCATGCACGCCGCGCTCGTGTGCAGCGCCGGGTGCGCCGCCCTGGTCGCGGTCTTCGCGCTCGTCACGCTCCGCAACGTCCCGAAGGTGATCCCGGACGCCACCGGCGATCCCGATCTGGAAAAAGTGATATCACTTTGATAGGTTGATGATAACCAATGGGAGCGAAGGGGGACGGCGATGGCGGAAGTGACGCCCCGGGTCGAGATGCCGCGTCCGACGATCGAGGAGCGGGCGGCGGCCGACCGCGGCGGGTGGGCGATGCTCGGGCTCGCCCTGGCGCTGATCCTGCTCGCCGCCGTGGCGGTGCTGGTGGGCGTGGCGGCCGGAGGGGGCGCCGCCGTCGCGGCGGGCGTCGTCGTGGGGTCGCTGCTCGGGCTGGCCGGGCTGGTCGTCGCGGCCGGGCTGACCCCGGTCGCGCCGAACGAGGCCCGGGTGCTGCAGCTGCTCGGACGGTACTACGGGACGGTCCGCACCGACGGGCTCCGCTGGGTCAACCCGCTGACGGAGCGGAGCCGGGTGTCGACGCGGATCCGCAACCACGAGACCGGCCACGCCAAGGTCAACGACCTGGACGGGAACCCGATCGAGATCTCGGCCGTGGTCGTGTGGCAGGTCGCCGACACCGCGCGGGCCGTGTTCGAGGTCGACGACTTCGTCGAGTTCGTGGCGTTCCAGACGGAGGCGGCCGTCCGGCACATCGCGGGCAGCTTCCCCTACGACGCCCACGACCGGACCTCGCTGCGCGACAACGCCGACGAGATCACCGCGCAGCTGTCGGAGGAGCTGGCGCTGCGCGTCGCGTCCGCGGGCGTCGACATCATCGAGTCGCGGATCACGCGGCTGGCCTACGCGCCCGAGATCGCGCATGCGATGCTGCGCCGGCAGCAGGCGGGCGCGGTGGTGGCGGCGCGGCAGCGAATCGTCGAGGGCGCGGTCGGCATGGTCCAGCTCGCGCTGGAGCGGCTGGACGAGGAGAACGTCGTCGCCCTGGACGAGGAGCGCAAGGCGGCGATGGTCAGCAACCTGCTGGTCGTGCTGTGCGCCGACCGCGATGCGCAGCCGGTGGTCAACACCGGCAGCCTCTACCAGTGACACCCCTGCCCGTGGCTGAGCGGAAGAAGATCCTGCTGCGGCTCGACCCGGCGGTGCACGACGCCATCGCACGCTGGGCCGGGGACGAGCTGCGCAGCACCAACGCGCAGATCGAGTTCCTGCTGCGGCGGGCGCTCGCCGACGCGGGCCGGATGCCCGGGTCGGCCGGACGGATGCGCGGGCGGGGCCGTCCCCGCGCGGAGGAGGCCCCTCCCGGCGGCACGAACGACGAGCACGACCCGCCACGCCCGGCGCGCGGCGGCGGGAACGAGGACTAGCCATGGTCGAAGTTCCGGAATCGCTGCCGGCGCGGATGTACCTGCTGGCGTACGACACCACCAGGCAGAAGATGACGAAGCACGGCGCCCACCTCGGCTACGTGCTGCGCGCCGCCGCGCTCACCGAGCTGTACCTCGACGGCAGGCTCGGCGAGGAGCGCCGCAAGCCCGTCCCGGGGACGCCCGGCGACGACCCGTACGGGGTGCTGGCGCAGATCGCGGCGTCGCGGCCCCGGTCATGGCAGCACTGGGTGCGCAAGGACAGCAAGGCGATCGTGGCGGCGGTCAGGGACGAGCTCGTCCGCGGCGGCTGGATCCGGGTGCGGACGCGCAAGGCCCTCGGCCTGTTCCCGTACGAGCAGGTCACCGTCAAGGACCCGCGCGTGGTGAAGGAGCTGTGGGGCGGGGCGTCGTCCGCGCTGCGTGGACGCCCGGTCGCCCATGTGAACAGCTACGACGCGGCGGCGGTCGCGCTCGCCGCGGCGGGCGATCTGAAGACCGTCCTGCCCGGCCGCGACCGGCGGCGGCACAAGCGGCGGATCGAGGAGCTGACGGCGCGGTCGGGGCCCGCCGCGCCGGCGGTCCGCCGGGTGATCCGCCAGCAGCAGGCCGCCGAGGCCGGCGGCTGAGCAGCCGCCCAGACCCGGCCCGGAGCCGCAAGTGCGGGTTCCTACAAGACCGGGCGGGCCGAACTTGTACCGGCCCCCAGCGGCGGCCGGGATCGCGCGGACCATAGCCTCAACGCATATGGAGCCCGATCGCGTGATCTATCCCCTGCTGAAGCACGTCCTCATGGGGCCCGCGATGCGCGTCGCGTTCCTGCCCCGGGTGAGCGGCCTCGCGCACGTCCCGCGGATCGGGCCGGTCATCCTCGCGGCGAACCACCTGGCGTTCCTGGACTCGTTCGTCCTGCCGCTCATGGTCCCGCGGCGCGTCCACTTCCTCGGCAAGCACGAGTACTTCACCGGGACGGGCGTGAAGGGCCGCACCGTCGCGGCCCTCTTCCGCGGCCTCGGCATGATCGCGGTCGACCGGTCCGGCGGGCGGTCGGCGGTCGCCGCGCTCGACACCTCGGCGGCGGTGCTGGAGCGCGGCGGCGTGTTCGCGATCCACCCGGAGGGCACCCGGTCGCCGGACGGCCGGCTGTACCGGGGCCGGACGGGCGTCGCGCGGCTCGCCATGCGGACCGGCGCGCCCGTCGTGCCGGTGGCGATCGAGGGCACCGACCGGCTGCAGCCGGTGGGGCGGGCCGTCCCCAAACCGGGGCGGATCGGGCTGCGCATCGGCGCGCCGATGGCCTTCGCCGGACGGGACGACGGCGTCCCGCGCGGGAAGGCGGCGCGGCAGGTCACCGACGAGATCATGGAGGCGATCCAGCGGCTGTCCGGCCAGGAGTACGTGGACGACTACGCGCCCCGGCCGTCCGGCCCGTCCGGCCGCTGAGGCCCGCCGGATGTTTGAGGGTGCCCGGAAGGGCACGAACACCGGTGACGGAACACGGACGGAGAGGACGTGGAGATCAGCCTCGACCTCCTGCTCCCCCGGGAGGCCGCGAGCGTCCCGGCGACACGGAGGCTGCTGGACGCGGCGCTGACCGCCCTCGGGGTGGATGCCGACATCCGCGGCGACATCGAGGTGATGCTCACCGAGGCCTGCACGAACGTGATCCGGCACGCGGAGGACGGCGCCGGCTACACGGTGCGGGCCTCGATCCAGGACCGGCGCTGCGTGATCAAGGTGATCGACGCGGGTCGGGGCTTCGACCCCGGGGACGTCCCGGACCCCGGTCCGGCGGCGGAGCGGGGCCGCGGACTGCTCATCATGAGGACGCTGGCGGACGACGTCCGCTTCCGCACGCTGCCCGAGAACGGCGCGCTCGTCGCGCTGGAGAAGCGCCTGCGCTACCGGGAGGACAGCCTCGGGGGGCTGCTCACCGCGGACAGTAGTGTTCCGCTCATGACCGAGGCCGATCCGGAGATGCAGGAGCTCGCGACCCGGCTGTTCGAGATGGCGCGCGCCGGGCGGACGGCGGAGCTCACCGAGTACGTCGACGCCGGGGTGCCGGTGAACCTGTCCAACGACAGGGGCGACACGCTGCTGATGCTCGCCGCTTACCACGGGCACGCCGGGACCGTCCGGGCGCTCGCGGCGCGCGGCGCCGACCCCGAGCGCGCCAACGACCGGGGCCAGCGGCCGCTCGCCGGCGCGGTGTTCAAGAAGGAGCCGGACGTGGTGCGGGCCCTGCTCGACGCGGGCGCCGACCCGCGGGCCGGGTCGCCGTCCGCCGCCGACACGGCGAGGATGTTCGGCGCCGCCGACTTCCTCGCCTGGTTCGACGAGCCGCCTCCCCCGCCCGGCTGACGGACGTCAGAGAGGCAGCCCGTCCTTGCGGGACACCTCGTCCTGACGGGGGATGGCCGTCGTGTCGCCGCCGGTCGTGTCGCTGAGGACGACGCGGTGGTTCCAGTACGGCGGGGCGACGCCCTCCTCGCGGAGCGCCCGGTGCAGCCGCTTCAGGAACTCGTGCTTGATGAGGAACTGGTCGCCGAACTCCGTCGACCGCAGGATGGCGTGGAAGCCGACCGTCGCGTCGTTGAAATCGTCGAACCGGACCAGGACGCTCGAGTCCGCCACCCCGCCCTGGACGTCCTTCATCACGTCCTCGCCGACCTCGGTGATCAGCCGCTCCACCCGGTCCAGGTCGACCTCGTAGGCCACCTTCGCGTAGACCATGATCGACATGTCCTGCGCGGGACGGTGGAAGTTGGTGAGGATCGTGTCGGAGAACCGCTGGTTCGGGATGACCTCGATGTTGTCCGACAGCGTCCGGATGGAGGTGTTGCGCCAGTTGATGTCGACGACGTACCCCTCCTGGCCGCTGGAGAGCTTGATGTAGTCGCCGGGCTCGATCGTCTTGGACGCGAGGACGTGCACGCCCGCGAACAGGTTCGCGAGGGTGTCCTGCAGCGCCAGCGCGACCGCGAGACCGCCGACGCCGAGGGCGCCGAGCAGCGGCGAGATCGAGACGCCGAGGCTCTGCAGCATCACCAGGACGCCGACGCCGATCACCACCACCCGGGCGATGTTGGCGAAGATCGTCACATTGGCGGCGACGCCCTGCCCGGCCAGCGCCAGCGAGCCGACCGAGCTGGCGATCAGCCGGGCCAGCGCCAGCGACACCACGAAGATCGCCACGGCGGTGAGCACCTTGGCGGTCACGTCCAGCGTGCCGCGCGGCAGCTCCAGCACCTTCGCCGCGAACCACAGGCCGAGGATCACCGAAACGGGGACGGCCAGGTCCCTGATCAGCCGGGCGGCGATGTCGTCCCAGGCCCACCGGGTGTCGCCCGCCCGCCTGAACAGCCGTCCGGTCAGCAGCCGCAGGAGGACCGCGATCACCAGCGCGCTCGCCAGCACGATCGCGGCGGCGGTGATCCGCTCCCAGGTCAGGTCACCCATGACGCGCGCAACTCTCCCTCCGCCCGGACGGCCCGCAGGCTGCCCGTGACGTCCGTTTTGCCATGATGTGCGTCCCCGATCGTAGTGAAGACCCGGAGCGTGCGAGCCACATCACGGACTCCCGGGACATGGATCTACCTGCGGGGCGATTACGATCGATCGAGTGGTAGGCGTGGGAATGATGCGCCGGCTCGGGGTCACGGCGCTCGGACTGCGGAACGGCCCCCACCGCGTCACGGTCGAGCGCGACCTCGAGGTCCCGGCCGCCGACGGCGTCACGCTGCTGGCCGACCACTACGCGCCCGCCGGCGTGGAACGGGCGCCGACGGTGCTCGTCCGGTCCCCGTACGGGCGGCGCGGCCCGTTCGGGCTGATGTGCGGGCAGGGGTTCGCGTCCCACGGGTTCCAGGTCGTGGTGCAGAGCGTCCGCGGCGGCTTCGGGTCGGGCGGGGTGTTCGAGGCGCTGGACGAGCGCGAGGACGGCCTCGCCACCGTCGAGTGGCTGACATCACAGCCCTGGTTCGGCGGGACGTTCGCCATGCACGGCCCGAGCTACCTCGGCTACGTCCAGTGGGCCGTCGCCGCCGACGCCGGGCCCGCGCTGAAGGCACTGTCGATGCAGGTCACGGCGTCCACGTTCCGGGACGCCGTGCACGTCGGCGGGACGTTCGCACTGGAGTCCGCCCTCATCTGGGTGGACATGACCGCACGGATGAAGAACTCCCTGTCCGGCATCTCCGCCGCCGTGCTGTCCCCGCGCCGCGCCCGCCGGGCCACGCTGTCCGGCCGCCCCCTCGCCGAGCTCGACAGGCTCGCGACCGGCGAGCAGCAGCGCTTCTTCCAGGACCTCCTCGTCAACGGCCCCGACACCCCGTTCTGGGACAAGCGCGACTTCTCCCCGACCGTCTCGCACGTCACGGCCCCGGTGAACATGACGGGCGGCTGGTACGACATCTTCCTGCCCTGGCAGATCAAGGACTACGCCGCCCTCCGCGCCGCCGGCCGCCGCCCCTACCTGACGATCGGCCCGTGGTTCCACGCCGACCAGCGGATGATGCGCGGCTCGATCGGCGAGTCGATCGCCTGGTTCCGCGCCCACCTGCTGGACGACCCGTCCGGGCTGCGCGACCAGGCCGTCCGGCTGTACATCACCGGCGCGGACGAGTGGCGCGAGTTCCCCGACTGGCCCGTCCCCGGGATGCGGGAGGAGCGCTGGCACCTGCAGCCGGGCGGGGCCCTCTCCCCCGCCGAGCCGCCCGAGTCGGAACCCGACACCTACCGCTACGACCCGAACCACCCGACCCCGTTCCTCGGCGGCCCGACGCTGCTCGGCGAGACCCACCCGTCCACCGACCAGCGGCGGCTGGAACGGCGGCGGGACGTCCTCGTCTACACCTCCGAGGTCCTGGGCGACGATCTGGAGATCATCGGGCCGGTCACCGCCGACCTGTACGTCCGGTCGAACCGCGAGCACACCGACTTCGTCGTCCGGCTGTGCGACGTCGCCCCGGACGGCGAGTCGCTGAACCTGTGCGAGGGCATGCGGCGGCTCGTCCCCGGCGCCGCGGAACCCGCGCAGGAGGACGTCCGCCACATCGCCATCGAACTGTGGCCCGCCGGCCACCGCTTCCTCCGCGGCCACCGGATCCGCGTCCAGGTCGCGAGCGGCGCCTACCCCCGCGTCGCCCGCAACCCCGGCACGGGCGCCCCCATCGGCACCGCCACCGAGATGCTCATCGCCGACCAGGAGATCTTCCACTCCCCCGCGCGTCCGTCCACCGTCAACCTCCCCGTCGTCGGGCGCTAGCCCGCCGCCCGGAGAGCGCGCCGGTCCTTCAGGTCGCCCGCTTCCGCAGCGCTTCCAGGGCCTTGTCGGCGTGGGCGTTCATGCGGATCTCGCTCTTGACGACGGCGAGGACGCGGCGGTCGGTGTCGATGACGAAGGTCCGGCGCCTGGTCGGCATGAGGGCGATGCCGCGTTTCACGCCGAAGCGGGCGCGGACCTCGCCGGACGGGTCGGACAGCAGCGGGTAGCCGAAGGAGTGCCTGCCGGCGAACTCCTTCTGCTTGGCGACCGGGTCGGCGCTGATGCCGACCGGATGGGCGCCGACGGCGGCGAGCTCGGCGGCCAGGTCGCGGAAGTGGCAGGCCTCGGCGGTGCAGCCGGGGGTCATCGCGGCCGGGTAGAAGAACAGGACGACCGGGCCCTTCTCCAGCAGCCCGGTCAGCGTGCGGGTCTCGCCCGTCTCGTCGGGCAGCTCGAAGTCGTCGACGACGTCACCGGGGTTCATACGCCCGAACCTAGCCGAGAAGTGCGGTGATGTCGGTGGACGTCCAGGTTCCGTGGGCGCCGGGGCGGGCGGCCAGGTAGACCCCCGCGCGTTCGGCGGTCCAGCCGTGCGCCTCGCGCAGGCCGTTGCCGAGCATCGTGAGATACGCGGCCGTCGGCGCGTTCGGCGGGTGGCGTTCGGGGGAGGTGAACGTGAGCATGGGGTGACCGCCGCGTTCCCCTACCTTCAGGACGGTCTCGTAGCGCCCGGGGCCGAGGCGCTGGCGGCCACGGGCGACGGCCTCGGACAGGTCGTGGTCGACGCCGGTGCCGCGGCGCATCTCCTGGGACAGGACGTCGCAGAACTGGCGCCGGGTCAGCAGGTACGCGCGGGCGGCGGCGCGCCCGGGGAGGCCGGGGTCGTAGAACGCCATCCCGCCGCCCCAGACCAGGGAGGTGTACCCGAAGTAGATCCCGCCGGGCATCGTGATCGACGCCTCGGCACGGGCGGGGCGGGGGTCACGGCAGCCGGGGTAGTGCCGCTTGCCGCCCTCCGGACGGCCGCCGGACAGATAGCAGCGGAACCTCTCCCGGAAGAGGTTCGATCCGTACGCCACATACCAGAGCGGTTCGTCGTCCATCGTGTCCATTATCCACCCTGGTCGGCGGCGGTGCGGCGGTCTGGACGGGGCGGGAGATCCCATTCGCGAGGTTTGACGGGAGCTGCGGCCGGATAGGAAACTGGCCAAGCAGGTGTCTACGACGCAGATACCTCCGTGCTTCCCCTGTGTTGTCCCGGAGGATCCGCCATGCACCGCCCGTTGAACATCGCTCTCGTGTCCGCCTCCGACCTTGACGGCGAACACCTCGAGTCAGTCCACGTCCGGGATCTCGCTCGTTCGCTCACCCGTCCGCTGTCCGCCGACGGGAAGCCGAACCAGGTCACGGTGTACGCCCGGCGCCACGACAAGGACGCCCGCGCGCGGGTCCGGCTCGCGCCGGGAGCCGCGCTCGTCCATCTCGACGCCGGGCCCGCCCGCCCGCTCACCGACGACGAGCTGCTGAAGCACGTCCGCGACTTCGCCGACGGGCTGCGCCGCCGCTGGTCCGGGGCCGGGCGTCCCGACATCGTCCACGCGCACGGCTGGGTCGGCGGGCTCGCCGCCTGCGCCGTCGCCCGCGAGCTCGGCATCCCGTTCGCGCAGAGCTACCACGGCGTGGCCGCCGCCGAGCGCCGCGCCGGGAACCGGGTCCACCCGCACCGCGACCGGCTGGAGAAGGCCATCGCGCGGGACGCCGACGTCGTCCTCGCCGGACATGCCGAGGAGGCCGGCGCGCTCGTGCGGATGGGCGTGCCGCGCCCGAGCGTGTCCGTCGTCCCCTACGGCGTGGACGGCGACCAGTTCGCGCAGGCCGGCCCCGCGATGCCGCGCGGCGACCGGCGCCGCCTCGTGATGATCTGCGGCGATCTGGAGGCCGGGGACGTCGCGACCGCGCTGCGCGCGCTGGTGCACGTCCCGAACGCCGAGCTCGCCGTCGCGGGCGGCCCGGCGCGCGAGGAGCTGGAGAACGACCCCGTCGTGCACCGGCTGGTGCTGCTCGCGAAGGAGCTGCACGTCAACGACCGGGTGATCTTCCTGGGCCGGCTGCCCCGCAAGGCGCTGCCGAAGCTGCTGCGGACGGCGAGCCTCGCGCTCTGCCTGACCCCGCACCAGCCCTGCCCGGCGGTGCCGCTGGAGGCGATGGCCTGCGGCGTCCCCGTCGTCGCGACCCCGGCGGGCGGGAACGCCGACGAGGTCCTCGACCGGATCACCGGCGTGCACGTCCCGGCGGGACGTCCCGTCGTGATCGGCCGCGCCATCCGGCACCTCCTGACCGAGGAGACCACCCTCCACGGCTACTCGATCGCCGCCGCCGACCGCGCACGATCCCGGTACTCCCTGGAGCGGATCGCCGCCGAGACGCTCCGCGCGTACCAGCGCGTCCTGCCCGCCGACCCCGAGCCCGAGGCCGCGCAGGACCAGGACCTGGACGAGGCCGAGCACGACGCCGACCGAACCCCCGCCCTGGCGCGCTGACGCACCGTCTCCAACCCCTCCTGCCACCGGCCGGACGCCGCGCTCGGCACGGTCCACGGGCCCCGGATCTCTCCCCAGATCCGGGGCCTGTTCACGTCCGGCCCCGGATCTCTCGCGCCCGGCCCGTCCATCTCGGGTCGGCTGGGATACTGGCTGGTGACCGGAAGGGGCTATGTGTGCTGATCGGCAGGGCCGCCGAGTTCGCGGAACTGAGGGCCGCGCTGGCGCGGGCGGCCGGGGGCAGCGCCGGGGTCGTGCTGGTCAGCGGGGACGCCGGCGTCGGCAAGACGCATCTGGTGTCCGCGCTGACCCGCGCCGCCCGCGACGACGGCTGCGCGGTGCTCGTCGGGCAGTGCGCCGAACTGGGCGAGAGCATGCCGTACCTGCCGCTCGCGGACGCGCTCTGGACGGCCGCGCAGGCGGGCGCCCCGGAGTCGGACGCGGTCCGCGCCGCGCTCGACGCCCGTCCGGTGCTCGGGCGGCTGCTGCCCGACAGCGGCACCGACCCCGGCTCGGTGACGGAGCTCGGCCAGCAGCAGCTGTTCGGGGCGGCGCTCGGGCTGCTCGGCGAGCTGGGCCAGGAGCGGCCCGTCCTGCTCGTCCTGGAGGACCTGCACTGGGCCGACCGGTCGACCCGGCACCTGCTGACGTTCCTCTGCCGCGTCCTGCAGCGCGAGCGGGTGTGCCTCGTCGGCACGTACCGGTCGGACGACCTGCACCGGCGGCATCCGCTGCGGCCGGTGGTGGCGGAGCTGCTGCGGCTGCCGAACGTGACCGGCGTCACCGTCGCCCCGTTCGGGCCCGGCGAGACCGCCGCGTACCTCGCCGAGCTGTCGCGCGGGGGCGCGCCGGTGACGACGGAGGTCGTCGAGCGGGTGCACCGCCGGTCGGAGGGGAACGCGTTCTACGCCGCCGAGCTGTACTCGGCCGGGTTCGACGTCCCCGGCGGCGAGCCCGCTGAGCTGCCGTCCGGGCTCGCGGACCTGCTGCTGTCGCGGATGGAGCGGCTGTCGGACGCCGGGCAGCGCGTCGTGCGGGTCGCGGCGGTCGCCGGGCGCCGCATCGACGACGAGCTGGCCCGCCGCGTGTCGGGGCTGGACGAGGCGGCGGTCGGCGAGGCGCTCCGCGAGGTCGTGTCGCACCAGCTGCTCGTCCCGTCCGGGACCGGGTACACCTTCCGGCACGCGCTGCTGCGCGAGGCCGTCTACGCCGACCTGCTGCCGGGCGAGCGGACCCGGCTGCACGCCGACTTCGCCAGGCTGCTCGCCGGTCTCCCGGACGGGACGCGCGGGTCGGCGGCGGAGCTGGCGCACCACAGCCTCGCCGCGCACGACCTGCCCGCCGCGTTCGCCGCGTCCGTCCGGGCGGGCCGGGAGGCGGGCCGGCTCGGCGCGCCCGACGAGGCGTTCGAGCACTACGAGCGGGCGCTGGAGTTGTGGGACGCGGTCCCCGACCCGGAGGGCACGGCGGGGGTCGCCCGGATCCGGCTGTCGCTGACGGCCGCGCGGGAGTCGGCGCGGGCCGGGGAGTCGCGGCGCGCCGTGCACCGGCTCCGCCGCCTGCTGGACGCCGCCGACCCGGCGGACCTCCGCCTCGGCACCGAGATCCGCGAGCAGCTCGCGACCTATCTGAACGACATCGACGAGCTGGACGAGTCGCAGGCGACCGCGCGGGAGGCGGTGGCGATGCTGGCGGGCGACCCGGCGGCGCCCGAGCGCGCCTGGGCGCTCGCGACCTACGCCCGCACGCTGCTCTACCGGGACCCGGACGGCGAGATGCCGGAGTTCGCGGAGAAGTCCGTCGCGGAGGCCCGCGCGGCCGGGATCCCCGGCGCCGAGGCGGCGCTGCTGGTCACGCTCGGGCTGTGGCGGGAGTCGCGGGAGGCCGACTCGGGGGTGGCGGAGGTGTTCGCGCGGGCCCGCGACCTGGCCGACGCGGCGGGCGACAGCCCGCAGGCGGCGGTGCGGGCCCGGTACCACCACGCCCGGACGATGTTCGACCGCGGCGACCTCGCGCGCGCGGCGCGGGCGGCCGACGCGGGTGTGCGGTTCGTCCTGGACAAGGGCCTGCGGTGGAGCACGTACGGCATCATCATGCGGTCCCTGCGGTACCTGATCCACTACACGACCGGGAACTGGGTGGAGGCGCGCCGGCTCGCCGACGAGTTCGCCGTCCAGGTCGTCCGGCCTGCGGAGGCGCAGATCTCGGCGTACGCGCTGTTCGTCGAGGTCGCGCAGGGCGCCCCGGGCGCGGACGAGCGGCTGCGGTGGATCGAGCCGCAGCTGAGCGAGGACCTGTTCCTCAACTACCTCGCCCGGGGCCTCGCGGCCGAGCACGCGCTGTGGCGCGGCGATCCGCACGCGGCGGTCGAGCACGTCGAGCACGTCCTCGGCACCGCCTACGGCGAGACGGACGGCGCGATCCGCCTCGCGGCGACGGGCCTGTGGGCGCACGCCGAGATCGCGTCCCGCGCCCGCGCCGCCGGGGACGGCGCGGCGGTGCGGGCGGCGGCCAAGGCGGGCGACGCGCTGCTGCACCGCGCCAAGACGGTCTTCACGATCAACACCGACGGGCTGCCCCGCGCCTGGCTCGGGCTCGAAGGGCACGCCTGGCTGGCCCGCGCGGAGGCCGAGCGGCGCCGCGTGGACGGCGTCCACGACATGGACCTGTGGCGCAAGGCCACCGACTTGTTCACCTACGGCGACGCGGACGGCGGGTTCGTCTACGAGGTCGCGCGGTCGCGGTGGCGGCTGGCCGAGGCGCTCGCCGAGAACGGCGACCGGGACGCGGCCGCCGCGGAGTGGCGCGCGGCCGCCGGGACCGCGGCGCGGCTCGGCGCGGAGCCGCTGCTGGCCGCGCTGCGCGACCTCGGGACCCGCGCCCGGCTCGGCTCCGTCACCGAC
>NZ_VCKW01000096.1 GCF_005889715.1 Actinomadura soli
ACAGCCGCCCGCCCCGGTCACCGCATGCGCAGCTCGGCCAGGTCGACCACTTCGCCCAGCTCCGCCACGGACGGGTAGTAGCCGCGCCCGACGAACGCCCCGTTCCGCGTCACCAGCAGCGCGCTCTCACCGCGGACCCCCGCGAACTCCGCCCACACTTTGTGCGCCCCGCTGAGCCGCACCGCGGTCACCCGCAGACCGCTCGGCCCCGTCCAGCTCCTTTGATCATCCCCCATGCACAGAACGTTACGCTCTGTGACTTTCCGTGACACGAGCGGGCTCCGCCGCAGGACGCGGGAGGCCCTCGCGGACCACCTCGTGGCCCACTACGAGGCGGCGTTCGTCAAGCCCTGACCGCGCCCGATCCGGCTCAGGCCGCCCCGAAGGTGGCAGGGTCGGGGCCGACCCGGATGCCCTTGTCCAGTTCCCCGATCGTCTTCAGGTCGTCCGGGGACAGCTCGAAACCGGAGAGGTCGATGTTCTCGGCGATCCTGGACGGCGTCACCGACTTCGGGATGACCACGTTCCCGATCTGCAGATGCCAGCGCAGGACGATCTGCGCCGGTGTGCGGCCGTGGTCCCGCGCGATCCGGTCGAGGGCCGGGTCGTCCAGCAGGCCCTGGCCCTGGCCGAGCGGCGCCCACGCCTCGGTGCGGATGCCGTGGTCCCGGTGGAACGCGCGCAGGCCGTCCTGCTGGAGGTACGGATGCAGTTCGATCTGGTTCACGGCCGGGACGACGTCCGCCTCCTCGATGACCCGCCGCAGCGTCTCCACGGTGAAGTTCGACACGCCGATCGACCGGACGCGGCCGTCCCGCTTGAGCCGCTCAAGCGCCCGCCACGTTTCGAGATAGGTGTCCCGGGCCGTCATCGGCCAGTGGATCAGGTAGAGGTCCAGGTAGTCGAGCCCGAGCCGGGACAGGCTCGCCTCGCACGCCCGGAGCGCGTTGTCGTACCCCTGCTCGTCGTTCCACAGCTTGGTGGTGACGAACAGCTCCTCGCGCGGCACGGCGGAGTCGCGCAGGGCCCGGCCCACGCCCTCCTCGTTCCCGTAGGCGCTCGCCGTGTCGATGCTGCGGTACCCCGCCTCCAGCGCCACCGTCACCACGCGTTCCGCCTCGTCGTCCGGTACCTGGAAGACCCCGAAGCCGACCTGCGGCATCGCGGCCCCGTCGATGAGATCAACGTTGGGTACGGTCACGGTTCCCCCTCTCGGCCCGCTTTGGCACGCGGGCCATCCTGCCCAGGAAAGGGACGCCCGAACCCGGTTCGCCGGACGGTCCGTGGTCTCAGCGCCAGGTCACGACCGGTTCCACGCGCGCTGGCCGCGGGCGATCTCCTGGAACGCGTCCTTGAAGGCGGCGAAGCGCTCCTCCCCCAGCTCCTCCCGGTGCCGCCGCTCGATGGCGGCGAGGATGGCGCGGGCCTTGGCGATCTCGTCGAGGCCGTGCTCGGTCGGGACGACGCGCTTGGCGCGGCGGTCGGCGGGGTCGGGCTCGCGCCGGACGTAGCCGAGCGCGACGAGCTCGTCGACGATCGTCCCGACGATCTGCTTGTGCTGGCCGGACCGGGCGGCGAGCTCGGTCGCGCGCAGCCCGTCCCGGTCGAGGAACGCGAGGACGGTCCCGTGCCGCGGCCGGACGTCCGGGTGGCCCTGCTCGGCCAGCCGCTGGAACAGCTCGTCCTGCAGGGCCCGCATCAGCTGGGCGGCCAGCATGCCCAGGTCGGGGACCGCACGCCCCGCGTCCGTGGACGCCGCGTCCATGAACGCCTCCCCATATAGTCACGTCTTCTGACTATCAATACTCGTGACTATAGAGTACCGGACGGCGTCCGTCCGCCTCGGCCAGAGCTGATCATAGGCTCGGGGAACGCCGATACCCCCGTTGGAGGAGCGATGCACTTCCGCCGCACGAGCGCGCACCACGCCTGGGACAACGCGATCCCGCCCATCGCGACCGTCGCTCCGGGCGACGAGCTCACCGTCGAGACCGCCGAGGCGAGCGGCGGCCAGCTCGGCGCGGGGTCGGGCACGGCCGAGGTCGCCGCCCTCGACTTCGGCCGCGTCAACCCCGTCACCGGGCCGTTCCGCGTCGAGGGCGCCGCTCCCGGCGACGCCCTGGTGATCGACGTCCTCGGCCTGGAGACCGGCGACTGGGGCTGGACGGCCTGCATCCCGGGCTTCGGGCTGCTCGCCGACGACTTCCCCGACGCGCACCTGCGCGTCTCCAAGATCTCCGGCGGGTTCGCGGAGCCGCTGCCCGGGCTCCGCGTCCCGGTCGTCCCGATGATCGGCACGATCGGGGTGGCGCCGCCCGAGCCCGGCCCGCACTCGATCGTCCCGCCGCGCCGCTGGGGCGGCAACATGGACATCCGGCACATCGGCCCGGGGGCGCGGCTCGTCCTGCCGGTCGGCGTGGACGGCGCGCTGCTGTCCCTCGGCGACGCGCACGCCGCGATGGGCGACGGCGAGGTGTGCGGCACCGGCATCGAGACGGACGGCGTGGTGCGGCTCCGCGTGGACGTGCGCAAGGGCGCGGCCCCGTCCACCCCGATGGTCGAGACGCACCCCCGCAGCCACCGGACCGGCGCGGCGCTCGCCACCACCGGCGTCGGCCCCGACCTCATGCAGGCGGCGAAGGACGCGGCCCGCGCCCTCATCGACGAGATCGCCGCGCGCACCGGCCTGGCCCCCGTGGACGCCTACCTCCTCGCCAGCATCGCCGCCGACCTGAAGATCTCCGAGGTCGTGGACGTCCCCAACTGGATCGTCTCGGCCCACCTCGAACTCTCCTACCTGTCGTGAAGGACGGGCCCGTCGCATTCTGAAACCTCCGTGGACGGTCCATCGTTGACCCTTCGGGTTCCGATTCGGTCGAGCGGGCCCTCAGGGACGGCCGGCGGCCCGGGTGGGGACGGCGCGGCGGCGGCGAAGTGAGCGCCGCGGCCGTGCGGTCCGGGCCGCCGGCCGTCCTTCTCGGCGCGGAGGGTAAAACGTTTTAACAGATGGCGATGGAATCCTAGGCTTCGCCCTCCTGACCTTGTGAGTAGGGTTGACACGTTTTAATCGATGCCTCCATGTGGGCGAGGCATCGGCGGACGGACTGGGGCGGGCGGAGTGAGCGCGGACGGCACCGGACGTCCTGAGAACGCGCGCGGGACGGCCGGCATCAAACAGGTCGCGGCGCACGCCGGGGTCTCGGCCGGGACCGTGTCCAACGTGCTCAACCGGCCCGAGCGGGTCGCGGAGACGACCCGGGCGCGGGTCGAGGAGGCCATCCGCGCGCTCGGCTTCGTCCGCAACGGGTCGGCGTCGACGCTGCGGGCCGGGCACAGCACCACGATCGGGCTGATGGTCCTCGACCTCGCGAACCCGTTCTTCGCCGACGTGGCCCGCGGCGTCGAGGAGACCGCCGGGGAGCGCGGTCACGCGGTGATCCTGGCGTCGTCCGGCGAGTCGGGCGAGCGCGAGCGGCGCAGCCTGCGCGTGCTCGCGGAGCAGCGGGTCCGCGGCGTCCTGCTGACACCGGTCGGCGACGGCGGCGAGGCGGCCGCGCGGCTGCGCGAGCGGAACGTCCCGGTGGTGCTGCTCGACCATCCGACGCCCCGCGCCGGCCAGTGCTCCGTCGCCGTCGACGACGTCGCGGGCGGCGAGCTGGCGGCCGGGGAGCTGCTGGCCGGCGGCGCCCGGACGCTGGCGTTCGTGACCGGCCCGGCGGCGCTGCGGCGGTGCGCCGACCGGCGCGCGGGCGCGCTGCGGGCGCTGCGGACCGCCGGGCTCGGCCCCGGCGCGATGCGCGAGGTCGCCGTCGGCGCGATGAACGCGCGGGCCGGGCAGGAGGCGGCGCGACGGCTGCTGGACGCGGGCCGGCCGCTGCCGGACGGGATCTTCTGCGCGAACGACCTGCTGGCGCTCGGCGTCCTGCGCGTCCTGTCGCAGGCCGGGCTGACGGTGCCGACTGACGTCGCGCTGATCGGGTACGACGACATCGAGTTCACCTCCGCCGCCGCGGTGCCGCTGAGCTCGGTGCGGCAGCCCGCCTACCGGCTGGGCCGGATCGCGACGGAGCTGCTGCTGGAGGAGTGCGACGATCCGTCCGGGCATGCCCACCGGCAGGTCATGTTCCAGCCGGAGCTGGTGGTCCGTGAGTCAAGTCGCCCGGGGGGAGGCGTCCGATGAGGCTCGCGCTGTTCCTGACCTGCGTGAACGACACGATGTTCCCCGGGACGGGGAAGGCGGCGGTGCGGCTGCTGCGGCGGCTCGGCCACGACGTCGAGTTCCCCGCCGGGCAGACCTGCTGCGGGCAGATGCACCTCAACACCGGCTACCGGCGGCAGGCGCTGCCCATGGTGAAGGGGTTCGCGGAGACGTTCGAGCCCTACGACGCGGTCGTGACGCCGTCCGCGTCATGCGGTGCGATGATCCGCGACTGGCATCCGAGGCTCGCGCCGCGGTCGGCCGGGGTGGCGTCCCGCGTGTACGAGCTGTCGGAGTTCCTGGTGGACGTGCTCGGCGTCACCGACGTGGGCGCGTACTTCCCGCACCGCGTCACCTACCACCCGACGTGCCACTCGCTCCGGATGCTGCGCGTCGGCGACCGCCCGCTGCGGCTGCTTCGCGCGGTCCGTGGCATCGACCTGGTCGAGCTGCCGGACGCCGCCGAGTGCTGCGGGTTCGGCGGGACGTTCGCGCTGAAGAACTCCGAGGTGTCGGCCGCGATGTGCGCCGACAAGGTCACCGCCGTCCGGGAGACGAAGGCGGAGGCGCTGTGCGCGGCCGACAACTCCTGCCTGATGCACATCGGCGGCGCCCTCACCCGCACGCGCGCCGGGGTCCGGACCGTCCACCTCGCCGAGATCCTCGCGTCGACCGAGGAGGAGCCGTCATGACCTCGTCCGCGATGCCGACGTACCTCGGGATGCCGGCGTTCCCGGACGCGGCGCGCCGCGCGGTGGCCGACACGCGGCTGCGCGGCAACCTCGCGCACGCGACCACCACGATCCGGGGCCGCCGCGCGGCGGCCGTCGCGGAGCTGGACGACTGGGCCGCGCTGCGCGAGGCGGGCAAGCAGATCAAGGACCACGTCCTGGAGAACCTCGGCCACTACCTGCGGCTGCTGGAGGAGAAGGTCACCGAGGCGGGCGGAACGGTCCACTGGGCGCGGGACGCCGCCGAGGCCGACCGGATCGTCGCGGACCTCGTCAAGGCGACCGGCGAGACCGAGGTGGTCAAGGTCAAGTCGATGGCCACGCAGGAGATCGGGCTCAACGAGTTCCTCGCCGCGGAGGGGATCACCGCCTACGAGACCGACCTGGC
This sequence comes from Actinomadura soli, assembly GCF_005889715.1. Classification (GTDB taxonomy): domain Bacteria; phylum Actinomycetota; class Actinomycetes; order Streptosporangiales; family Streptosporangiaceae; genus Spirillospora; species Spirillospora soli. Next base: position 5,318 of record NZ_VCKW01000096.1, read on the forward strand.
GGAACTGATCGTCCAGCTGGGGGACGACCGCCCGTCGCACATCCTCGTGCCGGCGATCCACCGCAACCGGTCCGACATCCGCGACATCTTCCTGCGCGCCATGGAGGACGCGCCGCCCGGGCTGACCGACGCGCCCGCCGAGCTGGCGGAGGCGGCGCGGCGGCATCTGCGCGCCAAGTTCCTGTCGGCGAAGGTCGCGGTGTCGGGCGCGAACTTCGCCGTCGCCGGCACCGGCACGCTCGTCGTCCTGGAGTCGGAGGGCAACGGCCGGATGTGCCTGACGCTCCCCGAGACGCTGATCTCGGTGGTGGGCGTGGAGAAGATCGTGCCGTCCTGGCGGGACCTGGAGGTGTTCCTGCAGCTGCTGCCCCGCTCGTCCACGGCGGAGCGGATGAACCCCTACACCTCCGCGTGGACGGGCGTCCATCCCGGGGACGGGCCGCGCGACTTCCACCTCGTCCTGCTCGACAACGGGCGCACCGCCACCCTGGCCGACGAGGTGGGGCGGCAGGCGCTGCGCTGCATCCGCTGCTCCGCGTGCCTGAACGTGTGCCCGGTCTACCAGCGCGCCGGCGGCCACGCCTACGGGTCGCCGTATCCGGGGCCGATCGGCGCGATCCTGTCGCCGCAGATCCGGGGCATCGGGTCGGACGTGGACGCCTCGCTGCCCTACGCCTCGACGCTGTGCGGGGCGTGCTTCGAGGCGTGCCCCGTCGCGATCGACATCCCGGAGGTGCTCGTCCACCTGCGGGCGCGCGTGGTGGAGAAGGGGCCGCGGCACCCCCTCGAACGGGTGGCGATGGCGGCCGCGGGGTGGACGCTGCGCTCCCCCACCCGGCTCGGGCTCGCGCAGCGCGCCGCGTCCGCGTCCCGCCGCGTCGTGGCGCGCCGCGGCCGGATCAGGCGGCTCCCCGGGCCCCTCGGCGCCTGGACCGAGACGCGCGACGCGCCCGCGCCGCCGCCGGAGTCGTTCCGCGCCTGGTGGTCCCGGACGGGCGGCGGCCGGACGGAGGACGGGCGGTGAACGCGCGCGAGGAGATCCTGCGCCGGGTCGACCGCGTGATGCCGGCCCGCCCGGCCGCCGAGATCGCCGCCGCCTACGACCGGATCGACCGCGGGTACGTGCGCCGCCATCACGACGCCGGCGTTCTGGACCTGTTCGCCGAGCGGGTCGCCGACTACCGCGCGACGGTGCTGCGCGTCCCGGCGTCCGCCGTGCCCGGGACGGTCGCGCAGCGGCTGGCGGCCCGGCCCGGCGCCTACGGCGTCCCCGGCGATCTGCCCTCGGAGTGGGTCTCCGCGCCGGACGCCGCGTTCGTGCGCGACCCGTCCGTCCCCGCGCTCGACGGCCTCGCGGGCGCGGTCACCGGCTGCGCCGCCGCGATCGCCGAGACCGGCACGATCGTCCTGGACCACGGCGCCGGGCAGGGGCCCCGCGCGCTGTCGCTCGTCCCCGACTACCACCTGATCGTGGTGCTCGCCGGGCAGGTCTGCCCGGATGTGCCCGAGGCGCTGGAGCGGCTCGACCCGCTCCGGCCGCTGACGTTCGTGTCCGGTCCGTCCGCGACGAGCGACATCGAGCTTTCCCGCGTGGAGGGCGTGCACGGCCCGCGCACGCTGGAGGTGCTGCTCGTCGAGTGAGGGCTGTCCACCTGTGGCCGCGGCGGGCGGTCACACGAGCGCCGGTTCGCCGCGGTGGACCCGCGCCGCAGGTCGGCAGCGGATGTCACGACGGCGGAACGATTTGTGCCCGCGAGGTTGACAGGGCGCGTGTCAGGACTGTTCATAGCTAGGAGACGACACGCTGAAGAACAAGGTGGAACGTCAGGGTGACGAGGAAGGGCCGCCCACGGGGTACCGCGCGGGCGGATGCGTGTTGCCCCTGCTTATTGACGTTCGACCCTATAGGGTAAAACCCGCCAATTCTCAGTAACCGCAACGAGAAGCATGATCACGGCGTATCGGCCGCCTGTCACTGTTGGGGTGTGGACATGGAGGGTCGTACCGGCCACGGCGACGCGGCGTCCCACGACCACGCGGCGTCACCGAACGGCGTCCCGCTCGTCGGACGGCAGGACGTCCTCCGCGCGTTCGAGGAGGCCCTGGACGCCACGGCGGCCGACGCGTTCCGCTTCCTGGCGCTGGTCGGCGAGCCGGGCGCGGGCAAGACCCGCCTGCTCACCGAGCTGCTGAGCGCCGCGGAGGCCCGCAAGCTCCGCGCGCTCGCCGGACGCGCCGCCGAGTTCGAGCAGGAGATGCCGTTCGGCGCCGTCGTCGACGGCCTCGACGACCATCTCGAAGAGCACGTCTCCGAGCTCAGCCCCACGACCGTGCGGCTGCTCGCCCCCGTGTTCCCCGCGCTGTCGGCCGCCGCCCTCCACGACGGGGGGCTCGCCGGGCACGCCGGGCCCGGAGGTCCCCCGGACACCACACCGGTCGCCCGCTACCAGCTGTACCGCGCGGTCCGGCACCTGCTGGAGGAGGTCGCGGCGCCGTCGGGCCTGGTGCTGATCCTCGACGACGTGCACTGGGCCGACGACGCCACCATCGAGCTGCTGGACCATCTCGTCCGGCATCCGCCGCGCGCCCGCGTTCTGATCGCGCTCGCCTACCGGCCCGCGCAGGCGTCGGCCCGGCTCGGCGCGCTGGTGCAGGCGTCCCTCCAGGCGGTCGGCGGGAACCGGCTGCCGGTCCGCCCGCTCACCCAGGCCGAGGTCACCGAGCTGCTCGGCCCGGGCGTCAGCGGGACGCGCTGCCGCGAGCTGTACAAGGCCAGCGGCGGCAACCCCTTCTACCTGGAGGCCCTCGCCCGCACGCGGGAGCCGCTGGCCGCCGGCGACACCGAGGGCGAGCTGCCGCCCGCCGTCCGCGCGGCGCTGCAGCTGGAGCTGAGCGGGCTGTCGCCGGACGCGCAGCTGATCGCGCAGAGCGCGGCGGTCGCGGCCGACGAGTTCACCCCGCTCCTCGCCGCCGCGGCGGCGGAGGTGAGCGAGGCAGCGGCGCTCGCGGCATTGGACGAGCTGGTCGCCCGCGACATCGTCCGGCCGCGCGCGGAGCGGTTCCGGTTCCGGCACCCGCTCGTGCGGCACGCCGCGTACCGGTCGGCGGCGGCGGGGTGGCGGCTCGCCGCGCACGGCCGGATCGCCGCCTACCTCACCGAGATCGGCGCGCCCGCCGCCGTGCGGGCCCGGCACCTGGAGCGCTCGGGCCGCGTCGGCGACCGGGACGCGATCTCCACCCTGGTCGAGGCGGGCCGGGCGTTCGCGACCCAGGCCCCGACGACCGCCGCGCACTGGCTGAAGTCCGCGCTCGCCCTGATGCCGACGACGGGCGCCGCGGCGGAGGAGGCCGAGGAGGCCGGCGACCGGGCGCTGCCGTCCCGCCTCGAGCTGATGATGGAGCTGGCGCGGGTGCAGACGGTCGGCGGGCACCTCACCGAGGGCCGCGAGACCGCGCGGAACGTCCTGAAGATGCTGCCGCCCGACGACTACGAGCGGCGGGCCCGCGCGGCCCGGCTCGCGGCGCTGATGGAGCGGCAGCTCGACCGCCCGCACGAGGCCCGCGCGCTCCTGCTGGACGAGCTGCGCCGGATGCCCGACCCGCGGTCCCCCGCCGCCGTCCCGCTGCGGATGCGGCTCGTCGCGGAGCGGATGATGCGCATCGACTTCCGCGCCGCGCAGGCCGTCCTGGACCTGATGCCCGACAACTCCGACGACTGGGAGCCCAGCCTGAAGCTGGCGGTCGCCTCGCTGCGCCCGATGCCCGCCCTCGCCGCCGGACGCATCCAGGACGCCCTCCGCTACCTGGAGGCCGCCGACCGGCTCGTCAACGCCGCACCGGACGAGCACGTCGCCGAATGGATGGACGCGATCGCCTGGCTGTGCTGGGCGGAGACGTTCATGGGCCACTTCCACAACGCGGCCGACCGGTTCCAGCGCGCGGTGACCATCGCCCGCGCCACCGGGCAGCTGTACATCGTCACCAACCTCATGTCCGGCCTCGCCCGCGCCCACGGGATGCTCGGACGGCTTGAGGAGGCGGCCGCGGCGGCCGAGGAGGCCGTCGAGGAGGCCCGGCTCCTGAACTCCGGTCAGCAGCTGGTGTTCGCGCTCACCCAGCAGAGCCTGGTGACGGGCTGGACCGGCGACAACGACACCGCGCTGCGGCACGCCGAGGAGGCCATCGAGGTCGGCGCCGGCGTCGGCGAGTGGTGGGGGTCGATGGCCCGCTACGCGCGCGCGACCGCGCTGATCGGGCTCGGCCGGCTGGACGAGGCGGCCGAGGCGGTGGAGCGGGCGGTCAGCGGCCCGCTCGACCAGCGCACCCAGCTGTCGCTCAACGAGATGATGGCCGGCGTCGAGGCCGGGCGGGGCCGCGCCGACGCGGCGGCCGACTGGGTGAAGCGCACCGAGCACCTGATCATCCCCGGCATGGACGCGCACAACGCGCTCGCGCGGCTGGCCCGCGCGCACGCCCTGCAGCCCTCCGACGCCGCCGAGGCGGCCCGGGAGGCGCTCGCGGCGGCGGCGACGTTCGAGGAGGCCGGGCACCGGATCGACGTGGGCCGGGCGCGGCTGCGCGCCGGGCAGGCGCACGCCGAGGCCGGCGACCGGGCCGCCGCGCGCGAGCAGCTGCGGCTGGCCGCCGACATCTTCTCCGGGTGCGGGGCGCGGGCGCTGCACGCCCAGGTCGTCCGCGAGCAGCGGCGGCTCGGCGTGCGGGTGCCGGCGAAGGGCGGCTCGGGCGGCCGGAACTCGCGGCTGCCGGGCGGGCTGTCCAAGCGCGAGTACGAGGTCGCGTCGCTGGTCGTCGAGGGCTGCACGAACTCGCAGATAGCCGACCGGCTGTTCGTCAGCATCCGAACGGTCGAGACGCACCTGTCGCACATCTTCGCCAAGTTCGGGGTGAGCTCCCGGGTCGGCGTGGTGAACGCGCTCACCCGCACCCTCGCGGACCCCGGCGCCCAGGGCACCGACTGACCCCGGTTCGCGGCGCGGGCCGCCCGTAGTCCGAAGCGCCCGTGGCGTGCGGTGTCAATAGCCCGTCGAGGTGGTTCCAGAACTTCCGCGCGGCGTGGACCATCACAGTAGTAACGGATGTCGGCACGGCCCCGCCCCGTCCCTGGTCATCAGGTTCCGGGGGAGAAGTACGGGTTTACCACGATGCCCCGAATCGGCGGGTCACAGCATCATCGTTGCGGGAAAAACGGAGGTGACCAGAGATGGAACGAGTGATCCCACGGTTCACGCTCGACGGCGTGAAGGACACGGGCATATCGACGTATCCGGTCACGACCGAGGACGGCCTCGGCCTGCAGCTGACCCGGTTCCTGCGCGAGGAGAGCGACGACGTCGTCCTGCTCGTGCACGGGCTCACCTCCTCCAGCGACCTGTTCACCATGCCGGAGATCCCCAACCTGGCGTCCCACCTGCTCGACAACGGGTTCACGGACGTGTGGGCACTCGACTTCCGGATGAGCGGCCGCTACCCGTACGACACCGAGACGCACCGCTTCAGCCTGGACGACATCGCCCTGTACGACTTCCCGCCCGCGCTCGCGGAGCTGCGCCGGCACATCGGGGACCGCAGGGTGCACGTCATCGCGCACTGCCTGGGCGCGGTGTCGTTCTCGATGGCCCTGTTCGCCGGGACCGTGACCGGCATCGCCACCCTGACCTGCAACAGCGTGTCGCTGACACCGCGGGTGCCGGCGTGGTCGAGGTTCAAGCTGGGCCTCGGCACCTGGTTCCTGGAGTACGTGGTCGGGCTGCCGTTCCTCGACCCGAGGTTCGGGGCGGCGCCGCGGTTCACGCGCCCGTGGATGGTCTCGCGGACGGTGTCGTTGTTCCACCGCGAGTGCGACGTCCGCGCCTGCCACATGCAGAGCTTCCAGTGGGGGGCGGGCAAGCCGGCGATGTACGAGCACGCCAACCTGCTGCCCGAGACGCACCGGCGGGTCGCCGACATCTGCGCCGCGTCCGGGCTGAACTACTACCGGCACGTCCGCAAGATGGTCAACGCCGGCCACTCGGTGAAGTACCGGCCGAGGGACGAGCGCTACGCGCGGCTCCCGCAGAACTACCTGGAGAACGCGCAGGACGTGGAGACGCCCATGCTCCTGCTCGCGCCGGGCAGCAACAAGGTCTTCACCGACTCCAACGTCCACCTGCACAAGATCCTGGAGAAGGCCGCGCCGGGGCGCCACGAGCTGGCCGAGCTGCCCGGCTACGGGCATCTCGATCCCCTGATCGGCAGGAACTCGCACATCGACGTCTTTCCGCGGATCGTCGACTTCCTGAAGCGCCACAGCGCATGAGAGCGCCCCAGCGCATGGAGACGCAAGCGACGGCGACGACCGCAGCGGAAGGTTCGGTTCGATGAGTGACGACATCAAGAGCGAGGACGTCGAGCACGTCGACGCGGTCGTGGTCGGGTCCGGGTTCGGCGGGTCCGTCGCGGCGTACCGGCTGGCGGAGGCCGGGCTGCCGGTCGTCCTGCTGGAGCGCGGGCAGCCGTACCCGCCGGGCACCTTCCCCCGCTCGCCCGCCGAGATGGGCCGGGCGTTCTGGGACCCGGACGCCGGGCTGCACGGCATGTTCGACGTGTGGAGCTTCAAGGGCTGCGACTCGGTCGTGTCCGCGGGGCTCGGCGGCGGCTCGCTGATCTACGCGAACGTGCTGCTGCGCAAGGACGAGCACTGGTTCGTCACCGACGGCCCCGGCGGGACGGGCGAGCCGTGGCCGATCTCCCGCGCCGACCTCGACCCGCACTACGACAAGGTCGAGAAGATGATGGGCGCGACGCCCTACCCCCTCGACCAGGTGCCGTTCGACGACACCCCGAAGACGCACGCGATGCAGGACGCGGCGGCCGAGCTCGGGCTGCAGTGCACGCTGCCGCCGCTCGCGGTCAGCTTCGGGTCCCACCCGGGCGGCAGGCCCGGGATGAGCCTGCCGATCGTGGACGCCGGGTACGGCAACATCCACGACGTCCCCCGGCGGTCGTGCCGGCTGTGCGGCGAGTGCAACATCGGCTGCAACGAGGGCGCCAAGAACAGCCTCGACCACACCTACCTGTCGGCGGCGGCGCACCACGGCGCCGACATCCGCACCTCCCACGAGGTGAAGGCGCTGCGGCCGCGGCCGCGGGGCGGGTACGAGGTCGACTACGTCCACCACGAGCCCCCGCAGCCCGGCGTCCTGTCGCTCAAGAAGCGGCGCCGCCCGCGCGTCCGGACGCTCACGTGCGACCGGCTGATCCTCGGCGCGGGCACCTACGGCACGACGTTCCTGCTGCTGAAGTCGCGGGAGGCGTTCCCGGGCCTGAGCGACGCGCTCGGCACCCGGTTCAGCGGCAACGGCGACCTGCTGACGTTCCTGATGCGGGCCACCGACCGCAACCGGGTCCGCCCGCTGAACGCCAGCCGCGGCCCGGTGATCACGACGGCGATCCGGCTGCCTGACGAGCTGGACGGCGTGCCCGGCGCGGGCCCCGGCGCCTACATCCAGGACGGCGGCTACCCCGGGTTCGCCGACTGGATCGTCGACGGCCTCGACGTCGGCAACGACCTCGAACGCGCGGTGAAGTTCGTGTGGGACCGGTTCACCGCCCTGTTCCGGGAGGCGCCCGACACCAACCTGTCCAAGGAGCTGTCGGACCTCATCGGCGACGGCGCGCTCACGGTCAGCTCGCTGCCGCTGCTCGGCATGGGCCGCGACACCGCCGACGGGCGGCTGCGGCTCAGGGACGGCCGCCTGTCCGCGGACTGGACGGCGGAGACCAGCGAGGAGCTGTTCAACCGCGTCCGCAAGACGATGCGGGGCATCGCGGACGTGCTCGGCGCCGACTACGCCGACAACCCGATGTGGTTCCGCAAGCGCATCATCACCGTCCATCCTCTCGGCGGCGCCCCGATGGGCGCCCACATAGGCGAGGGCGTCTGCGACGCCTTCGGCGAGGTGTTCGGGTTCCCGGGTCTCTACATCGCCGACGGGGCGGCGATGCCGGGGCCGGTGGGCCCGAACCCTTCGCTCACCATCGCGGCGCAGGCCGACCGGCTCGCGACGCGGCTGCTGGAGAACACGTCCGCACGCGGGGGTGCGGGCGGCCCCGCCGTCACCGCCCCGTCCGCCACGGGGGCCGAGCCGGGTGGGGGATCCGGCTCGCCAGGCGGGGCGGGGCATGGCCCGGCGGCGAACGGCTCCGCGGGGCACGGCTCGACGGGGAACGGCTCCGCGGGGAACGGCTCGGCGGCGTACGGTCCGGTCTCGGGGGACCACGGAGGGTCGCGGGGACCTTCCACCGTGGCACCGGACCGTACGCCGGTGGGAGGGCGACCCCCCGCACCCCCCGGAAGGGCCCTTACGTCGCTGTGGTTCACAGAGGAAATGAAGGGCTCCGTCACCTACGGCGAGACCGACCCGCGGACCGGCGGGAAGGCGGAGGGGCGGCGGCCGCTGTCGTTCCGCCTGACGATCACGGCGGACGACACCGAGGCGTTCGTCCGCGAGCCGGGCCACGAGGCGCGTGCCGAGGGGTGGGTCGACGCGTCCGGTCACGGGGGCCGGCGACGCGTCGAGCACGGCACGTTCAACCTGTTCGTCGATCCCTCGCCGGGCACGGACGGCGAGGACAGGCGGCTGATGAGGTACCGCCTGTTCTACACCGACGGCGACGGCAACGCCCGCACGCTCAGCGGCGTGAAGAACGTCCTGCACGGTCCGCCGACGCGGATCTGGCCGGACACGTCGACGCTGTACGTGCGGCTGCTGGGCGGCCACGTCGGCGAGGACGAGGAGGACGGCGCGGAGGTCGTCGCGGCGGGTGTGCTGCACATCCGGCTGACGGACTTCGCGCGCCAGCTCACGACGTTCCGGACGAAGGGTCCGGACGGCGCGGAGTCGCTGCTGAACTTCGGCAGGTTCTTCGCGGGCGAGCTGTGGGAGGTCTACGGTCCGGACCCCGTGTAGGCGGGGCGGGGTCCATCGGGGGGCCGCGAACGTGCAGGCCGAGGGAACTGCGGGGTGCTCTCGGCCTGCACCCTTTTTCGCCGGGGGTCGCGCGGGGGGTCGCGCGGCCTCCGGCCCGCACCGGCGGACCGGCTCCAGGCAGGTGATCCGGTAGTGGATCGTTCGACCGGGTCGAAGAATCGTGCACTGCCCGATCAGGTCGGCCGCCGGTACGTCAGGCGCGGACGTGGCCGTAGAGGCGTTCGACGTGGAGGCGGACGACCTGGCGGCCGTCCTCGGCCATGACGCGCCGGTACTCGTCCCAGTCGGGGTGCTCGCCGCGGATGTCGCGGTACACCTCGACGAGCTCGTCCACGGCGGCGTCGCCGGGGCCGGCGGCGACGGCCGACAGCTCGGCGGTCCCCTCGGCGACCGCGTACGACCAGCCGTCCCCGGTGCTGACGTGCAGGCTCGCCCGCGGGTCCCGGGCCAGGTTGCGGGCCTTGGCCCGGTCCGCGGTGATCGAGATCCGGACGAGCCGCCGGTCCGCGTCGAAGTGGTAGTTGATGTTGGACGACTGGGGCCGCCCGTCCCGCTTGAGGGTGATCAGCACCCCGAGGTCGTGCCCCGCCACCAGCTTGGCCAGCGCCGCGTCGTCCGTCATCGTCCGCCTCCGCGAGAGTCCGGTTTCCAGGCGTCAACCGCGCACCGGCCCGATCGCTTCCCGCCGGTCCCGATCACTTCCCGACGGTGATCCCGCCAGGCGGAAGCGCCTGGCGGGACCACCGGGCCGGGTCACCGGGCGGCGAGGGCCGGGAAGTCGAGGACGCGGGCGTCGGGAGCCGCCCGGCCGCCCGGCGGCCCGCCCCGCTCGCCACCGTCCTCGCCTCCGTCCCGGCCGGCCGGCAGACCGTCCCGGCGGACGGCGCGGCCGGTGAGGATGTGGCCGCGGAAGGCCGCGCCCTTCGCGGTCACCTTGATGGGCTGGAACGCCCCCGGCGGCAGCGCGCAGAACCCGGTCCGCACGACGTCCTCGAACAGCGAGTCGGAGACGACGTAGGCGAGGTCGCGGTCCGCGTCGTCGATCAGCAGCCGGCGCAGCGGCGCGGCGTCCAGCAGCCGCTGGACGACGATCGGCGCGTCGCCCGCGGGCCCGAAAGGCCCGGCCGTCAACGTGCCATGGTGCACCGAGAGCCGCACCCGGAGCCGGTGCCGGCCGGTCTCCCCACCGGCCGCGGCGCCTTCCCCGCCCTCGTCCTCGTCGCCGCGGTTGAGGTCGCGCAGCGCCTCGGCGAGGCCGATGACGAACTCGCCGGCCACCGTGGCGGGGTCGGTCCCGTCCGGCAGCGTGGCGAGCTCCCCGTCCCCGCCGACCTGCTTCTCCCAATGGCCGCGGTCGAGGCCGACGCCGTGCGCGGCGCGGTCGAGCGCCTCGCACAGGTCGCGCTGCGCGAGCAGCTGCTCGCGGGTGTCGCGCTTGCTGTAGCCCTGGATGTCCACCGCCATCAGCAGGCGGTAGCTCAGTCGTGTGTTGCCGTTCCCTTTCACTATGCCGATCCGCCCCTCGGTCCTTAGCTGGGCAAATGGGCCTGATGCCCGCATTCGCTCCAATGCGTGGAGTGAGCGTTGCCCTTCCGGGGACCGGCGCGGCGTGGCCCCGTGCCGACTTTCGGTACTAGGACGCGGCTCGCGGGCCGTCCGCGCCGGGGGTAAGGCAAGGATGTCGAACCAGTAAGGGGCGAACTGGAAAATCCGGCCCGGAATGGGGTCCCCGGTTGAACCGCCGGCGACCAGGGGCCCGTACTGCCTCCCGACGTGACACCTGGCTCACGGTCACCGCGCCGTCCGCCCCCGCTTCAGCCGGAGACCCCCGATGGCCCACAGATCACCGACCGCCGTGTCGGCCCCGCGAGAACGTCCCGCCGCAGGCCCGTGGAGCTGGTTCCGCGGCCCGCGGCCCCCGGGCGCCGTGGACGACCAGGTGATCGTGACCGAGCTGTACCGCGTGTACGGCCGTCCGCTGCTGTCGTTCGTGCTCCGCCTGACCGGCGGGGACCGGCACTGGGCCGAGGACGTCGTACAGGAGACCATGATCCGCGCGTGGCGGAGCGCGCACCAGCTCGACGAGAACGCGACCTCGCTGCTGCCCTGGCTGGCGACGGTCGCCCGCCGGATCGTCATCGACGACCAGCGCCGCAAGAACGCCCGGCCACAGGAGGCGGGCGAGGGCCCGCTGGAGAACATGCGCGTCCCCGACGGGTTGGAGGATCTGCTGCGCTCCGTCGTCGTGTCCGAAGCACTCCTCGCGCTGTCCCCGGCCCACCGCGAGATCCTCAACGAGACCTTCTTCCGGGACCGCTCGGTGAACGAGGCCGCCAAGCAGCTCGGCATCCCCGTGGGCACGGTGAAGTCCCGGGTCTACTACGCGCTCAGGGCGCTGCGCGTCGCCCTGGAGGAAAGGGGCGTGACGCCATGAGCGCGGACATGCTGCACATCGACGTCGGCGCCTACGCCCTCGGCCTCCTGGAGGAACCGGACCGGCGGGCGTTCGAGGCCCACCTGTCCGGGTGCGCCGCCTGCCAGGCGGAGCTGGGCGAGCTGCGCGGCATCGCCGCGACGCTGGACGGCATCGGCCCCATCGCCGAGCCTGCGGACGCGCCCGCCGCGCCGGCACCGCCCGAGCCCGCGGTGGTGAGCGACCTGCTGCGGCACCGGATCCGCCGGGAGCGGCGGCACCGCTCGACGCGGGCGCTGGCCGCGGCCGCCGCCGGCGTCGTGCTGCTCGGCGGGGCGCTCGGCACCGGGTACACGCTGGGCGCCGACCGCGGCGGGCAGGCGTCCGACCAGGACGGCGGGACGGCCGCGCTGATGCGGGACGGGCACCGGACGTCGGCCGCCGACGCGGGCACCGGCGTCACCGGCACGGTCGCGACGCAGGACAAGGCGTGGGGCAGCCGGATCGGGCTGGAGCTGAGCAAGGTCCGCGGCCCGCTGGAGTGCGAGCTGGTCGCCGTGGACCGTGCGGGCCGCGCCCACACGGTGGCGGGCTGGGCCGTCCCGGCGGCGGGGTACGGGCTGCCCGGGTCCGCGCAGCCGCGGCTCACCCTGCAGGGCGGGACGGCGCTGCGGTCCGGCGAGATCAGCCGGTTCGAGGTCCGCACGACCGGGCGGGCGGCGGGCGGGGCCCGCACCCTGCTGACCGTCCGCGCCTAGGGCCCGGCCCGGCCTGGGGCCCGAGAGCCCGCGGCGCGTCCCCGGGGCCCGGCCGCACCGGCCGCGGGGACGCGCCGCCCCCCATGTCCCATACGCTGGGACGATGAGTGCGACCCGGCCGTCCGCGGGGCCGGAGCTGATGCTGCCGGGCCTCCGCGAGGTGTACGCGGCGTTCGTCCGGGAGGCGGACGCGCTCCCGGCGCTGCCTGGCCCGCTGGAGGCGGAGGTGTGGACGTCCGCGCGGCTCGGCGCCCTGGAGGCCGCGGCCCCGCACGCGCAGGGCCTGCGCGCCGCGCTCGGCGACCTGATCACCTGCCTGCGGGCGGCCGCGACGCCGGGGGCGCGGGCGTTCCTGGCGGCGCTCGCCGCGATCGGCCCCGTGGCGGGGCGCGCTGCGGCAGGTCGGGCGGCCGATGGGCTCGGCGGCGTCGCGGCGGCGCCGTGGGAGGGGTCGCTCGGACGTGCCGTCCCCGGCCAGGTATGGCTCATCCAGGAGGGCCCGCTGGACGGCGACCGCCTCGTCTGCGAGTTCCGCTACGAGGGCGCCGGCACGCGGGGCCTGCACGCCATGGCGGTGCGGCTCGGCCACGGCGACGCGCCGTCCGAGGTCGTCATCGTCGGGGACGTCCCTGCGCTGATGGCGGCGGCGCGGCAGGCGATGCGGGCGGAGCTGTGCGTCGTCCAGCCGTACGATCCGGCGGCCGTGGGGCCGAGGCTCCGCGCCGCGCTCCACAACGCGGAGCCCGGGGGGCGTGGGGGGTCGTCCCCCCACAAGAAAACAGGCGCGGAGCCTGTACCCGAGGCGTGCTATCCGGCGATGGCGCTGGCGCGCCATCGCGCCGGACTGCTGCCCTAGCCGCCCAGGGCGCGGTAGCGGCGCACCGACAGCGGGGCGAACACCGCGGCGATCGCCAGCGGCCACACCACCGCCATCAGGACGCTGTGCTGCGCCGCCCACGACCCGCCGGACACGGGGTCGCCGAACAGCTCGCGGCACGCCGTCACGGTCGCCGACATGGGGTTCCACTCGGCGATCGCGCCGAGCCAGCCCGGCATGGTGCTCGGCGCGACCAGCGCGCTGGACAGGAACCCGATCGGCCACACCAGCACCTGGACGGCCGCGACCGACTCCGGCCCCTTCGCCATCAGGCCCAGGTAGATGCCGAGCCAGATCAGCGAGAACCGCAGGAGCAGTAGGAGCCCGAGCCCGGCGAGAGCCTTGGCGGCGCCGTCGTGGACGCGCCAGCCGATCAGGACGCCGCACGCCGCCATCACGGCCAGCGCGACGACCGAGTGCAGCATGTCGGCCGTGGCGCGGCCCACGACGACGGCGGACGGGGCCATCGGCATCGCGCGGAACCGGTCGGCCACGCCCTTGGCGGCGTCGCCGGCGATCGCGGTGAACGTCGTCTCGACGCCGAACGCCATCGTCAGCGCGAACATGCCGGGGACGATGAACTCCCGGTAGTTCCCGCCGCCCGGCACGTCCATCTGGCCGCCGAACAGGTAGCCCATCATCAGCACGACCATCACGGGGAACAGCAGCGCCATGGCGACCTCGCCGGGCCGCCGCGCCCAGTGCGCGAGGGCCCGCGCGGTCAGGACCCGGCCGTCGGCGACGGCCCACCGCAGCGTCTGAACGCTCACGAGCGCACCCCCTCTTTCTCGTCCTGGACGTTTTCCGTGTTCTCGATGTTCTCGGTGAGGTGCAGGAACACCTCGTCCAGCGTGGGGCGGCGCAGGCCGATGTCGGCGACCCGCAGGCCCGCGTCGTCCAGGGCTCGGAGGACCTCGGTCAGCACGGTCGCCCGCCCGGTCACGGGGGCGCCGACGCGCAGGGCCTCGGCGTCCACGTCGACCTCGGCGGACGCGACCCGGCCGACGATCTCGGCGGCGGTGGCGAGCGATCCGGGGTCGTCCAGGACGACCTCGACGCGGTCGCCGCCGAGCCGCGCCTTGAGGGCGTCCGGCGTGCCCCCGGCGATGACGCGGCCGTGGTCGATCACCGAGATGCCGTCCGCGAGCCGGTCGGCCTCCTCCAGGTACTGGGTGGTGAGCAGGACGGTCGTGCCGCCGCCGACGAGGGTGCGGATCGCGTCCCACACCTCGCCCCGGCTGCGCGGGTCCAGGCCGGTGGTGGGCTCGTCCAGGAACAGCACCGGTGGCGCGAGGATCATGGACGCGGCCAGGTCGAGGCGCCGGCGCATGCCGCCGGAGTACTCGCTCACGGGTTTCGCGGCGGCCCCGGTCAGCCGGAACCGCTCCAGCAGCTCGTCGGCCCGGCGCCGCGCGTCCTTCGCGCCGAGGTGGTAGAGGCGGCCGAACATGACGAGGTTCTGGCGCCCGCCGAGCACCTCGTCGACCGCCGCGTGCTGCCCGACGAGCCCGATCCTGGTCCGCACCTCGGCGGCCGCGCGGACGACGTCGTGCCCGGCGACGCGGGCCGTGCCGCCGTCCGGCCTGGCCAGCGTGGCCAGGACGCGGACGGCGGTGGTCTTGCCCGCGCCGTTCGGGCCGAGCAGCCCGTGCACGGTGCCGGCGGGCACGCGCAGGTCGAGCCCGGCGAGTGCGTGCGTGCCGCCGTAGCGCTTGCGCAGTCCTTCGGCGACGACCGCGAACCGTGGTTCCGCCACGCGCCCTCCAAAACTATGTACGCAGTACGGATTTACCATCCCGGCCAATATAACGTACGACGTACAGAGTTTCATCCCTGAGAGGATCGGCGGTGTGACGACCGAGTACAGCGGGGGCGGCGACCCCAGGCGCAGCCTGGAACTCCTGTGGGGCGTTCGGGAACGGCCGAAGCGCGGCCCGAAGCCGCGGCTGACCGCCGAGCAGATCGTCCGGACCGCGATCGAGGTGGCCGACGCCGACGGCCTGGACGCCCTGTCCATCCGCCGCATCGCCGACGAGCTGGGCGTCTCCCCCATGTCGATCTACACCTACGTGCCGGGCAAGGCCGAGCTGATCGACGTCATGCTCGACCGCGCGTTCGGCGAGCTGACGCCGCCCGGCCAGGACACCTGGCGGGCCCGGCTGGAGCACATCGCCCACGAGAACTGGGCGCTGTTCCACCGCCATCCGTGGCTGCTGCGGATCACGGTGGTCCGGCCGCCGATGGGCCCGAACACGATCGGCAAGTACGAGTACGAGCTGCGCGCCGTGGACGGCATCGGCCTCACCGACCTGGAGATGGACTCGGTGGCCGCGCTCATCACCGGCTTCGCCGAGAGCGCCGCCCGCGTGTCGGTCAGCGCCGCCGAGGCCGAGCGCCGCAGCGGCATCAGCGACGCGCAGTGGTGGGAGGCCACCGCCCCCTTCCTCGACACGTTCGTGGACGAGGCCGACTATCCCGTCGGGACCCGCGTCGGCACGGCCGCCGGGCAGGAGTACAACTCCGCCGTCGCGCCGCGCCGCGCCTTCGAGTTCGGGCTGGCCCGCATCCTGGACGGCATCGAGGTCCTCATCGACTCCCGCTAGACCTGGGCGCCTTGGTGCGCCTTGTCGGCACGGCCTGCGCCGGGTCCTCGGGCCATGGGTGCTTGGGATAGCGTCCGCGCAGCTCCGCCCTGACCGCCTTGTAGCCCTCGCGCCAGAAGGACGCGAGGTCCGCGGTGACCGCCGCCGGGCGTCCGGCCGGGGACAGCAGGTGGACGACCAGCGGCACCCGTCCGCCCGCGAGGCGCGGCGCGGCCTCCCATCCGAACAGTTCCTGGAGCTTCACCGCCAGGACGGGCCGCTCCTGCGCGTAGTCGACCCTGATCCGGGACCCGGACGGCACCTCGACGCGCTCGGGCGCGTACTCGTCCAACCTGCTCGCCTGCTCCCAGGGCAGGAGGCCGCTCAGCATGGCGGTGACGTCGATCCTGCTCAGGTCGGCCCGTCGCCGCGCGCCCGCGAGCCACTCCGGGACGCGTTCCAGCAGCGCCGCGTCGTCGACCGGCGGCCACGGCTCCCCGAGCGCCGCGTGGAGGAACGCGAGCCGGTCGCGGAGGGCGCGGGCCGCGGGCGTCCAGGTCAGCAGGCCGAGCCCCTCGGCGCGGACGCCGTCCAGGAGCGCCGCCCGCACCAGGTCCGGGTCGGGGTCGCGCAGGGGGCGCGCGTCCAGTTCGATCGCGCCTAGCCGCTCGACGCGCCGCGCGACGACGTCCCCGTCCCGCCAGGCGACCTCCTCGGCCGTCTCCAGGAGCGGCGCGGCGGCGAACCGCGCCACGTCCTCGCCGATCACCACGGCCTGCCGGACGCGCGCCGACGCCGCGCCCGCGGGCCGGTCCGCCGCCGCGATCGCCAGCCATTCCGCCTGCGCTCCCGCGAGGGCCGAGCCGTCGGCGAGCACGGCGCCCGTCCCGGACGCCATCAGGTAGCCGCTCCCCCGCCGCGCCCGCGCGACACGCTCCGGGAACGCCAGCGCCGCCACGACCCCCGCCGCGTGATCGTCTCCCTGTCCCGCCGGGGACTCGGCCGCGTCCGTGAGGGATCTGTGCAGGCGGCGGGCCTCGTCGCGCCAGCGGGCCGCGTGGGCGTCGGCCGGACGGCCGGGGCGGCGGAGGGCGCGCCAGGCGGCGGTGAGGTCGTCGCCCGACGAGCGCGGCGGAGGTTCGGACAGCAGCGCGACGATCTCGGCGGCGCGCCGTGCGCCGACCTCGGGGGCGCCGTCGATCAGCGCGCGGGCCAGGCGCGGGTGGAGGCCGACGCGGGCGAGGCGGCGGCCCCGGTCGGTGATGTGCCCCCCTCGGGAGGCACGCACGGCGCCTAGGGCGTCCAGGGTGGCGCGGGCGGCGTCTAGCGCGGCGCGTGGCGGCGGGTCGGGCAGGGCGAGGCCGGACGCGTCGGGGTCGCCCCAGCAGGCGGCCTGGAGCGCGAAGCCGGTGAGGTCGGCCAGTTCGATCTCGGGACGGGGCCGGGCGGGCAGGCGGTCGTGCTCGGCCCGCGTCCAGCAGCGGTAGACCGCGCCGGGCGCCTCCCGTCCGGCGCGGCCCGCGCGCTGGTCGGCGGTGGCGCGGGACGCCCGGACGGTGGTGAGCGCGCCGAGGCCGCGGGCGTGGTCGGTGCGGGGTTCGCGGGCGAGGCCGGAGTCCACGACCGCCCGGACGCCGGGGACGGTGAGGCTCGACTCGGCGACGGACGTGGCGAGGACCAGCCGCCGCCTGGACGCCGGGGCCAGCACGGCGTCCTGCACCTGCCGCGGCGCCTGGCCGTGGACCTGCACGACATCGGCGGACACGTCCCCGAGCAGCCCGGCGACGCGGGCGATCTCGCCGACGCCGGGCAGGAAGCACAGGACGTCGCCGTCGCGTTCGGCCAGGGCGCGGCGGGCCGTGGCGGCGACGTGCGCGAGGAACGCGGGGTCGACGCGCATGCCGTGCGGCGGCGGGGCGGGACGCGGCGGCGGCGCCCAGACCGTCTCCACGGGGTGCAGCGCGGCCTCGGTCTCGACCACCGGCGCGCCGCCGAGGAGCCGCGCCCACGGGCCGGTGTCGGCGGTCGCGGACGCGGCGACCAGGCGCAGGTCGGGCCGGAGCGCAGCGCGGACGTCGAGGAGGAACGCCAGCGCGGTGTCGGCGTCCAGATGCCGTTCATGGCATTCGTCCAGAATCACCGTGGCGACGCCGTCGAGGTCGGGGGCCGACTGGAGGCGCTGCAGGACGACGCCGGTGGTGACGACGTCGACGCGGCCGCCCGGACGCGTCTCGCCGCGCACGGTGACGCCGACCCGCTCGCCGACGCGCTCGCCGAGGAGCCAGGCCATGCGGCGGGCGGCGGCGCGCGCGGCGAGCCGCCGGGGCTCCAGGACCAGCACCTTCCCGGCCGGCGCGGTGCCGCCGAGGGCGAGCCCCGCGAGAGCCAGCGGGACGAGCGTGGTCTTCCCGGTGCCGGGCGGAGCCGCCAGCACCGCCGCGCCGTGGCCGTCCAGGGCCGCGCGGAGGGCGGGGACGGCGCGGCTGACGGGAAGGCTCTCGGCGGCGTCGATGTGCACCGCCCCAGTCTGCCCGAGGGCCCGGGCCGTGCCGTTGCGTGATCGCCCATGCGGGGAATGCCACGCAAATGAAAAAGGCCCCGTGCGTTGCGGTGATAGTTGCACCGAGCCTTTCAGCAATTCCAGTGCCGCCATCCGAAGTCTTCCCTGGATTCCACTCGTCCAACCCGCCGAAAGACCAGGTAGGCATTGCTTTCAAGACCTGGAAGTTGCTTCCACGATTGATTTACGTCACCGTATGAACTGTAGCGGCAATGCGGTGGGTATCCACATAATGAGGACGTCATAGCAGGGTGCTGGGAGGTCACGTCATGATCGGCAGCTCCATCTATCTGAGGGACAGGGCGGCGTTCACCGGCGGTTCACCCCAGGCGGTATACGAAGAGCTGTGGCAGCGCGGCCGAAAGGGTAGATTGCGGACCCGCGCAATTCTGGCGGCGGCGACACTGATACTGTGCGGGCTGCTGGTCAACGCCGTATTCGGAATCGTGATGGCGGTGCTGGTCGCGTCCGCCGACACCTTCGTGCATTGGCGAGTGCATCACGCGTCCAGCGTGTGGCGGCGCGGGCTGCGCGGCGAGGAGCGGATGAACCGGGTGCTGCGCCACACGCTGGAGCGGCGCGGGTACCGGGTGCTGTACGAGCGGGTCGTCCCCGGGCACGGGCCGGCCGACGAGCTCGTGATCGGGCCGGGCGGCGTGTGGCTG
The DNA here is from genome assembly GCF_005889715.1 of Actinomadura soli. Classification (GTDB taxonomy): domain Bacteria; phylum Actinomycetota; class Actinomycetes; order Streptosporangiales; family Streptosporangiaceae; genus Spirillospora; species Spirillospora soli. The sequence continues at coordinate 24,163 of NZ_VCKW01000096.1, forward strand.
GTGCACAACGAGGCCTGGCATCCCGACGCGGAGATCTCCCACCACGGCGGCCGGCTGTTCATCGACGGGCGCACCCAGTCGAAGCTGGTGGACGGGCTGACCGCGCGGGCCGACGCCGCCGCCGAGCGGATCTCACGGGTCGCGGAGGTGCCCGTGAAGGTGACGCCGGTGCTGGCCGTCCACGGCGGCCACCTCGTCCGGACGCCGTTCGCCGCGGACGGCATCGTGTTCGCGCCGCCGCTGCGGCTGATCCGCTGGATGAGCCGCAACCCGTCCGCCGACCACTCCCCCGACGAGGTGGAGGCGATCGCCAGGGCCGCCGTCCGCGCGCTGCCGATCGGCGGCCGGCTCACCCCGCCCGCGGCCGGCATCACGGCCGCCTGACCGCGATGGTCACCCGACACCTGTGGCCGGAGGGCTCACTCGCCGCCGCCCACAGGGCGCCCACCGCCCGCTACGGGCCCGCCACCCTGGCGGGCGGTGCGGCGCAACCACAACAGTCCCGCGACCGGCAGCACCAGCGGCACGAACCCGTAGCCGCGCCCGAACCCGGACCAGACGGTCTCGTCGGGGAACGCCGCGGAGTCGGCGACGCTGAGCGTGCCCACCACCAGCACCCCGGCCAGCTCGATGGAGCACGCGGCGACGGCGACCCGGAACGACGTGCGCCCGCCGCGCGCCAGCGCGACCGTCGCCAGGACGTAGACGGCGGCGGCGAACGCCGACAGCGCGTACGCGACCGGCGCGTCGGAGAACCGGGTGGCGATCTGGACGCCCGCCCGCGCGCCGGCCGCGAGCGCGAAGACCGCGTAGACGGCGACCAGGAGCCGTCCCGGCCCGCCGCCGGTACCGGGGCGCACCGCGCCGCCCGTGCGGACCCCGGCGCCGGCGCGGGCGCCGTCGTCCGCACGGGCCCGGCGGTCGCCGCGAGCAGCGCGGTCGCCGGGGGCCTCGCCGTCGGCGCGGGCCTCGCCGTCAGCCACCGCCGCTCCACAGCTGATCGAGCCGGACGACCATGACCGCGACGGCGACCCCGGCGACGACGATCACGGCGGAGCCCCACCGGGTCCGCTCCAGCAGGCCCCATCCGGCGCCCGCGACGGGGATCAGCAGGACGCCGAGCAGGTAGCCGGCGAAGGTGGCGGAGCTGTCCGGCCCCCCGTCCCCGGAGAGCTTCACGAACCCGACGACGGCCTGCGCGATCAGCAGGACCTCCAGGACGCCGAGCGCGACGAGATGGACGGCGTCCATCGCCCGGTTGCGCAGCGCCGTCACCACGGAGTACGCGGCGACCAGCAGCGCCACCACGATGATCGCGGTGGCCAGGACGTCCGTCACGGACCAAAGAGTACTACGGCCTGTAGAGGACGATGGCGGGCGGTGGGCGTGGCAGCATGGCGGGCGTGAACGCGCTGCAGTGGCTGACCCTGACCCGGCATGGTGAGAGCACCGGCAACGTCGCGTACCAGTCGGTGCTCGGCACCGACGCCGAGGAGGCCGGCATCCCGGAACGCGACGCCGACGTCCCGCTGTCGGACACCGGCCGCGCGCAGGCGGCGACGCTCGGCCGCTGGCTCGCCGCGCTGCCGGCCGGCGAGCGTCCGACGATGGTCGTCGTGTCCCCCTACCTGCGCACCCTCGACACGGCGAAGATCGCGCTCGCGCAGACGTCCTACGCGGCGCCGCAGGACCCGGACGGCCTGCGGCCCCGGGTGGACGAGCGGATCCGCGACCGCGAGCAGGGCGCGCTGCAGGGCCTCACCGAACTCGGCGTCCGCCGCCGCTTCCCCGACGAGGCGGACCGGCTGCGCCGCCTCGGCAAGTTCTACTACCGGCCGCCCGGCGGCGAGTCGTGGGCCGACCTCGCGCTGCGGCTGCGCAGCTTCTACCGCGACCTGGAGGCCGAGGCGCCCGGCGGCCGGGTGCTGGTCGTCACGCACGACGCGATCGTGGTGATGACCCGCTACCTGGTGGAGGGCCTGTCGGAGCGGGAGATCCTGGAGATCGAGAAGACGCCGATCGCGAACGCGTCGGTGACCCGGTGGCGGCAGGACGGCTCCGGCCTGCGGGCCGTCACCTACAACGACCGCGCCCACCTCATCAACGCGGGCGTCTCCCCCTGAGCCGCCGGCCGCGCCGCCGGTGCCGCCGCCGCTAGACGTCGTCGTTGAGCAGGCGGTCGCTGCGGGACACGACGGCCGCGAGCCGCGAGTCCCCGGGCGGCAGGACGGCGCTGAGCCGCTCCAGGGCCTCCAGGTCGGAGCGTCCGGGCTCGGTCTGCGCGTAGGTCCACAGCGCGTCGGCGCCGCCCCGGTCGAGCGCCTGCCGCCGGACCCGAACGGCCAACTCGTCGCGCTCGGCGCAGATGGCGGGCGCGTCCGAGCCGGGCAGCAGCTCCCCCGTGCAGAGCCGCACGGCCCCGGCGACGTCCCCGTCGTCCAGCAGCCGCCGGACGGTGAGGAAGTCGGCCTCGACCGCGCAGTCGAGCCGGTAGGGACGCGCGCGGACGATGTCGCCGAACTGCTGGCGGAGCCGGTGGATCTCGGGCCGGACGGTCGCCGGGCTGCCGTCGTCGCCGTACAGGCAGAAGGCCAGCCGGTCACCGGTCAGGCCACGCGGGTGCAGGGCGAGCAGCGCGAGGATCTCGGCGTGCCGCAGCGACAGCGTCAGCGGCCCGCCGTCGAGCCGGGCGTGCGGGCGCCCGTCGCCGAGGAACGACAGCGTCAGCAGCGGCCCCTCGCCGGTGGCGGGCGGAGCGGGGGCGCGTCCGGGCGCCAAGGCCCCCGCGCGCGGCCCACGCCGCGCGCGGACGACGGGCGGGCGCAGCAGGTACGCCTCGCCGAGCGGTTCGGCGACGGCGGCACGGCCGTCGGGCAGCGTGACCGTCCCCCCGCTCTCGGGGAGGGGCACCCGCCGCCCGCGCCATCCGGCCAGGCCCGGCTCGCCGGGACCGGCCCCGATGATCCGGCCGGTCGCGGTGACCAGGACACCGGGCTCGCGCAGGCCACGCAGGTGCGGCAGGAGCCGCTCGCGGAGCAGCTCGTCCCGCTGCCGCATCTCGTTCTCCAGCCGCGACTCGGCCAGCCGGGCCGCCGCGCTGACGAGCGCGACGGTCGCCGGATGCAGCGCCTCCACGGTCGCGCTCACGTCGATACAGCCGATCACCATCCCCGAATCGGGGTCGGTGATCGGGGCGGCGGCGCACGACCAGCGGTGCAGGACGTGGGCGACGTGCTCGGCGGCGTACACGAACTCGGGCCGCCCGGTGGCGAGGGCCAGGCCGATGCCGTTGGTGCCGACGACGTCCTCCGACCAGCGGGACCCCTCGGTCAGCCCGATCCGGTCGGCGGCGCGGCGCACCCCGGGCGGGACCTGCGTCCACAGCACGTGCCCGCCGTCGTCGGTGATCACCATCAGGTGCTCGGTCTCGTCGGCGACGTGCCGCAGCAGGCCCTCCAGCATCGGCAGATGCGGATCGAGCGGATGGGCGATGCGCGCGTCGGCGAGGACGTCGCGATCGAACACCAGCGGCGCCGCCTCCACGTCCACGTCGACGCCCGCGCTCTCCGACCGGCGCCACGACTCGGAGATCGCCGGCCGGACGGCCAACAGGTTCCGCATACCAGTAGTCCTTTCCCCCGGAGAGAACCTGGCGTGTCTGAGGATCGGCCCATCCGCGGGGCGGCGCAACCGTTTTCCTGAGATTCTCTCGCGATCACCTCCGGCACGGTGAGTGACAGAGTGATCGCAACGTGCATGCAACGTGGGAGCGCTTACTGTAATCGGCGCTGGAAGCCGATGGGGCTGATCCAGGGGTTCCGTCGTCCGGCGCGCACGTCCGGGGGGAGCGCGCGCGGGACGGCGGAACCGGGGCCGCACAACGAGCGGCTCACGTGCGGCCGCCGAGTCCGGGGGACGCGGGGGGTGTCTCCCGGACCGGCCGCACGGGCAACAGGGTGCCCCCCGGGCTTCACGGGGAGGACGAAGAACGCATGCTCTGCCTGACCTGTCACCGTGTCCGACCGGCCCTCGACCGGGCGGACTACACCGCCGAACGGGCGCTGCTCATCGTCAGCCGCGGCCTGTGCACGTGCAGCACCCCGACGCCCGCCGAACGGGCCCGGCCCGCGGATGATCGAAAACCGGCCGGCGCGCCGAAATAAACCCTTGAGTCCCAAACCGTTCATGGGCGGTTCGCCTAGAGTTTAAGGAGTTTTTCCATCGCACCCCCCTGGAGGGAGCGCCATGACCGTGATCCCGGGTCTCGTCCGCCGCGCCGCCGCTGAGGCGGAGCGACAACTGCGCGAGGGCGTCGGCCTTCTCGTCAGACTCGGACGGGATCTGGAACGGTCGGCGGAACTCGGGCGGCTGCTTCCCGCCCTCACCGAACGCCTCAAGATACTAGAGGAGACCGTCCGCGACCAGGACGCCGAGCTGCGCAGGGTGCGCGCCGAACTCGACTCGCTGGTCGGCCAGCTCAACGACCGGTTGCTGCCGCGCATCGACGAGCGGATGGACGACGCCGAGCGCGACCTGGCCGCCGTCGCCACCAGCCTGATCCGCACCGGCCGCGACACCGCCGGCAACGGCGCCCGGCTGGAGGCCGCCGAACGCCGCATCGGCGACCTGCGCACCAAGATCGCGCAACTGGAGCAGCGGTCCGGGCTGTGGCGCGACCTGCAGTCCAACATGGCCCGCCTCGGCGACGACCTGGACGCCATGCGGGCCCGCATGGCACTGCGCGCCGCCGATCCCCCCGAGAGCACGCCCGCCACCGTGCAGAACATCACCGACCGTCCCGCGTGACCCGCCCCAGGGAGCGCGGGCTGACGTCCTGAAC
>NZ_VCKW01000097.1 GCF_005889715.1 Actinomadura soli
CGTGTGGGGTGGCGCGTCGGGCGGGGGGCGGGCGGAGCCTGCCCGACGAAAAGCTGCTCCCAGGGGCCGTAGAGGCTCCGAAGTCAAGGGTGGGACGGAGTCCCATCGCGAAGCGACGCGAAGCGCCCTTGACTTTGGAGGGGCGGCCCCGTACGCAGCGCCACCCCACCCGAACACCCGAACACCCGAACACCAGACCAATGGAACCTAACTTCGACCCTTGGACAAGCTCACGCGGAATGGTGGCCCCTGAATCGCCACTCCGCAGCCGCGGCCACCGAGCCCACCCCAGGATGGCTCGGGGCGGGCTCGGTGGGGCGTTACTCGGTGGCGCGGCTAGTGGGTGGGCTGGATGTTTTGGTTGATGTGGAAAATGTTGTCCGGGTCGTAGTGGGTTTTGATGGCGGCAAGGCGGGCGTAATTGCCGCGATAGGACGCTCGGACTCGGTCCTGGCCCTCGCTCATCATGAAGTTGATGTAGGCGCCTCCTGCCGAGGTGGGGTGTAGCTCTTGCCAGTAGTCCTGGGCCCATTGGCTGATGCGGGCGGAGTTGGCCGGGTCCGGGTCGACGCCGACGATGACGCCGGCCCAGCCGCCGTCGCGGTAAGCGAAGGCGGTGGCGTCGCCGGGCACGCGGGCGGCGGCTCCGTCGATGGGGTAGAGGTGCATGGTGGAGTGGCCGGTCGGCAGTTGCTCGCCAAACTTGCAGTGGATGTCGATGGCGGTGTCGGAGATCTCGTTGAAGAAGTCCGCCCGCCAGTACCACTGCAGTCCGGCCGGGTAGAGGCCGTCGAACGCGCTCTGCAGGACGTTGAACGGCATCTCGTGCAAGCCCACCAGCAGCGGCGAGCCGTAGGTCTTGACCGGTTCAAGCACCTTGTCGGCCCTGTCGTGCGGACCGGTGTAGCACCAGACGATCCCGCAGGACTTGCGGCCCCAGAGTTCCTCCGGGAACGGCGGAGCCGGAGGGATGGTCATGGTCCCGAGCCAGCCGCTCAGCTCCTCCGGCAGCGAGGGCAGCAGCTCCCGGTACCAGCGCATGACGTCGGCGGTGTCGGCAATGTCGTACAGCACCGGGCCGCCGACGATGGTGCCGCGCTCGCCGATTTCGTGGCAACGGAACGTGAACGAGGTGACGACGCCGAAATTGCCGCCGCCGCCGCGCAGCGCCCAGAACAGATCGCTGTGGGACGTCTCGCTCGCCTGCACGAACGTGCCGTCGGCCAAGACGACGTCGGCGGAGATCAGGTTGTCGACGGTGAGGCCGAACCGGCGGGACAGGTAGCCGATGCCGCCGCCGAGCGTCAGCCCGCCCACGCCTGTGGACGCGAGGAAGCCAGACGGGGTGGCCATGCCGAATCCGACGGTCGCGTGGTCGACGTCCTGCCAGGTGCATCCGGCGTCGACGCGGACGGTGCGCGCAGCGGGATCGACCGTGGTGCTGCGCAGCAGTGAGAGGTCGATGACCAGCGCGTCGTCCCAGACTCCGAGCCCGCCCGCGTTGTGCCCGCCGCCCCTGATGGCGAGCTCAACGCCGTTCGCGCGGCCGAACCGGACGCAGGAGATGACGTCCACGACGTCCCGGCAGCGGGCGATGGCGGCCGGACGCTTGTCGATCATGGCGTTGTAGACGGCGCGGGCGCTGTCGTACTCGGGCTCCCCCGGTCTGATCAGGTCACCGTGCAGGACTCCGGCCAACTCGTCGTACGAGGTTTGTTCTGTTGCCGTGCTCATGGTGCTCCCCCATGGATGCGTTGCTCGATCAAAGCGACGTTAGGAAGCGGGGCGTTCGCGAAGCGTTCGCCCTGAGCCGGACATCTCAGTCGCTGGCCGGAACGCTGAGGCGAAACCCCCGAACGCCCACGCCACGCAACTCGCGCAGACCACACGGACCGCGTTGACCGCGCGGGCTGCGTTGACCGCGCGGGCTGCGTTGACCGCGCAGGCTGCGTTGACCGCGCAGGCCGTGCGGGCAACGCAGGTTGCGTTGGTCGCAGGCAGCGTTAGTCGGAGGCCGCGCAAGTCGTACAGACCGCGTAGGTCACGCAGACCGTGCAGGCGGCGCAGGTCATGCAGGTCATGCAGATCGCGCGGCGGCGTAGGTCGCAGGGCGCGGTAGGCACAGGTCGCGGAGGGCTCGGTGGTCGCAGGGCGTATTCGTCGTGCAGGCCGTGCAAGTCGCGTTGGGCGCTGGTCGTGCAGGTCGGGCGGGTCTTGTTTAGCCGCCGCGTTGGTCACTGGTCGTGGTGGGTTTGTAGGTCGTGGTTGCAGCGGTGTAGTAGGGCGAGGCTGCCTTGGGTGGACGCTGTTTGCGCGGCGGAGCGTAGTCGTGCGATGGCCTGTTCGTGGTCGTCGTAGGCGGCGCGCATTCGCATTACCTCGGGTAGCCACCAGACGTCGTCGTGGGACTGCGCGGCTGCGAGGGCGGCGTCGAGGGTGGCTCGTGCCGCGTCTGGACGGTTGTCGCGTGCCAGCAGGTCGGCGAGCAGCGACAGCCAGTAGGGCATGCGGGCGAACGAGTCTTGGGCCTTGAGGTTCGCGATGCCCTGGCGGGCGAGGTTGACGCCTGCGGGGCCGCCCTGGTGCCATCCGTCCAGGATCAGGCCCCACTCTCGGTAGTAGGCGAAGTCGTAGCGGCCGCACAGGTCGCGTAGTTCGGTGACGGTGTTCTTCAGTGCGGGCATGTCGCGGCGCATCTGATGGGTGACGCTGCCGTAGGCGAGTGCCACGGCCAGGACGTAGGGATGGCTGGTCGTCCGGGCCTGCTTGATCGCGTCGGTGCAGCTGGCCAGCGCCTCGTCGTCGTGGCCGAGGAGCCAGTGGGCGTGGGCCGCCCAGGCCGTGCCGTGGACGTCCGGACGGGTGCCGACGCTCAGCATGAAGGCGCCGCGCGTCAGCGTGACGGCGAGTTCCAGGTGCCGCAGGCCGTCGGCGGGCCTGCCGAGGCTCAGGGCGCCTCCGCCGACTGCGAAGTGGGCCGGGCCGCTTGCCGCGGAGTGGGGGTCGGCGCTGTCCAGCGCCTGGACCGCGGCGCGGTATCCCTCGGTGATACGGCCCCGGACGAACCGGGACGTCCAGAGCACGACCAGGCCGTCCAGCAGCGAGTCGTCGTCACCGAGTGATTCGGCCAGCGCGACGGCGCGTTCGATCGTCTCCCGCAGGTGCGGGGAGGAGTAGCCGTACCTGGCGTTGAGCGGTGCCGCCATGGCCTTGAGGATTTCGAGTTCCTTGGTGTCTCTGCCGCGTCCCTCGGGCATGGCCCGGACGATCGACAGCGCCTCCTTCTGCAACCGGATCGACTCGGTGTGGGCGAACAGGCCCGCCGCGACGTCGGCGGCCCGCCGGTAGTAGGCCAGCGCGCGGTCGGGGCGCCCGCCGCGCGCGTACTGCTCGGCGAGCTGCGCGGAGACCGCGTCGGTGTCGTCGGCGTGGAGGAGTTCCAGGCCCTGTGCGACGCGGCGGTGCAGGAGCCATCGTTTCGGCGGGGTGACTGCCGCGTACGCGGCGTCCCGCAGGAGGTCGTGGGAGAAGTCGTAGCCGCCCCGGAACTCCCGCATGATCCGGTGGCGCCACAGCTCGTCGACCGCCTCGACCACGACGCCGGCGTCCAGGTCGCTCGCCTCGGTGAGCAGGTCCAGGGTGAAGTCGGTCCCGACGGCGGCGGCGAGTCCGGCGATCTCGCGGGCCGGTGCGGACGCCCGTTCCAGGCGGTTGCGCAGGACCGAGGTGAGGTCACCGACCCCGGTGCCGTCCGGGTCGACCCCTGTGCCGTCCGGGTCGGCCCCTGCGCCGTCCGGGCCGCCGCCGGGCCGTCCGTCAGGGTCGTGGGCGCCGCGCAGGGTTTCCACGACGTAGAGCGGGAAGCCGCCCGTTGTCGCGTGGAGCAGGGTCGCGTCGGCTTCGGGGAGGCGCCGTCCGGTGATCGCCTCGGCGAGTCCGGCCGTGCCTTCGGCCTCCAGCGGGTCGAGGGTGAGGTCGGTGAGGAGGTCGGCGGTCCGCATCCGGACGGTCCAGTCCGCGAGTTCGGGGCCGTCCCCGAGTCCCTCATCGCGCAGCGTTCCGGCCACCATGACCGGGGTGTCGCCCGCCAGCCCCAGGTAGAACGTCAGGAACGCGAGGGTGTCCTGGTCGCACCACTGCATGTTGTCCAGGACGAGCACCATGGGCTGGCCGACCGCGATCAGCGCCCGGGCGAGGCCCTCGAAGAAGCGGGGGCGCTGCCAGGCGTCCGCCATGGCCCGTGGTCCCGCGCCCCGCGCCTCCTGGCCCTTGACCGGCACCAGCCGGTCGACCTCGGCGCGCCACGTCTCGTCGAGCGTCGCGGTGGCGGAGCGCGCGGCCGGGGTGCGCAGCCAGTCCGCCACCGGTGCGAGCGCCAGGCGTCCGGACGACCCGAAGCACTGGCTGCCCGCCACCACGGCGCCCTGCCGCCGGGCCAGCTCGGCGAACTCGGTCACCAGGCGGGTCTTCCCGACTCCGGCGGCGCCGCGCACAAGCGTGCAGCCGGGACGTCCCGCGACGGCCCTCCGCCACAGATCGCACAGCTGGTCGAGTTCCCGCGACCGGCCGACGAGCCGGGCCACGGCGACACCGGACCGGCCGGTGTCCGGCGCGACCGCCACCGCCTCCTCGCCCTCACTTGAACCCGCGTCCGCCATCAGGCGCTGGAAGGCCCGCCGTGTCGCCGGGTCCGGGACGACGCCCAGCTCGCGCTCCAGGACGGACGCGCAGTGGTGGTAGGTGCTGATGGCGCCCGCGCGGTCGCCCAGGTCGGCCTGCAACTGGATCAGGACCCGGTAGCCGACCTCCTCCAGCGGCTGCAACCGGATCCGGCGGCGGGCGGCGTCCACGGCCCTGGTCGGGTCGCCCGTTCCGGCGCTCATCGTGGCGACCAGATCGCACATCTCCACGCAGCGGCGCTCAAGCTCAGACCTGGCGTCCAGCACCCAGTCGTCATGCACCCCGGGCAGGAGGTCGCCCTTGTACTCGGCGATGGCCCTGGTGGCGTGCTCGGCGGCGGCGGTGGCGTCCCCGCTGGCCAGCGCCGCCCGGGCCTCCTCGCACTGGACGGCGAAGACGCGCAGGTCGACAAGGCACGTCCCACTGTCCCGCCAGCAGAGATCCCTGGACGTGACCACCAGCGAAGGCTCAGGACCGAGAATCCGGCGCAGGTGATGCAGTTCGCGGCGCAGGTTGGTCAGCGCCTGCGCGTCCGTGGAGTCGGGCCAGAAGATCCCCGCGATGCGCTGCCGGGTCTGGGGGGACCCCGCATGGGCGGCCAGATACGCGACAAGGCCGACGGTGCGCGGTGAACGAGTCCGCGCTCCCGTCTCGTCGTCGCCGATTACCTGATCCCCCAGCAGAGACGCGTACAGCATGGCAAAGCCGCCTCCCGAAACCTCCTCAGGCTAGCTGTATTGTCGTCACGCCATGGGCGACGTATGGGCTGCCGGTGACGCCTACGAGGACTATGTGGGCCGCTGGAGCCGCCGGGTCGCGGTCCCGTTCCTGCGCTGGCTGGACGTGCCCGCCGGCAAGCGCTGGGTGGACGTCGGCTGCGGCACCGGGGCGTTGACGTCAGCGGTCCTGGCCTGGAAAGACCCTGCCCAGGTCATCGGCGTGGACACGTCAGAAGGCTTCCTGGCCCGCGCACGCGCCCAGGTCTCCGACACGCGGGCGAGCTTCCGTACGGGGGACGCCCGTTCGCTCCCGCTGCCCGATCGCCGGTTCGATGCCGTGGTCAGCGGGCTGGCGCTCAACTTCGTCCCCGAGCCGCACCTGGCCGTGGCCGAATTCGGCCGGGTCGCGGCGAAGGGCGGCACGGTTGCCGCCTACGTCTGGGACTACGGCGAGGGCATGGCGATGATGCGGTACTTCTGGGACGCCGCCACCGCTCTCGACCCGGCCGCAGCCGAACTGGACGAAGACCGCCGCTTCCCCCTGTGCCGCCCCGAACCCCTTCATCAACTGTGGGCCGACACGGGCCTGGACGAGATCGCCGTCGAGCCGATCGAGGTGGCGACGGTGTTCGCCGACTTCGACGACTACTGGCGGCCGTTCCTCGGCGGCCAGGGCCCGGCGCCCGGGTACGCGACGTCGCTGGACAAGGAGCACCGGCACGCCCTGCGCGATCTGCTCAGCACCCGCCTGCCCACCGCCCCGGACGGCTCCATCGCCCTTACCGCCAGGGCATGGGCGGTCAGGGGAGTCGCCGGTAGACCGGCCTGACTGAACGCTAGGACCCGGCCAGCCATGAGAGTAGGCGGCCCCGCGACCAGCAGCGGCCGAGGGCCTCGGCGCGCAGGGCCGAGTGGTCGAACAGCGCCAGGCCGATGATGCTGTGGCCGGACGCCCGGCGATCACCGAAGGTCGGTATCGCCGGCGCGACTCCGACGCCCTCCGCCGACACCCACGCCACGGTCCGTCCGGTCGCCGCTTCATCGAGACGGTGCAGGAAGCGGAGGCGATCTTCGAGCGAGTAGCGCGACAGCGCCCATGTCGTGGTGACGACGCGATTCTAACCTTCGGGACGAATCCCTGATCAGGACGGCCGATGGCCGTGATCTACGCTGGGTGGGCGAGTTGTTACTGTTGGTGTCCGGCCGTTCGGGATTCGGGGGATCGGCTGTGGCGACGGAGAGGTGGGGGACGGTCCGCCGGTGGCACAGGCGGCTGTTCTTCTCGGTACGGGGACGCGCGACGGTCACCACCGTGGCGGTGTCGGCGTTGATCCTGGTCCTGGTGTTCGTGCTGCTGATGCTGCTGGTGCGGGACTGGGCGGAGAACGAGGTGTGGCGGAAGTCCGAGCGGACGGTCGAACGGGTCGTGACCGACATCGTCCGCGGACGGTACGAGGACGTGCTCGACCCCGAGCCGGACGAGACGCCGCTGATGCAGGTCCTGGGCCCGGAGGGGGAGGTCGTGGCGGAGAGCGTCGGGCTGAGCGGGGCCCCGTCGCTGGCGGCCGAGGACGTCCGGAAGGACAAGATGCTCATCGACCGCACCACCTGCCCCGGCCACCTGGACGAGTGCGTGTGGATGTTCGGGACGCGGCTGCGGACGTCGCCGTGGGGCCCGGGCGTGATGGTCATCGCGGCGACGCCGATGCCGACGCTGCTGAACGTGTGGCTGCTACCGCTGGGCCTCGCGCTGATCATGGCGGCGCTGCTCGCGCTGATCGCGTGGTGGACGTGGCACACGATCGGGCGGGCGTTCGTCCCGGTCGACGAGATCCGCTCGGAGATGGCGGAGTTCAGCGCGCGGGGCCTCGGGCACCGGGTGCCCGTCCCGCAGGCGGGCGTCAGGCTCCAGGCGCTCGCCGAGACCGTCAACGCGACGCTCGAACGGCTGGAGGAGGCGACGGACCGGGAACGCCGGTTCATCTCGGACGCGTCGCACGATCTCCGCAACCCGCTCGCGGCGCTGCAGATGCAACTGGAGTCCGCGCTGGACGAGCCCGACGGCTACGACTGGAGAATGATGGTCCAGTCGGCGCTGGGCAACACGCGGCGGCTGAACGACATCGTCATCGACCTGCTGGAGCTGTCCCGCCTCGACGCCCGCGCCCCGGTCCCGGTGGAGCGGATCGACCTCGCGGGCCTCGCCCGCCGGGAGGTCGAGCGCCGCCCGCCCCGGATCCCGATCACGACGGCGCTGGAGCCGGGCGTGATCGTCCGGGCGAACCCCGTGCGGCTGGCGCGGGTGCTCGGCAACCTGCTGAGCAACGCCGAACGGCACGCCACCGACGCCATCCAGGTCACGGTGGCGCGGGACGGCGACGAGGCCGTCCTCGAGGTGCTGGACGACGGTTCCGGCGTCCCGGAGGAGGCGCGGGAGCGGGTCTTCGAGCGGTTCGCGAGGCTGCGCGAGTCACGGACCCGGGACCCGCAGGGCACCGGGCTCGGGCTGCCCATCGCGCGCGAGATCGCCGAGGTCTACGGCGGCACGCTGCGCATCGCGGACAGCCCGAGCGGCGCCCGGTTCGTCCTCCGGCTGCCCCTCCCCAAGAACGGCCAGAAGGGCGGGCCCATGGGCGGGCCCAACGACGGGCCCAAGGGTGGGCTCAAGGGCGGCGGATGACCTCGATGACGCTGGACAGGCCGTCGGAGCCGTGGCCCGCGTCCACGGCGCGCCAGAACAGGTCCCTGAGCGCGAGCGGTCCGGCCGTGTCGATTCCTGCCTCGCGAACGGCCTCCACGACGTGGTCGGCGCCGACCGCCTGCATCCTGAGGGTGTGGTCGTCGCCCGGATGGACGCCGGCGTCGATCGTCTCGGTGAGGATCTTCAGGAAGCCCATGGGGCCGTCCGACGCGAGGTCCCGCACCGTCACGGCGGCGAACGGACGGAACTGCTCCGCCGACACTCCCGCCGCGCCCAGCAGCGCCACGGACTGCATGTAGGCCGTCAGCGTCGACCAGAACAGGTAAAGCTGCGCCTGGTAGTACAGCATCGACAGGCCCAGGTCCGGGCCGACGAACGTGGCCTCGCCCAGCTCGCCGAGCGTTTCGCGGTGCCGGTCGAGGGTCGCCTCCTGGCCGCTGTAGAAGACGTACGCGCCCGGTTTGCCGATGCCCTGCGGCGGCGCCATGACGCCGCCGGTCAGCAGGTCCGCGCCGTGCCGGGACGCCCATTCCCCGGCGCGGCGCAGCTCGTCCGGGCTGCCGGAGCTGAGGTTGACGACGACGCGGCCCTTGAGCGCGTGGGCGGCGTCGTCGAGGGAGTCGTGCATCGCGGTGTAGTCGGTCTGGCTGATGACGATCAGCTCGGACGCGGCGAGCGCGTCGGCGGGCGTCGCGGCGAGGGTCGCGCCTTTCGCCACGAGCGGCTCCGCCTTGGCCGCGGTCCTGTTCCACACCGTGGTCGGATGCCCGTTGCCAAGGAATGTGGACGCCATCGTCGCGCCCATGGGACCCAGCCCGATGACCGTCACTGGTGATTTCGCCATTGGATCCTCCTCTAGGTGTTGGGGCCAGCGTGGTTTCGGGCGCTACGGAAACGCTTCGGGTGGTTCCGTGGCGGGTGCGTACGCTGGACGTCGTGCGTTTCGGGGTATTGGGGCCGCTCGCCGTGTGGACAGGCGACGGCGGCACGGGCGGCGGCACGGGCGGCGGCTCGGCCGTTGGCACGGGCGGCGGCTCGGGCGGTGGCTCAGGCGGGAGCACGGCTGTGCACGTCCCCGAGCGGAAGGTCCGGACGCTGCTGGCGATGCTCCTGGCCGATCCCGGGCGTCCGGTCTCGGTCGACCGGCTGGTGGACGCGTTGTGGGGCGACCGTCCGCCGCGGAACCCGTCCGGCACGCTGCAGGCCCGCGTCTCGCAGCTCCGCCGGGTCTTGGACGATGCGGAACCCGGTGCCCGGGCGCTGGTCGTGGCGCGTCCGCCCGGCTATCTGATCGACGTGCCCCCGGACGCGGTGGACTCCGGACGTTTCGCGGCGCTCGTCGTCCAGGCGCACGAGGTGGCCGATCCGCTGACCAGGTCCCGCCTGCTGGGAGAGGCGCTGGCGCTGTGGCGCGGGCCCGCGTTCGACGGTTTCGACCTGCCGCACGGCGCCGCGACCGAGCTTGACGAGCGGCGGCTGGCCGCGCTGGAGGAGCACGCCGAGGCCCGGCTTGAGCTGGGCGAACACGCCGCGCTCAGTGCGGAGCTGACCGCCGAGGTCGCCCGGCACCCGCTGCGCGAGCGGCTCCGCGCCGCGCATCTGCGCGCCCTCTACCGTGCCGGACGCCAGAGCGAGGCCATGGCCGGGTATCACGACCTGCGGGAACGGCTGGCCGAGGAGCTGGGCGTCGAGCCGAGCCCGGAGCTGTCCGCGCTCTACCTGTCGATGCTGGAGCAGGAACCGTCCGAGGCGGGACGGCCCCGCCCGCGCGTCCCGTCCCGGCTGCCCGCCGTTCTCGGGGAGCTGATCGGGCGCGGGGACGCGGTCGAACGGGCGCGTGCGCAGCTCGTGTCCGACCGGCTGGTGACGTTGACCGGACCCGGCGGCGTCGGCAAGACACGGCTCGCGCTGGAGACGGCCGCGCGCTCGGCGGGCGACCACCCGGACGGGGTGTGGTTCGTAGAGCTGGCCGCCGAGCAGGCGCACACGGTCAAGACGGCGGCGGACGTCGCCGAACCGGTGGCGCGGGTCCTCGGATTGTGGGACGAGGGCGGCGACGGGCCGGTGGAGCGGCTCACCCGGGCCCTGCGCGCCCGGCGGTCGCTGCTCGTCCTGGACAACTGCGAGCACGTCATCGAGCCCGCCGCCGAGCTGGCCGGACGGCTGCTGGCCGGGGCGTCGGGGCTGCGGATCCTCGCCACGTCCCGGGAGCCGCTGGGGCTGCCCGGGGAGCGGCTGCAGATCGTCCCGCCGCTGGACCTTCCCGGCCCCGAGACGACACCGGACGCGCTGCTGAAGTCCAGCGCGGTGCGGTTGTTCGTCGCGCGGGCCGGGGCGGCGGCGCACGGGTTCGCGCTGGACGAGGCGTCCGCACCCTGGGTCGCGTCGATCTGCCGGCGGCTGGACGGCCTGCCCCTCGCGCTCGAACTGGCCGCGACCCGCGTCCGGTCACTCGGGGTGCGCGAGCTGGCCATCCGACTGGACGACCGCTTCCGCATCCTCGCGGACGCCCGGCACGGCGGCCCGGAACGGCAGCGGACGCTCCGCGCGATGATCGGCTGGAGCTGGGAGCTGCTGACCGGGCCGGAACGGGTCGCGCTGCGTCGGCTCGTCGTCCACGCGGGCGGGTGCACGCTCGACGCGGCCGAGACGGTCTGCGACGCGGACGCCACCGTGCTCGCGAGGCTCGTCGACCGTTCGCTCGTCGTCCGCACGGAGCAGGACGGCCGCTACCGCCTCCTGGAGTCGGTCGCCGCCTACGGCCTGGAGCGGCTGAGGGAGGCGGGCGAGGAGGCCGAGTTCCGCCGCCGCCACGCCCGCTACTACACCGGCCTCGCCGAGCGTGCGGCTGAGCGGCTGCACGGCCCTGAGCAGGCCGAATGGCTGTACGTCCTCGACCGCGAGGCCGCCAACCTCACCGCCGCGCTGAAACACGGCGGCGCCGTCGCCGTCCGGCTGGCGAACGCGCTGGGCTGGTACTGGTTCCTGCGCGGACGGTTCGGCGAGGCCCGCACCGCCCTCGAATCCGCGCTGCGGCCCCCCACCACGGCCTCGGACACCACACCCTCGGACACCACGGCCTCGGACGACGCCGCCGTGTGGCTGGCGGCCTTCACCATGCTGGCCGGTGAGAGCAAGGATTCGGAGCAGCTCCGCCGGACCGCCCTGACCGCCGCCTACGCGGGCGACGAGTTCGCCCGGGCCAAAGCGGAATGGTTCCTCAGCCACGTCCACTGGGCGTACGGCGACATGGCCGCGAACGAGGAACGCGTCGGCCATGCCCTGTCGGTGTTCCAAGCGCGCGGCGACCGGTGGTTCACGGCCGCCGCGCTCACCACCCGCGCCAAGTTCGCCCTCGGACACGGCCATCTGGCGGCGGCGCGCCACGACGCCGAGACCAGCATGGCGATCTTCGACGAGCTCGGTGACCCGTGGGGGCGGCTGGAGGCGTCCGACGCCCTCGCCCGCCACGCCGAGATCACCGGCGACCACGACGAATCGGCCCGCCGCCACCGCGCCGCCCTCCGCGTCGCCGAAGAACTGCGGATGTGGCCCGAGGTCTCCTACCGGCTGTCCGGGCTCGGCCGCCTCGCGCTCCTCGCCGGGGACCTCGACCAAGCCCGCGACCTGCACGAACGGGCCCTGGACCTGGCCGGACGGCACGCGGCCCGGTCCGCGCAGGAGTTCGCGGAGATCGGGCTCGGGCTCGTCGCCAGGGCGCGCGGCGACCTCGACGCCGCCGAGGCCCACCTGCGCACCTGGCTCGGCTGGCTGCGCGGCATCGGCGGGACGGCCGGGATCGCGTTCGCGCACGCCCAGCTCGGCTTCATCGCCGAGGAGCGCGGCGACGCCGACACCGCGCTCGCCCTGCACACCGAGGGCCTCGCCGGGGCCCGCGCCGTCGGCGACCCGCGCGCCGTCGCGCTCGCCCTCGAAGGGCTCGCCGGGGCCCGCTCCCTCGCCGGCGACCACGCGGCGGCGTCCGGGCTGCTCGCGGAGGCCGCCGCGCTCCGCGAGGCCGCCGGGGCGCCGCTGCCCGCCGCCGAACGCCGCGACGTCGACCGCATCATCGGGAGGATCCGGGCCGCCTCCGGTGTTACCCCACACATGGGCACGGTCCACGGCGAAGGGGAACCATGAGCGAGGATCTCGGATACGGATGGCAGGGCGACCTCATCGACCTGCCCGCCTACCTGAAGCGGGCCGGGTACGACGGCGACCTGACCCCGACCGGCGACACGCTGCGCGCCCTGCACCGGGCGCACACCACGTCCATCCCGTTCGAGAACCTGGAGATCATGCTGGGGCGGCCGGTCGTCCTGTCGCTGGACGCCGTCCAGGCGAAGCTGGTCGGACGGTCCCGCGGCGGCTACTGCTACGAGCACAACCGGCTGTTCGCGGCGGTGCTGGAACGGCTCGGCTACGAGGTCACCGCGCTGGCCGGACGGGTCACGCTCGGCGCCCGCAAGCTGCTGCCCGCCACGCACGCGCTGCTGCACGTCCGCCCGCCGGGCCAGCCGCGCGACGAGCCCGCCTGGCTGTGCGACGTGGGCTTCGGCGCCGGTCCGCTGGAACCGCTGCGGCTGCTCGACGGCGAGGAGGCCGACCAGGACGGCTGGGGCTTCCGCCTCCAGAAGGGCCGGACCGCCACCGCCTGGACGCCCAGCACGGTCGGCTGGGAACTCCACCAGCGCGGAGAGGACGGCTGGGTCCAGCGCCACACGTTCACCATGAACGAGCAGTTCCGCATCGATTTCGAGGTGGGGAACTACTTCGTCTGGTCGAATCCGCACTCGCCGTTCTCGACCCGTCCCTTCACGCAGAGGTTCAGCGTCGACTCGCACCGCGTCCTGGACGGGACGAAACTGACCACCATCCGCCCCGGCGGCTCCACCGAGACCCGCACCTTCACCCCGGAACAATTGCCCGAGACGCTGGCGGAGGAATTCGGGATCGTCCTGGAAGGCGACGACGTGACCCGCCTCATCGACTTCGAACGCAACCGCGCCGACTCCGGGAACTAGGAAAGTCCTAGTCGGGGTGGGGTGGTTTCTGGTCGGGGGGCGTCCCGCCGCCTTCCCCGCCTCCCTTGCTCCCCTTGTCGGTGCCGTGCGCGTGGCCCTTCGCCCTCGTCTTCTTCGGGTCGGTGGCCTCCGGCGCGGGCTCGTTCGTCACCGAGGTCCGCTCCGACCGCCGGATCTCGGGCTGCTGCGGGTTCGGCATGATCATCCCTCCTCCCTGCTGGACGGTTCCAGGGCGCTGGGCGGCTCCTAGGCTGGACGGCTCCTAGGCGCTGGACGGTTCGGGACGCAGCGGGTCGTGGCCCACCGTCATGAGCGCGTGCCGCCACTCCTCGTCCCGTTCCGCGTCCGGCGGCCGGTCGTCCAGCCGGTCTTCCACGTAGTCCACGACCTGGCGCATCACGTCAGCGTCGCCTTCCGTCAGGTCCACCTTCCGCTTGCGCAGGACGTCCACCACGCGGGCGCCGAGTTCGGACACCCCGGGGCTCGGGCCGGGCGGGAACGCCTCCTCGCCGGACGCGTCCGTCATCAGCCAGATGCGCAGCTCGTCGGAGGTCATGTTGACGAGCCGGTGGAAGTCTTCCCAGGCCAGCTCCGCCTCGGCCGGTATGCGATCTTTCATGTGGATAACTCCCTGTCGCCCGTTCCGAACCGGCCCTACCCGACACCGGCCGCCCCATTCACCCCGCCCCGAGCGCGTGCCCGTTAGATCGGGGGCGGCTCGGGAAGACGCCGGGCATGGACCATTCGCAGGCCCCCGTCCTCGACGCCCTCGCCGCGTACCACCGGGAAGGCCAGGTCCCGTTCACCCCGCCCGGCCACAAGCAGGGCCGCGGCGCCGACCCGCGCGTCCGGGCCGTGCTGGGTGACGCGGTGTTCCGCTCCGACATCCTCGTGATCTCCGGCCTGGACGACCGCACGTCCAGCCACGGGGTCCTGGAACGCGCACAGGAACTGATGGCGAACGCCGTCCACGCCGAGCGGACGTTCTTCTCCACCTGCGGCAGCAGCCTGTCGGTGAAGAGCGCGATGCTGTCCGTCGCCGGGCCGGGGGAGAGGCTCCTGGTGGGACGGGACGCGCACAAGTCGGTCGTGTCGGGCCTGATCCTGTCCGGTGTCCGCCCGATCTGGGTGGAGCCGCAGTGGGACGCGTCCCGCCGGCTGGCGCACCCGCCGTCCGCGGCGGCGTTCGCGGCCGCGCTGGACGAGCATCCCGACGCCCGCGGCGCCCTCGTCACGAGCCCCACCCCGTACGGGACGTGCGCCGACCTCGCCGCCATCGCGTCCGCCTGCCACGAACGCGGAAGGCCGCTGATCGTGGACGAGGCGTGGGGCGCGCACCTGCCCTTCCACCCCGACCTGCCGACCTGGGCGATGGACGCGGGCGCCGACGTGTGCGTGACGAGCGTCCACAAGATGGGCGCAGGGCTGGAGCAGGGCTCGGTGTTCCACCTGCAGGGAGACCTGGTGGACCCGTCCGTCCTCAAGGCCCGAGAGGACCTCCTGGGGACCACCAGCCCCTCGGTGCTGCTCTACGCGGGCCTCGACGGATGGCGCCGCCAGATGGTCGAACACGGCCACGACCTGCTGCAGGACGCTCTCGACCTCGCCGCCCGCGTCCGCGAGGAGATCGCCGCCATCCCCGGCTTCACCGTCCAGGGCCCGGACGAGTTCACCGGCCCCGGCCTCGCCCACAGCCTCGACCCGCTGCCCGTCGTCATCGACCTCGCCGGTCTCGGCACCACCGGGTACCGGGCCGCCGACTGGCTCCGCGCGCACCACCACATCAACCTGCATCTCGCCGACCACCGCCGGATCAGCGCCCAGCTCACCTTCGCCGACGGCGAGGACACCGTCGCGCCGCTGCTCACCGCCCTGCGCGACCTGCGCGAGCACATCGAGCCCGCGGTGGAGGTCCACGTCCCGCCGCCGGACGAACTGCGCCTCGACCTCGAAGTCCTGCCCCGCGACGCCTTCTTCGGCCCCGCCGAGCAGGTCTCCGCGGACGAGGCCGTCGGACGGATCTGCGCGGAGATGCTGACCCCGTACCCGCCGGGCATCCCCGTCGTCCTGCCGGGCGAGCGCATCACCGCCCCGGTCATGGACTACCTGCGCAGCGGCGTCGACGCCGGGATGGTCGTCCCGGACGCGGCGGACTCCTCCGCCAAGACGATCCGGGTCCTCATAGAGCGCTGACCGGACGACGTCCCCGCTTCGCCGACCGGACGGCGGCCCCGCTCACCCCCTATGCCAGACTCCCTTTCGTCGGACGACGAGTTGAGGAGCGTCATGGAGTTGGTCCACTCGGGCAAGGTCAGGGACGTCTACACGGACGGGGACGAACTGCTCCTCGTCGCGTCCGACCGGGTGAGCGTGTTCGACGTCGTCCTGCCGACGCTGATCCCCGACAAGGGGAAGATCCTCACGCAGCTGTCCCTGTGGTGGTTCGAGCAACTCACCGACATCATCCCGAACCACATCATCTCGGCGACGAACGTCCCGGACGAGTGGGAGGGACGCGCCATCCGCTGCCGCCGCCTCACCATGCTGCCCGTCGAGTGGATCGCCCGCGGCTACCTCGCCGGCCTGGGCCTCAAGGAGTACGAGAAGGGCGGCGCGGTCTCCGGCGTCCCCCTGCCGGGCGGCCTGGTCGAAGGCTCGAAGCTCCCCGAGCCGATCTTCACCCCGACCACCAAGGCCACGGTCGGCCACGACGAGTTCATCACCTACGACGACGTCGTCACCGAGATCGGCGACGACACCGCCGCCCGTCTGAAGCACGTCACCCTTGAGATCTACAAGCGCGGCGCGTCGCTCGCCGCCGAGCGCGGCATCATCATCGCCGACACGAAGCTGGAGTTCGGCCGCGCCGCCGACGGGACCCTCACCTTGGGCGACGAGGTCCTGACGTCCGACTCGTCCCGCTTCTGGCCCGCCGATCAGTGGCGTCCAGGCGGCCCGCAGCACTCGCTCGACAAGCAGTACGTCCGCGACTGGAGCAGCACCCTCGACTGGGACCGCACCCCGCCCGGCCCGGCCATCCCGCAGGAAGTCGTGGACGCCACCCGCGCCCGCTACATAGAGGTCTACGAACGCCTGACCGGCAACCGCTGGCACTCCTAGCCCCTGCCCGCGGCGGCTTCGCGCTCCTCTACGGCGCCCTGGCCGCCTGCGCTCCCCGCCTCCCCGCGTCCCGTCCGGACGGTAGATCTTTAGTTTTCGCTGCTCAGCGGCGGTTTTGTCGTTTTGTCTGGATTCTCTCGGCTATGCCGACCAAGACGGAAGCAACGACGAAGCGAAGTGATGATCATGCCGGAGACAGGAACCGAAGAAGGCCAGAGCCGTCCCGTCGAGGGGGTCAAGGAGGCCGGGCGGGCGTTCGTCCGGGCGCTGATGGTGCAGACGCTGCAGAAGGCCAGCGGCGGTATCGAGGGGATGACCGAGCGGCTGAACGACGCCGCGGACGGCAAGGGAGCCGGTAAGAAGGCGGCGGCGACCGGCGCGGAGAAGCTCGCCAAGGGCTCGGGCCCGCTGAAGGCGGGACTCGGCGCGGGCGTCGCCGGTGTGAAGGAGAAGGCGAAGGAGGTCATCGGCGGTGGCGGTGGTGGCGGCGACGGCGGTGGCGATGGCGGTGGCGCCGGAAAGGCGAAGGTCACCAACATCGTCGAGCAGTTCGACGTGGGGCTGCCACGGCGCGTCGCCTACGACCAGTGGACGCGGTTCACCGACTTTCCGAGCTTCACCAAGAAGGTGGAGAGCGTCGAGCAGGAGTCCGACGAGAAGGTCAACTGGCGGGCGCAGGTCCTCTGGTCCCACCGGAACTGGGAATCCACGATCACCGAGCAGGTCCCGGACGAGCGGATCGTCTGGACGTCCAAGGGCCCGCGCGGATACGTCGACGGCGCCGTGACCTTCCACGAGTTGGCGCCGACCATGACGCGAGTCCTGCTGGTGGCCGAATACCACCCGGACGGATTCTTCGAGAAGACCGCGAACCTGTGGCGCGCCCAGGGCCGCCGCCTCCGCCTGGAGTTCAAGCACATCAAGCGCCACATGATGACGCAGACGCTCCTGAACCAGGAGGAGGTCGAGGGCTGGCGCGGTGAGATCCGCGACGGCGAAGTGGTCAAGACCCACGAGGACGCCCTCAAGGAGGAACAGGCGTCCGAAGGCAAGGACCACGAAGAGGAACAGGAGGCCGAAGGCAAGGACCACGAAGAGGAACAGGAGGCCGAAGACAAAGACCACGAAGAGGAACAAGAGGCCGAAGACAAAGACCGCAAGGAGGAACAGGAGGCCGAAGACAAAGACCACGAAGAGGAACAAGAGGCCGAAGGCAAGGACCGCAACCGCGGCAAGGAGCGCGAGCGCAGCCGGGCATAGGCCCGCACCCGTGGGTACGGGAGTTCAAACGGCGGGACGGATCGAATATCGGGGGAAACGATGGGCGACGACGCGTCCGGCAATCCGGAACCAGAACGCGAGCGGAACACATCCGACGACAGGCAGGAAGGTCTCACCGGCCGTCCCGTGACCCCCGACAAGCGGCCGCAACCCGACGAGGGCCCGGACGTCTACCTCGACGTCCCGCTGCTCAAGGTGGACGAGATCACCCTTGAGGTCGAGAACCTGGACGCGCACGTCTCGCTCGTCGCCCAAGTCCTCGACCTGCTCAAGCTGAACGTCGGCGCGGACGTGTTCCTCGGCAAGGTCGAGCTGGGCATCAAGGGCGTCGAGGCGCAGGCACAGCTCAAGGTCCGGCTCGACAACGTGGCCATCATCGTGGACCGCGTCCTGACCACGCTCGATCGCAACCCCGAGATCCTCCAGCACATCGGACGCGGCGTGGAGGCGGCGGCCCGCGACATCGGCTCCGGCGCCGGCACCGCGGTAGGCGAGGTCGGCAAGGGCGCCAAGGGCGCCGTCGAAGACGTGGGCCGAGGCGCAGGGGGCGCGGTCGAGAGCATCGGCGAAGGCACAGGTGGAGCCGTCCAAGACGTCGGACGAGGCGCCGGGGGCGCGGTCGAGAGCGTCGGCGAAGGCGCGGGCGGAGCCGTCCAAGACGTCGGTCGTGGGGCAGGCGGAGCCGTCCAGGACGTGGGCAAAGGCGCGGGCGGGGCGGTCGAGAACGTCGGCGAAGGCGCGGGCGACGCGGTCAAGGACGTGGGCGAAGGCGCGGGCGATGCCGTCCAGGACGTGGGCGAAGGCGCGGGCGATGCCGTCCAGGACGTGGGCGAAGGCGCGGGCGATGCCGTCCAGGACGTGGGCGAAGGCACCGGAAAAGCAGCCGAAGGTGCCGGACGCGCGGCCGAGGGCGTGGGCAAAGGCGCAGGCGAAGCGGCCAGCGACGCAGGCAAGTCCGCAGGTGAGGCGGCCGGCGGCGCGGCCAAGTCCGCAGGTGAAGCGGCCAGCGGCGCAGGCAAGTCCGCAGGTGAAGCGGTCAACGACACCGGGGACGACAACGACGCGGATGAATCCCAGCCCGACGGCCGGGAGGGCGGAGACCTCCAGACCGCCCTGCACGGAACCGAGGAGTCTGTGCGAGACCTCGGCCGGGCCCTGCTCCGGATGATCTCCCAGCAGCCCCGCTCGCCCGACAAGGAGCCGAACGACCGTGAGTCATGACGGGCTCCCAGACCCAGAGCGCCAACGCACGGCCGACATCCTCTTCACAGCCAAAGTGAAAGCCGACGAACTCCGCTTCCACGTGGCCCCTGAAAGCTCTGTCACGTTCACGGGGAACGCCAGCGAGGACTCCACGTCCGGCAGCGACCGCACCAACCTGCCGGACAAGGTCCAGGAGAACACCACCTACAGCGACATCGAAGTCCACTACGCCATCGCAGCGATACTGAACCCTGACGAGCCCTAAGTCCCGGACGGCTACCAGGTGGCGGGGAACATGCGGTGTCTGAGAAGCGCGTCCACCTGCTCGGTGGCGTGCTTGGTGTCGCCGCAAGGCGAGAGGTAGCCGTGCCTACCGCGCGCGGCCTCGTAGTAGCCCCACGTACCACCAGGCGTGGCACGCACCACCACCGCGACCTTGACGTGGTTGTCCGGGCTGAAGGCGAAGACCCACAGCAGCGGCTGCCAGGTGGGGAACTCGTCTTCCTGGTAGAGCTTGACGCACCTGTAGCCCTTGGACACAACGGCCGCAGCGAGTAGGTCGAGGTGGCGGACCGCCGTGGCCCGCCCCAGCCGCGTCCGCCACCGCAGCGCGTACCGCTGCGCCCGGACGTTCAGCGGCCGCAGCGAGCCCATACGACCTTCCCTTCCTCGTTGAGCGGCCGGA
Organism: Actinomadura soli; assembly: GCF_005889715.1. GTDB lineage: Bacteria > Actinomycetota > Actinomycetes > Streptosporangiales > Streptosporangiaceae > Spirillospora > Spirillospora soli. The sequence goes on from NZ_VCKW01000097.1 coordinate 19,414, forward strand.
CACCCCAGTCGTGGACGAGCTGCACTATCAACAGCAGCCCTCGGCCGCACGTGGCTTCGTGGTTCTCGTCCCGGACAACGGGCAGCCCCGCCCCTTCGTCCCCGACCTCGATGACGATCAGATCGTCACGCTTGTCCGGGAAAACCCGGACCACGATCTGCCCGAATCCGACGTGCTTGTACGCATTTGTAACCAGTTCCGTAACCACGATCCGTCCGACGTAGTGGTCGTCGCACCCCAGTTCGCGGAACCGCTCGTCGAGATAGCGGCGCGCCTTGGCGGGCGCCTGGTCCGTCGCCTCCAGAACAAGCACCGGCCTCCCCGGCGCAAGAGCTCCTGCTGTCATCACTACGACCCCTGAACGTCTCGATTCCTCGTATCTCTCAGTAAGCCACCCATCCACGCTGAGTTACTGTTAACCTTCGAAGAGAAAGAACATCCGATCTGCGATCTTGCCGAACTAGTTACAAGAGGTTTCGGCAGGTTGAGGAGTGACGATCATGGCATCCCCCCGACGACGTGCACTGACGTCACCCGCGCTGGCGGCTTTCGGACGCCAGTTCCGGCGATACCGGGAACGCGCTGGGTTGAGTCAGGCCCGCGTCGGGCAGCGCACCAACAAAACCGCGTCCTTCGTCTCGCAGGTCGAGAGTGGGAAGAAGCGGTGCAAACGCGAATTCGTCGAGATCATGGACCCGGAACTCAGGGCGGGCGGCGTCCTGCTCAACCTCTACGACGACCTCGCCAAGGATGACGGACGCCTGGGCGTCCCGACTTGGTTCGACTGGCCCGAAGTAGAGGCCGAGGCCAACGTACTGACCTGGTGGGAGCACACCATCATCCCCGGTCTTCTGCAGAAAGAGCGCTACGCTCGCGCCTTCCTAGGGACCGATGAAAAAGTAGCGGCGCGTATGAGTCGTCAGGAGATCCTCACACGCGACGTCCCCGCCCCCACCACCCTGCTCGCTTTCGTGAGCGAGAACGCGCTCACGACGCTCACCGGCTCGCCTGAGATCATGAGGGAGCAACTAGAGCACCTGATAGTGATGAGTGAACTACCGAACGTCACGATCCAAGTCGTGGTGCACGATGACGGTGTTCCTGCCGCGACCGGTGGGGCGTTCATTCTCGCGACAATGAACGATCGGAGCGAGGTGGCGTATCTTGAGACGACGGTACGCGGCATCACGACCGAAGACGAGAACGACCTCACTGGGCTGGCCCAAGCTCTGAGAACATTGGGAAGTAAGGCTCTCCCGGCGACCATGTCACGGGAGATGATAAGAAAGGTGATTGAAACCAAATGGACTTGAGTGACGCCACTTGGCGCAAAGCTAGGAAGAGCGGCGAAAATGGCGGCGCTTGCGTAGAGGTAGCCAGCAATCTTGAGACCGTGGCCATCCGCGACAGCAAGGATCCTGGAGGCCCCAAGCTCACCCTGAACCTCACCGAATTCCGCCACCTGACCGAGGCGCTTAAAAGCCTCTAGCCGCATTGATCGGCGGGATCATTATCGGATTGGCCCTAACTCTGGCTCTTGAATCTATGGCCGGACGGGTGCCACGATCGCGTGTTGAGCCGGGTCCGGAGATGTGGCTGATAGGCCGGTTTCGGTGTTTGCATCCGAGAACTGGGGTGGCGCGTCTAATCTCCTGCTGACGGTCGGTGGCTGTGTGGTCACTGGTGATCGTTCAGTGGAGGGCACACGGGATGTCTGGGGATCTGGCGCAGTTAGCCGGGGACGTGACGCAGTACGTGACCATGGCTGCGGGCGCCTACGGGGGTGCGATGCTCGCGCGCACGCAGGACCAGGCGGCCGATGTCACGGTGGGCCTCGGGCAACGGCTGGCGCAGAGGATCTTCGGTGTCCGCGGCGAGGGCGAGGAGGTGCCCGAGCCGCTGGCCGATGTGATCGACGACCCCGCCAACGGCGACAACCAGGCCGCGTTGCGTAAGCCCATTCGCAAGGCCCTGGCGGACGACACCGAGCTGGCCGCGCAGATCCGGCAGTGGATCCAGGACGCGCACCAAGCCGGGGTGCGGGTGATGACGTCCGGTGAACGGTCCCCCGCGGTGCACACCAATCACGGCATCATTGCCACCGGCGATAGCAACACCTTCACCCGGTGACCGGCCATGTCCGACGACATCACGGGAGCCGAGCGGCGGGTCAGTTCCTCACCTGCCGCCCACCTGCAGACTTCAGGGCCCCGGTCTCCAGGGGTCGGTGTCAACTTCGGCAGCGTCAAGACCGGCGATGAGATCACCCAGGCCGCCGTGTCGCTCCCGGCGCCGGAGACGGTGCGGCCCGCCGCGCGGATAGTCGGGCTGCCGCGTCCGGCCACGCCGGTGTTCCTCGGGCGCCACGACGATTACCAGCGGCTGGAAAAGGTATTGGCCAGCGCCGGTGAGACGGTGGTGGTGACGCAGGCCGTGTACGGCATGGGCGGGGTGGGCAAGTCGGAGCTGGCGTTGCAGTACGCCGACCAGGCCCGCGAGCGGTACGAGGCGGTGTGGTGGGTGACCGCCGAGAGCCCGCAGCATGTCGAGGCCGGGTTGGCCGAGTTGACCCGTCACCTCGTTCAGGACGCCGCGCGGGCGGCGACCACCGAGGACGCCGCAGCGTGGGCGGTCGGCTGGTTGCGGGCGCATCCGGAGTGGCTGCTGCTGTTGGACAACGTCACCGACCCGGCCCACGTCACCGAGCTGTTGGGGCGCCTGGAGGGCGGGCACGCGCTGATCACCAGCCGCCGGGACGTGCGCTGGCCCGGCACCACACGCACCCTGCGGCTAGGGTTGCTCGACCCGGAGCCGGCCGCCGAACTGATCATGACCATCACCGGGCACACCACCCCACACGACGGGCAGACGGCCGCAGCGATCGCCCAGGAACTGGGTTATTTGCCCTTGGCGTTGGACCAGGCCGCCGCCTATATCCGTCAGACCCGCATCACGTTGGGCCGCTACTTGGGGTTGCTGCAACAGCATCCGGCCCGCTACTACGGCAAGGCCGCCGACGGCGACAAGGGCCAGGCCACCATTGCCCGCCTGTGGGACATCACCCTGGAAACCCTCCACGAGCAGGCCCCAGGGGCGGCCGAGCTTGCTTCGGTACTGGCGCAGTACGCCCCTGCAGACATTCCCCGATCGATGCTGGGCGGCGGGGACGAAGAGGCCACCGAGGCCGCAGACGAAGCGTTGGGTGTCCTGGCCTCCCACAGCATGATCGACCTGACCGACGAGGTCGTGGCGATGCACCGCCTCACCCGAGCCGCCGTCCTGTCCCGGCCCCAGGACACCAGCGACGATCAGGCGGACGGCGCGGCCCGTGACCTCGCCCTCACCTGGCTCCAAACGGCCATGCCCGACGACCCCGACTCCGATGTGGCCGGTTGGCCGGTCTGGCGACCTCTGGTCGTCCATGTGGAAGCGATCAGCGCCGCAGCTGCCTCATCCCGCCCGTCAGGGCCGCTAAGCCACGTGCTCAACCAGACGGGGCTGTTCCTGATCGCGCAGGGCGAGTACCAACGCGCCAACGACGTGCTCACCACCGCAGTCACCATCGCCGAGGCGGCGCTGGGCCCCGACCACCCCGACGTCGGCACACGGCTGGGGAACCTGGCCGCCACATACCGCGCGCTGGGGCGGGCCGCCGAAGCACTGCCGCTGGTGCAACGGGCAGTGGCCATCACCGAGGCCGCGCTGGGCCCGCATCACCGTGAGGTCGCCATCGGGCTGGCCAACGTGGCCGCCACATACCGCGCGCTGGGACGGGCCGCCGAAGCACTGCCGTTCGAGCAGCGGGCGGTGGACATCGCCGAGGCCGCCCTGAGCCTTGATCATCCCACCGAACTGATCAGGTCTCAGCGGAGCCTCAGTGTTGCCCTGGGGCTGGGGAACCTGGCCGTCACGCTCCGCGCGCTGGGACGGTTGGTTGAGACGCTTCCGTTGGAGCAACGGGCGTTGGCTCTCGCTGAGGCTGTGCTGGGCCCTGATCACCCTGACGTCGCCATCGGGCTGGGCAACCTGGCCGCCACACACCGCGCACTGGGACGGGCCGCCGAAGCACTGCCGTTGGAGCAACGGGCGTTGAGCATCGCCGAGGCCGCGCTGAGCCCGAATCACCCCGACGTCGCCACCCGGCTAGGGAACCTGGCCGCCACACACCGCGCACTGGGACGGGCCGCCGAAGCACTGCCGCTGTTCGAGCGGGCCTTGACCATCACCGAGACCGCCTTGGGTCCCGACCACCCCGACGTCGCCACCCGGCTAGAAAACCTGGCCGCCACACACCGCGCACTTGGGCGGCCCGCCGAAGCACTGCCGTTGGTGCAACGGGCACTGGCCATCGCTGAGGCCGCGCTAGGCCCCGACCACCCCGACGTTGCCCTCGGGCTGGGCAATCTAGCGGCCACACACCGCGATTTGGGGCGGGCCGCCGAAGCGCTCGCAGCGATCACCCGAGCCGAACAATGCGCCTTGGCTGCGCTTGGGACACAGCACCCCACGACTCGGTCACTGCAGCGGTATGCCGACCACTTGAAAGATCTGTTCGGAGTCCCGGATTGAACCAGAGCCGTACCACGGGGTAGCGGGCGCTCTGGCGGCGAGGCCGATGGAAATCCGCGGTTCGACCCCGCCCCTGCCCATGCTCTCGACCCGAGCGGTTATTCCAGGATCAGGACGCTCTCGTCTGGCGCGTAGATCGTGCTCGTGGACGGTGCGAGGTTGAACCAGCCGGCGTGATCGGTGCAGTTCGGAGCCATGATGACCTTGATCGGTCTGGCCGTCTCGTTATTGACGGTGCCGACCTTGGTGTGCCCGGTCTGGGACGAGAGGTTGTAGCAGACTCCCGCGGGAGGGTTCTCGATGATAACCCGGTAGCCATTGCGTTGGTCGAAAGTCAGCTTGCCTGATGCGGCGTTTGCGGGGGTCGGTGCAGCGACTGCTCCCGCGACCGCCAGAACTCCGATGCTGATCGCGACTCGTCGCATCTCATCTCCTTACCAGGGGAAGTGACCCTGAGTGAGTTGACCAATTCGGTTCAACGGCCTTGTGCCGCCGGAAAATAGGTGATCATTATGGGGTGCGATGGACGACCGGGGCAAGGCGATTTCGCGTGAAGACAAGCCCCGACAAGACCACTGGCCGTATTCGGACAGGTCATGTCGACCGATCGAGAATTCACCGCTCTTCGGGCGCGGTCGTCTTGGCCTCACCCTGAGAATCTGGGGTTGGCCTGATCGCGCGGGCGGGCAGGCAGCGGTTTCTAGCGTGGTCGATCACGTTCAGCCCCGGCACCTCGGCGTACGTTCCCCGGCCGCGGGCCCGCTTCTACCACCGGTTCGGGCCCGGCGGGCCGCTGGCGGACGTGTCGATCATGTCCGACGGAAGCACTCCGACGGGGCCGTGACCGGCTCGCGGCGCACATTTAGGTTGTGGCCATGACGACCCTCGCTCAGCTTCGTAAGGCCGCCCTCTCGTATCCCGAGACCGCCGAGGAGGTCATCGACTCGGGAACCGTCGCGTTCACGGTGCGGGGTAAGCGGTTCGCGTCGATGGGCAAGGACGCCGTGGTGGAGCTCCGGCTGCCTGCGGTGGATGTGGACGAGGTCCTTGCCGCGCATCCGGCGGCGCGGCCGCTGCCCCGCGGCGCGGTGACGGTCGGCGTGCGTGTCCCGATCGGGGACATCAACGGTCAGCAGCTCAACCACTGGATGCGTCGCGCCTGGCTCTCGCAGGCGCCGAAGCGGTTGGCGGCGCGAGTGGCGGCCGGGGACGCCGCGACGCCCGGTGAGGTCGGCGACCTGCCCAAGGCCATCGGAGGGCCCGCCACCCGGGCGCTCACCGGGGCGGGCATCACCACGCTCGCCCAGGTCGCCGCCCTGACCGACGCCGAACTGCTGGCGATGCACGGGGTCGGCCCGAAGGCCGTCCGCATTCTCCGCGAGGCGCTCGCCTGAGCCCGCGGGCAAGCGTGTCGGTAGACTCCGGGTTGCGGACGGTTCACTCGGTTTCGAGTGTCGTAAGAGGGAACCCGGTGCGAATCCGGGACTGCCCCGCAGCGGTGAGTGGGAACGACCGCCGTCATCACGCACTGGGCCGCAGGGCCTGGGAAGCGACGGTCAGTAGGACGCTTCCTCCGGGAAGCGGTGCCCGCGAGTCCGAAGACCTGCCTCCGCCCGCGCGCCGGCCGGTGCGCGGTGGTCTGCGGCCTCGCGGGAAGGTATGCGGCGTACGTTCCGTCGTGCGCTCCTCCCCGCGCGTCCGCCAATGGCACAGCGAGGGAAGCCGCCATGAACACGACGATCCTCGGATATCCCCGAATCGGGGCGCGCCGGGAGCTGAAGTTCGCCACCGAGGACTTCTGGGCCGGACGCGCCGACGCCGGCGCGCTCGCCAGGACGGGCGCCGAGCTGCGCGCGGACGTCTGGACGGGCCTGCGCGACGCGGGCCTGCAAGCGATCCCGTCCAACACGTTCTCGTTCTACGACCAGGTGCTCGACACGAGTGTGCTGGTCGACGCCGTCCCCGACCGGTACCGGCACCTGGCGGGGTTCGACCGGTACTTCGCGATGGCGCGGGGTGTGCAGGACGTCCCGCCGCTGGAGATGACGAAGTGGTTCGACACGAACTACCACTACATCGTCCCCGAGCTGGGTCCGGACACCCGGTTCCGGCTGGCGGACGGCTCGGCGGCCAAGCCGCTGGTCGAGTACCGGGAGGCCAAGGCCCTCGGGATCGAGACGCGGCCGGTGCTCGTCGGGCCGCTCACCTACCTGCTGCTGGCCAAGCCGGCGGAGGACGCGCCGGACGGGTTCCGGCCGCTCGACCTGCTCGACGGGCTCATCGACGTGTACGCCGAAGTGCTGGAGCGGCTGGCCGGGTCGGGGGCCGGGTGGGTTCAGCTGGACGAGCCCGCCCTCGTCGCCGACCGCGGTGAGGAGGAGATCGCGGCGCTCGCTCGCGCGTATTCGCGGCTGGGGCGGTTGACGAGCAGGCCGCGGCTGATGGTCGCCACGTACTTCGGCACGATCGGCGCGGACGCGCTGCGGGCCCTGGCCGGGAGCCGCGTCGAGGCGGTCGGTCTGGACTTCGTGGCGGGGCCCGACAACCTCGACGTCCTCGCGTCGGTGGGCGGGCTGCCGCGCAAGACGCTCGTGGCGGGCGTGGTGGACGGACGGAACGTGTGGCGCGCCGACCAGCGCCGCGCCAAGGCCACCTGCGCGTCGCTGCTCGGGCTCGTGGATCAGGTCGTGGTGAGCACGTCCTGTTCCCTGCTGCACGTCCCCATCGATCTGGACGCCGAGACGTCCATGGATCCGGAGGTCCGGGGGCGGCTCGCGTTCGCCCGGCAGAAGGTCGCGGAGGTCGTCGCGGTCGGTCGGGCGCTGAGCGAGGACGTCCCCGCCAAGGCAGAGGCCCCGGCACCGCCCGCGGATGTCGACCATGACGTCCGTGCCCGGCTGGACTCTCTCGGCGACGGCGCCGGGCGGGGCGACCGGGCCGCCCGGTTCGCCGCCCAGCGGGACGAGCTCGGCCTGCCCGCGCTGGCGACGACGACGATCGGCTCGTTCCCGCAGACTCCCGAGATCCGCCGGGCCCGCGCCGACCTCCGCGCCGGACGCGTCACCGCCGACGCCTACACGCGGGCGATGAGGGACGAGATCGCCCGCGTCATCGCGCTGCAGGAGGACCTCGGCCTGGACGTCCTCGTCCATGGCGAGCCCGAACGCAACGACATGGTGCAGTACTTCGCCGAGCAGCTCGACGGGTACGCCGCCACCGAGCACGGGTGGGTGCAGTCGTACGGGTCGCGGTACGTCCGGCCGCCGATCCTGCACAGCGACGTGGCGCGGCCGCGTCCGATGACGGTGGAGTGGGCGACTTACGCGCAGTCGCTGACGAGCAAGCCGGTCAAGGGCATGCTGACCGGGCCGGTCACGATGCTGGCCTGGTCGTTCGTGCGGGACGACCAGCCGCTCGCCGACACCGCCCGGCAGCTCGCGCTCGCGCTGCGGGACGAGATCGCCGACCTGGAGGCCGCCGGGATCCGCGTCATCCAGGTGGACGAGCCCGCGCTGCGCGAACTGCTGCCGCTCCGGGGCGCGGACCGTCCGGCCTACATGGAGTGGGCCGTCGGCGCGTTCCGCCTCGCGACCTCGGGCGTCGCCGACACGACGCAGATCCACACGCACATGTGCTACTCCGAGTTCGGCGAGATCATCGGCGCGATCGGGGCGCTGGACGCCGACGTGACCAGCGTCGAGGCGGCCCGCTCGCACATGGAGCTCGTCGCTGACCTGCGCGCCGCCGGGTACGAGAACGGCATCGGGCCCGGCGTGTACGACATCCACTCGCCGCGCGTCCCCGGCGCCGACGAGATCGAGGAGAACCTGCGGCGCGCGCTGCGGGCCGTCGACCCCGGACGGCTCTGGGTCAACCCGGACTGCGGTCTGAAGACCCGCGCCTACCCGGAGACGGAGGCGTCCCTGCGGAACCTGGTCACGGCGGCCCACCGCGTCCGCGCAGATGTGACCGGCACGAGCGCCTGACCCCCGTCCGCCCTAACGCGACAGGTCGGCCCCTGGACGGTCCAGGGGCCGGCCTGAGGACGAGGCTCAGGGGTCGCCTAGTGGGCGGGGGTCGGTCGCCTCGTCGCCGAGGCTGAGCAGCAGGGCGCGCAGGGCCGCGGCGAGGTCGTCCTGCCGGTCCTGGTCGAGTGCGGCGAGGATCCGGCGTTCGTTGTCGAGGTGGGCGGCGACGGCGCGGTCGATAAGGTCACGGCCGGCGGGTGTGAGGGCGACGATGACGGCGCGCCGGTTGGCCGGGTCGATCTCGCGCGTGATGTAGCCCTTGGCGACGAGCCGGTCGAGCCGGTTGGTGACGGCGCCCGAGGTCACCATCGAGGAGCGGGCCAGCATCCCGGCGGTCATGCCGTCGGACGCGCCGCCGCGCCGCAGCGTGGCCAGGACGTCGAACTCGCCCCTCTCCAGCCCGAACTCGCTGAAGAGCGACTTGAGTTCGCGCTCGACGATGCGGGTCACCCGGGACAGGCGGCCGAGGACACGCATGGGGGACGCGTCCAGGTCCGGACGGGCGCGAGCCCACTGCTCCACGATGCGGTCGACCGCGTCACGCTCCTGCTCCACCACAACCCCTCAACATTGAACTGTTTGACGCAAAGGTATCACCGGCCGTACGGTCTTCAGCGTTGAACATTTCAGCGTTGAAAGGTCATGCCGTGCGACGTCCAAGAATCTCCGCCGTGCTCGCGCTCCTGTTCGTCCCGGCCGCCGTGCTGAGCGCGCCGGCCCGAGCGGCCACCGGCGACCCTTTTCCGGCCACGATCCGGTTGCCGGACGGGTTCCAGCCCGAAGGCATCGCCACCGGGCCTGGCCCGTTCGCCTACGTCGGGTCCATGGCCGACGGGTCCGTCTACCGCGCCGACCTGCGTACCGGACGCGGCGCGATCGTCAGCCGAGCGTCCGGCGGGCAGGCCCTCGGGTTGAAGACGGACGCGCACGGGCGGCTGTTCGTGGCGGGCGGGAC
>NZ_VCKW01000098.1 GCF_005889715.1 Actinomadura soli
GGCAAGGGGCGCCGGGGCCGGAGTCGGTGCGGCGGGTGTGGCGGGAGCCGGTGGTTTGCTGGGTGCCTCCACGGTCGGGGCCGCCGAGAGCCTCATGACCGCCGCCACCAACATGGCCATCGGGGCGATGATCCTGCCGCCCGCCCTGCTCGTCTCGTTCCAGTTCAAACTGGCCACCGGCAAGCCGCAGAACCTTGAGGAGGCCAGCCAGGAGTGGGCCAAGGCGGCACAGGAACTCGAGAAGGCATCGCACGAACTTCAGGCCAGGGTCAAGAACATTCCGGCGGACTCCTGGACCATGAACGACCGTGCTCTCTACGAGAAGACGGTTCACGATTTCTGCCGGGAACTGGACGCGCTGCACGACTACTGCATGGCGGTCTCCTACGCGCTCATCGGGTTGGCGTGGGCGCTGTTCGCGTACGCGGTGTTCGCCATCGGAATGGCCGTCTACCTTGACGCGCTGGCCATCGCGGCGGCTTTCGTGGTCGACTATCCGGCCTGCGTGGCGGCGGCCCAGACCGGCTTGACGGTCACCTGGGTCGCGACCGGGATCCTCGCCAATCTCGGCTTGGTCGCCGGCGCCGCAATGGGCGGCGGCGCGGTGGTCACCGCGAAGTACCAGGGCGCCCAGGGAAACACCGGAGCGGACGCGGCCCTCAAGCAGGCTCTCATCAACGGTTCGGCCGGTGCCGCCGCGAACCTCGTGCAGAGCGGGGCCAACGGCGCACTCGCCTTTGTCAACAGGTCGAACGGTGAGATCTTCAATCCGTCCCAGAATCCCCTGCCGGGCGGGCAGCGTGACCCGCGTGTCGCCACCGGCTCCAAGGGATCGCCGCTCTCGGAAATCGATCTGGACGCGGACCGGGGATTCGACGGGACCTGGGACGTCGGCGGCGGAGCCAAGATCGGTCTCGGAAACGGTGAGACGGAACTCGCCACCCACCACAAGATCCAGGAAGGCGAGTACAAGGGCGGCAACGCCGAGATCAAGGGCAAGTACAGCCAGGGGCCCGTCGCGGTCAGTGGAGGCCCCAAACTGGAGTGGGACGACAAAGGCGTCGGCGGCAGCGGAACCGTCGGCGCCGAGAACCCACAGACAGGCTCAAAGGTCGACTATGAGCACGGCATGAGCACCGAAGGCGAGCACTCCGACAAGGTCACGTCGTCCTCACCCAGCGGCAGCAAGCAATGGAATCCCAACCCGAAGAATGAAGACCCGCCCCCACCCTGGGACATCTACAAATAGACCCGTGGGCGAGCATCCGCCATTCCGTTCCCATGTCCGGAGCGTTCTCTGAAAGGAGGCCGGGTGAGCGTCGGGTACGAGCCCTGGGAGCCCGAGGTTCTTCAGTCGGCGCGTGATGCGCTGCGAAGGGCCGAGGGACGGCGGGCGAGGTGGGGATACGGCCTGCTGGGCGCGGGGTGGCTCGCCCTCGCCATGGCGACGGTGACCGCTTTCACGCTGGACGTCCCCGCGAACACCATGGTGGCCGTCGCCGTGGCGGCTTGCGCTGTCGGCGGCGTCTGCGTCGGTATCGGCTGCTGGGTGGTGCTCGGCAGCGTCAACAAACGGTGGGTGGGCGGAGGCTTCCTGGCAATTGTGCTGACGACGCCGATGGCCTTGCTGTTGGCCTCCGCCATGGTGGACGCGCGCACCGAACAAGAGCCGTGCAAGGTAGCGTCGGTTTCGGTGGAGACGCGGGACGCCTACTACCGCCATTACCACTACCAGACGGCGTGCCCCACGGGGACCTACAAGGTCGTCGACGGCCCGTCCGGCCGCGGTGCGGAGCCGAGCCGCAAATATGCGCGGGGTGAATTCGTCAGGGTCAGCCACGACCGCGCCACGGACGAGAGGCGCATCATCGACGGCACCAGCTCGATCCCCGGCAAGACCCTTTTCAGCGTCGGATCGGCCCTCATGGCGGCGCTGACAGCACTCGTCCTTTTCCTGCGCCACCGACACGTCCGCGACAACTGAGCTGCCCGGGCTGAACAGCATTGTGGGCCCGGGCGGTGGCCTGGGCCCACGTTGCGGGTCGTTTCAGCGGGGGCCGGGGGAGCCCGGGCCCTTGTAGTTGTCCATGGCTTCCTTGGCGCGTTGCTGCTGGACGCCCAGTTCGTGGGCGAGGGTGCGCATCTGGCCGGCGAAACCGTTGGCGATCTTGTCGAGGGAGGCGAGGGCCTTGGCGGGGTCCATGCCCTTTCCGTCGTCCTTGGCCGGGAAAAGGGCGGACCCGGCCTCCTTCACCTTGGTCTGGAAGTCCTGCGCGGCGGCGTTGACCGCGGTGCGGATCTCCTCGCTCAGCTCGGCGGACGACAGCCGCATCGCGCGGGGGTCGAGTTCCAGCTTGGTCAGACCGCCCTCCGATGTGAACTCGGCGACGATCCGGCCTTCAGCGGCCTCGCCGCGGCCGACCGCGGCCTGGATGGTCTCCTGCATCTTCGAGAAGTCGCCGATCTGCTGCTGCATATCGCGCTGGAAGCGCTCGAAGTCGGGTCCGAGGCTGAACTCGGCCATCGAATCTCCTATTCCTGGTGTGCGGTCTGGATGAGGCGGGTGCCGTGGCGGCGGTTGATGAAGTAGCCGCGGCCGACCGGCAGTGCGTGGCCCTTGACGTTGCCGAGCACGACTCCCTCGTCCTTGTTACCGGACATCAGCAGGCCGGGTGAGCCCATTTCCTTGATGCGCTGCAGGACCGGGTCGTACATGGCGCGTCCGGAACCGCCGGACGCGCGGGACACGATGACGTGCAGCCCGATGTCGCGGGCCTGCGGGAGCAGCTCCGCGAGCTGCGCCACCGGGTTGGCGGACGTGGCCACCAGATCGTAGTCGTCGATGATCAGGTAGAGGTCCGCCCCGCTCCACCACGACCGGTCCCGCAGCTGCTCGGGCGTGAGGTCGGCGGGTGGGAGCCGCGCCTGGAGCGCGCCGACGATGTCCTTCACCAGGCCCTGCGCGGCCGCCGAGGACGCGGCGTAGCCGATCCGGTGCTCGGTGTCGGCCGCGTCCAGCAGGGCACGCCGGTAGTCGATGAAGATCATCCGCGCCTGGTCGGGGGTGTACCGCTCGATGATCCCGCTGGTGATCATGCGCAGCAGGTTCGACTTGCCGCACTCGGTGTCGCCGATCACGAGGAAGTGCGACTCGGCCTGGAAGTCCAGGAACACCGGCGACAGGGTGTCCTCGTCGATGCCGATCGGGATCCGCGAACCGCTCTCCTGCGCGCTCGGCATCGAGGAGACCGGGAGCACGGCGGGCAGCATCCGGACCTTGGGCGCGCCCGGCCCGTCCCAGTTGCCGGCGATGGCGGCGACCAGCTTCTTGACGCCCTCGGCGAGCGTCGAGTCGTCGGTGTCGCCGTCGATGCGCGGCAGCGCCGTCAGGCAGTGGTGGCCCTCGCGCGTCAGGCCGCGGCCCGGCTTGCCCTCCGGGACGTTCCCCGCGAGCTTCCGGTCGATCTCCGACTCGTACGGGTCACCGAGCTTCAGCTCCAGCTTCGTGCCGAAGAGGTCGCGGACGTTCATCCGGAACTCCGACCACTTGTTGACGGTCGCGACCACGTGGATGCCGTAGCCGAGACCGCGGGCCACCAGGTCGGTGATGACGGGTTCGAGGTTCTCGAAGTCCTGGCGGAGGGTCATCCAGCCGTCCACGAGGAGGAACACGTCGCCGTAGCCGTCGCCGGTGATCTCGCCGGACGCGCGCATCCGCCGGTACGTCGGCATCGAGTCGATGCCGCGCTCGGCGAACTCGCGCTCGCGCCGCTCCAGCAGCGCGGTGACCTCGGCGACCGTGCGGCGGACGCGGTCGCCGTCCAGGCGGTTGGCGACCCCGCCGACATGCGGCATGTCGGACATCGCCGCGAGCGTCCCGCCCCCGAAGTCGAGGCCGTAGAACTGCACCTGCTGCGGCGTGTGGGTCATCGCGAGGGACGCCATCAGCGTCCGCAGCATCGTGGACTTGCCGGTCTGCGGCGAGCCGGCGATGCCCGCGTTGCCCGCCGGGCCGGACAGGTCGACGTACATCGGGTCGCGGCGCTGGTCGAACGGCTTGTCGACGACGCCGACGATCGCGTGCAGCCGGTTCCGCCACGCCTCGTGCTGCGTGGTGAGGCCGAGGCCCGGGACCACCGCGAGGGACGGCAGCAGCTCGTCCAGCGTGGGCGGCGCGTCCAAGGGCGGGAGCCAGATCGCGTGCGCGGGCGGGCCCTGGTTCTCCAGCTGCCCGACCACCACGTCGAACAGCGTCGCCTGCGTCTGCTCCTGCTGGCCCTGCTGCTCCTGCTGGTTCTCGATGACGTGCGGGCGGATGTAGTCCGGGATGTAGGGGACGATCTGCCGGATGACCTGCGGGCCGCCCTGGTCCTTCGGCTGCAGGTCCTCGGAGGCGGGCCCGGACACGTACGCGGCGCGGAACCGCGTCATCGACTCGGTGCCGAACTTCATGTAGCCGTGCCCGGGGGCGGACGGCAGCTCGTAGGCGTCCGGCACGCCCAGCACGACCCGCGACTCCTGCGCGGAGAACGTCCGGAGACCGATCCGGTACGACAGGTGCGTGTCGAGGCCGCGGAGCTTGCCCTCCTCCAGGCGCTGCGACGCCAGCAGGATGTGCACGCCGAGCGACCGTCCCAGCCGTCCGATCATGACGAACAGGTCGGCGAACTCGGGCTTGGCCGACAGGAGCTCGGAGAACTCGTCCAGCACCAGGAACAGCGTCGGCATCGGCTGCAGGTCGGCGCCCTGCTCGCGCGCCTTCTCGTAGTCGCGCAGCGAGGCGTAGTTGCCCTGGGCGCGCAGGTACTCCTGGCGGCGCACCATCTCGCCGTGCAGCGCGTCGTACATGCGGTCGACCAGGGGGAGCTCGTCCTCCAGGTTGGTGATGATCGCGGAGACGTGCCGGAGGTTCTCCATCCCCAGGAACGTCGCGCCGCCCTTGAAGTCGACGAGGACGAAGTTGAGCACCTCGGACGAATGCGTCAGCGCGAGCCCGAGCACCAGCGTCCGCAGTGCCTCGGACTTACCGGAGCCGGTGGCGCCGATGCACAGGCCGTGCGGGCCCATGCCGCCCTGCGCGGACTCCTTGATGTCGAGGTGGACGGGACGTCCCTCGGTGTCGACGCCGATCGGGACGCGCAGCCGGTTGCGCGGCGCCCGCGGCCGCCACGTCTCGCGCGGGTCGACGCGGAACGGGTTCTCGATGCCGAGCAGCGAGGTCACCGTGGTGGCGCCGGACAGGGCGTCCTCCATCGGGCCGGTGGACGCGCTCGCGCGCAGCGGGGCGAGCTGGCGGGCCAGCGACTCGGCCTGCTGGAGAGTGATCGAGTCGGGCTTGCCGATGCGGGTGGCGACGTCCTTGCCGGTGCGGTCCTTGGTGAGGCGGGAGACGGCCTGCTTGGTGACGCCGAGGCGCAGCATGGTCGCCTCCGGCGTCGGCGCGACCGAGCCCGTCAGGTCGATGATGCAGACGCCCTCGACGCCGTCGGCGGCCAGCTGGGAGTCGTAGGACGCCTGGCCGCCGTCCATGATGACGATGTGGTACGGGAGGTCGTCCTGCGACAGGCCCGGCTGGAACCGGGGACGGTCCTTGACCTCCTGCCCGAACATGGCCTCCAGCGTCGTCATGCTCTCCGCCATGAGGCGGACCGGCCCCGCCGCGTCGTGCTCGGTGGGGTGCAGGTTGTGCGGGAGCCACTTGATCCACTGCCACCACACCATCCGTTCCCGCGACGCGCACACCGTGATGCGCACGTCGTCAGGGGAGTGGAACGTTGCGATCTGCACGAGCAGCGCTCGGACCATCCCGTACACGGCCTCGGGGTCACCGCTCGGGACGATCCGGGAGAACGACCGCAGCGACAGGGAGATGGGCAGGTTCGGGACGTTCGCGTGCGTCCGCACGAAACGGCGCAGCGCGCCCGCCGTCATGGGTTCGAGGTCCTCGATGGGCTTCGTCTCCGGCGCGATCAGCTGCACCGCGAGCTTCTGCGCGCCGCTCGCCAGCCGCACCTGGATGAAGTCGTCGTCGGACGGACGGCGCTCCCACAACCGGGCGCTCATGGCCAGCGACCACAGGGAGCTCGGGTCGGGGCTCGCCCACTCCAGCGCCTCGCGCTGCTGCTTCGCCGCCCTGCGGACCTTCTTGCGGACCTGCCCCAGGTAGCGCAGGTAGTCGCGGCGCTCGTTGTTGAGCTTGACCTTGCGCTCGCCGGTGCCGCGCCCGACCTGGCCGAGCATCATGCCGAACATGGAAACGGCGAACATGCCGCCCGCCACGTATTGCAGGGTGCCGCCGCCCCGGCCCGCCATCATGAAGACCATCGCGCCGGAACCCGCGAGCATCGGCAGGTAGGTCAGCACCGCCTGCATGCCCTGGGGGATCAGTTCCGGCAGTTCCGGCGGTGATTCGAGCAGGATTTCCCCCCGCGGCATCGGCGGGGGGTCGCGCCGCTCCCTGCGCCGGACGATGTCCGTGCTCACGCTAGTCGTCCCTTCCATCGCACACTGTCCTGAGCAGCGCGCGGGGTGCGCCGCCGGTCTCCCGGTGTCCTGCTGCCTGCCGTATCACGATCATGTGGTCGTGCGATTACTTGAACGATAGGAATCGTAGAGGCATCAGATCTGGCATGCGAGTCACATCGAACCCATCAGTGACCGGTCCGGTACACGTCGGACCCATTCAGACATTAGGGTTAGCGCCGTTCACACGACCAGCGACCACGTCACCATGAAGCACGAGCATCCCCCGGCGACCGAGGTGACCCGCATGGCACCATGCAGGTGCTTCGCCCCCCGTCCGAACCGCGGAAACCATCCGGGCGCCGGACACGGTTCGAGCGCCGGACACCGTCCGACGGAAGGACACCGTCCACGCGCCGGACATCGCCCAAGCGCCGGACACCGTCCGACCGGAGGGCACCGCCCGACCACCGGGCACGGTCCGTCCGCCGGACCGGGCCCGAACACCGGAAGATTTGCGAGGAAGTCGTGAGTGCGCTCCCAGGAGCTGACCTCTGCCGGATCACGGTCGTCGGACCGAGCCGGCGGGTCGACATCGCGCTGCCGGCCGACGCCACCTTCGCCGAGCTCTACCCCACGATGCTGCGCTACGCCGGCCAGAACCTCGCCGACGCCGGCCTGGCGCACGGCGGCTGGGTGGTGCAGAAGCTCGACGAGGCCCCGTTCGATCCGGCCAGCACACCGGCGCAGGCCGGAATCCGCGACGGCGATCTGCTCTACCTGCGCCCCCGGATGGCGCAGATCCCCGATCTCGTGTTCGACGACGTCCCCGACGTCGTCGCCACCGGGGTCAAGGACCGGCCAGGACGCTGGCGCCAGGACTCCACCCGCAAGTTCGCCATCGCCTGGGGCGTGGCCGGGCTGATCGTAGGGGCACTGGCGCTGCTGGCGGCCGGGCCGCCCGGGGTCGGCTCGTCCTGGATCGCCCCGGCCGCCGCCGCCGGCGTGATCGCGCTGCTCCTGCTGATCGCCGCGATCTCGCTGTCGCGCGCGCTCGGCGACGCCGGAGCGGGCGCGGCGCTCGGCTACGCGGCGCTGCCGTACGCGTTCCTCGCCGGGCTGCTGGCCCCGGCGAACAAGGACTCGCTGATGGACATCGGCGCGCTGCACCTGGTCGCCGGGTTCGGCGCGGTGGTGCTGGCCGCGACGCTGGCCGGGTTCGCCATCGCGGACGGCCTGCCGGTCTTCTACGGGGTCGCGATAGCCGCGCTGCTCGGGACGGCCAACTGCGCCGTCCCGCTGGTGTTCGACATGGACGGCGCCGGAATCGCCGCCATCACCGTCACGGTGGCGCTCGCGCTGACACCGCTGCTGCCGGGCGTCTCGTTCAAACTGGCGAGGGTCCAGCTGCCGCCCGTGCCGGGCAGCGCCGAGGAGCTGCGCCGCGACACCATGATGGTGGACGGACGCGCCCTCCTGGAGCGCACGGCCGTCGCCGACCGGTTCGTGACCGGCGGCGTCTCGGCGATCGGGCTCGTCGCCATCGGCGCGATCGTCCCGCTGTCGTTCGACGGCGGCTGGGTGAGCCCCGTCATGTGCGTCGTCCTTTCCTTCACCGTCCTGCTGCGGGCGCGGATCTTCCGGGCCAGGGCGCAGAAGCTCTGGCTTCTCATCCCCGGCGTGGCGGGGCTCGGCACGCTCGCCGTCGCCACCGCGCTCGACGCCGACTCCCAGGTCCTGCTGCTGGTCGGTGTGCTGCTGCCCACGCTGGTGGTCTCCGCCATCGCGACCGGCGTGGGGATGTGGCTGCCCGGCAACAAGCTGACCCCGTTCTGGGGCCGTGCGGGAGACATCCTGGAAATCCTCTTCGTGGTGGCGCTCGTCCCGCTGGCGCTCGGCGTCGCCGGGGTCTTCGAGTACGTGCGCACCGTGGTGAGCTGACGGGGGAGGCTCCATGCAGACCAAGAGGGATCTGCTTCAGGCGCACCGCCTGATGACCCACCGCGCCTCCCAGGCGCTGATCCTCGCCGAGCCCGACTACCCCGAGGCGCCGCTGCGCAAGATGAACATCGGCACGTTCGCCGGGATCATGGTCGCGATCCTCGTCGGCGCCGGGTTCGGGATCGTCGGCCTGCTCTTCGGCGGCGGCAACAGCGGGCTGGACAAAAAAGGCATCGTCCTCATGGAGAAGGAGACCGGCGCCCATTACGTCTGGTGCACGCCCAAGGGCTCCCAGAAGGACGTGCTGTGCCCGGTCGCGAACTACGCGTCGGCCAAGCTCGCCGCGTCCCTCGCCGGTGGCGGAAGCGGCGGCTCCGCCCCCCAGCAGAAGTCCGTCTCCGCCAAGTCGCTCTCGGACTACCCGCGCGGCCCGATGATCGGCATCCCGGGCGCGCCCGACTCGGTCCCCGCGGCCAAGCGGCTGGTCGGCGGCCCGTGGTCGGTCTGCGTCCGGCAGGGCCAGCAGGGCGGGCCGGGCCAGTCGGTGGTCTCCCTGGTGGGCGGACGCGACGTGGGCGGGGAGCCGCTCGACCCGGCCACCGGAGTGGTCGTCAGCACCGGCGCGAACAACAACTGGCTGATCTGGAAGAACCAGCGGATGCGCCTTTCGCCGGCGGGTCTCACCGTGCTCAGCGCGTCCGCGCCGGCCCAGGTGTCGCCCGGCTTCGTGAACGCGCTGCCGGCCGGCCCCGACTTCGCGCCGCCGAACATCCCCGGTGCCGGCAGGCAGCCGCAGTTCGCCGGGGCCGCCGGCGTGGTCGGCCAGGTCTTCCGCGTCGGGGGCGTCGGCGGCGGCAACCAGCCGTACGTCCTGATGCCGGACGGGTACGCGCCGATCAGCGTCCTGCAGGCTGCGCTCATCCAGAACTCGGCCACGTACAGGCTCCCCAAGGACACCCCGCTCGACGGCGCGGCGGTGACCACCCACCGTTCGGCGCAGCGCGTCATCGACGAGCGGCTGCCGCAGACGCAGGTCACGGTGCGGCCGTACGAAGCGAAGCAGTCGCTCTGCGTCGTCTATCCCAACCCTGGGAAGGGCGCCAACGACGCCAAGCTCACCATCGGCGGCGGCGCCGACCTGCCGATGCCGGTGCGGGCGTCCGGCGGGGGCGTCGACAACGTGGTGCTGCCGCCGGGGAGCGCGGTTCTGGCCGGGGTGCTGCCCGCGTCCGGCGCCGTCGAGTCGATCAACACCTATGCCCTCGTCGCCGACGACGGCCGCAGGTACGCGCTGAAGTCCGCGGAGACCGCCGCGGCGCTCGGCTACTCCATCTCCGGGGACAAGAACGACTCCGTTCCGGTCCCCGCGAACCTGCTCAACCTCGTGCCTCAAGGGCCCGCATTGGACCCGCAGAAAGCACTTGAACCCATTCAACCGAGTGGTGCCGGTGCGTGATCAACCGGATACCTCAGAGTGATCAGGATTAAAGGGCAAGTTTCCCAACGTAGCGCAGAATCTTGATACGATCGCCGCGCGTTACGGTCATTACGGAGGGGATGCCGTGAGTCAAGCCTTCAGCACGGACTACGCCACCATGCAGCAGGCCCAGGCGATGTTCCAGTCGAAGCATCGGGAGATGGTCGCCCTGCTGGACGCGCTCGAAGCCGATCTGCAGAGCGGCCTGGCCAGATGGGAGGACGACGCGCGCGACGCCTACTTCGAGGCCAAGGGGAAGTGGGACCGCGTGGCACGGCAGCAGGCGGACACGGTCAAGGAGTTCGGCCAGGCGGTGGGTACCGCCCAGCAGAACTACCAGTCGGCCGAGGGGACCAACACCCAGATGTGGGCCTGACGGCCCACGCTCCCACGGACGACCGGCTTCGGCGGACCCTTTCGTCCGATGCGGTCTTCCGTAAGTCCCTTCGCAGGCCATGTACCGTTCCTGCACCGTAATGTCGCTTTACGAGGATGTGCGTTGTGCCCGACCATGGAGTTCAAAGTCGACCGGGTCGACGATGAACAACGGGGGCTCGCGTCGCGTCGAACACAGGTAGAACCAAAGTCGGGAAGGATGACTGATGAGCCAGAAGTCTTCGGTCGACAGAGCAGAAATGGCCGCTGCGGCCCAGCGGGTCGAGGAAGCGGCGCAGGACCTGCGGAAGATCCAGGCGGATCTGGGGCAGGAGCAGGCGCAGCTGTCGGGCCGATGGATCGGTGAGGCGGGCAGTGCCTTCACCAAGGTCTTCAACGAGTTCAACGGCGAACTGAGCAAGGTTCTGGAGGTCCTGAGCCAGCTGCACGAGAAGCTCGTTCAGGTCAAGATCAACTACGAGGGCAGCGAGCAGCAGCAGACCGAGGCGGTCAACCGCGTCGCCGGGCTGCTGAACGGCTGATCGACATCCATCACCGATCTCAGGACGACACGGAGGAACAATGAGCTATCAGTCGATGGATTTCGGGGCGATGCAGCAGGCGTTCGCCGCGTTCCAGCAGAAGTCCAACCAGATGAACTCCGAGCTGGACGATCTGGCCCGCAGTGTGGAGACCAAGCTCGCGGAGTGGGAGGACGGTGCGCGGGAGGCCTACTTCCAGGCCAAGCAGAAGTGGGAAGCCTCCGCCGCCGACATCAACCGGATCGTGCAGCAGCTCGGTGCGGTGATCCAGTCCTCGCAGGAGACCGGGCAGGGCACGGTCCAGACCAACGTCAACATCATCGGCTGACACTGCCGACCCACGCCACGCTTCCCAGGCCGGCCGCCGATATCCGGGCGGCCGGCCGTGGTGGCGGTCGGATACGAGACCTTATCTGTAGCTGAAGTCAACACGGGGTAGCGGGTCTTCCGGCCCGCCGGAGGCTCACATGGGTGATCAGAAGAGCGAGATCGACACCGAAGAGGTCAAGAAGATCCTCAAGCGTCTCAGGGACAACTTGGACGACTTCGAAAAGGGCGGTCACGGCAAGCGCAACGACATCTCGATGCACGGCAACGTCACGACGGCGGAACTGGGGCAGTACCCCGCGGTTTCGGGTCTGGCAGCCTCGACCCAGTCGGCGTACAGCCAGATCAAGGGTCAGTACGACGCGTTCCTGCGGAGCTACCAGGGCATCATCGACGCGCTGGATCGCATGGTCAGCAACCATGACGAGAAGGAGCAGCAGAACACCGCGGCCGCCAACAGGGCGATGACGAGCGGTGGCGGCTCCACGCCGACCAACCAGAACACCGGCTCGTACAAGCAGTAGGCGGGATCGATACCTCATGGGTAACACGAAGCATGACGAGCCCATTCGCTCGAACCAGGACAGTCCCACTGACTGGGACGGCGGCATCGATGAGATGAACCGGATCCTCAATGCCACCGACCCGAACAAGGTCATCGAGGCGGGCAAGCACTACACCGCCGCGGCGCAGAGGTTCCAGAACGCGGCCGGCATCCTCCGCAAGGAGAAGGCCGCGCTGGCCAGCGTCTGGAAGGGCGAGGACGCGGACGCCACGACCAAGCAGATGGAGCGTCTGGAACAGAGCGCGACCGGCATGCAGGACGTCTCCCAAACGACCGGCAAGGCTCTCTCCGACCACGGCACCAAGCTCGAATGGTACAAGACGCACCAGCCGGGCAAGGGCTTCATCGGCAACATCTCCTATGACGACGCCGGTGTCGTGGCCGCGGGCACCATGGTCGCCGGACCGGCCGGCGGGATGATCGCCCTCGGCGGCAAGAAGCTCGGCGAGGCCTTCGGCCTCATCGACAGCGCCGAGGAGAAGGCCGCGCAGGAGCACATGAAGCGGCTCGGCGAGCGCACGGTCGAGGCCAACCGCGCGATGCCCGACAAGATCACCACCAACATGCCGGAGACGAGCATCACGTCGAAGGTCCCCACGAACAACATCGGGGGCGGCGGCGGCAACATTCCGGGTGGCGGCGGCAACATCCCCGGTGGCGGCGGCAGCATCCCCGGCGGCGGTGGCGGCGGCAGCATCCCGGGCACCGGCGGCTCCGGCAGCGACCTCGCCGGCCTTCCCCCCGGCGGTGGCGGTGGCGCCGGCGACCCGTTCGGCCGCACCGGCCTCGGCGGTGGCGGCATGCCCGGCGGCGGCGGCGGTAGCATCCCCGGCGGTGGCGGCGGCCTCGGTGCCGGCGGCCTGGCCGGCGGCATGCCCGGTGCAGGCATGGGCCGCGGCGGCGGTGCCGGCGCGGGCATGGGCAAGGCCGGTCGCGGCGGCATGGGCGGCGGCATGCCCATGGGCGGCGGCCGCGGCGGTGGCGGCAATGGCGAGGACGAGCACGAGCGCACCACCTGGCTCACCGAGGACGAGGACGTGTGGGGCGGAAACGATGACGACACCGCCCCGCCCGTGATTGGCTGATCCCGGCTCGATCACGAGACGATGTAGGAGACGGCGTGAGCGGATCGAACTCTTCGGACCGCTCACGCCGTGTTCCGTTTAGTGAGGTTTCGTTGTGCGACGGATGACACGATGGCTCGCCGCGATCGGGGCGACGTCAGCCCTGGTCATGACCACCGCGGCACCTGCCGGCGCGACACCAGGGCCCCGCAACGACCAGTGGTGGTTCTCGGCGTGGGACATCCAGCAGAAGGTCTGGCCCGTCACCAAGGGGGCGGGTGTCACCGTCGCGGTCATCGACACCGGCGTCAACGGACGGATTCCCGATCTGCGGGGCGTCCTCGTCCCCGGGACCGACGCGGTCTCGGGCAGCGGAGACGGGCAGGTCGGGCCGTCCACGGACCTCGAGGACTCGCACGGCACCGGGATGGCCGCCCTCATCGCGAGCCAGGGCACCGGGTCGGGCTATGTCGGCGTCGCCCCCGAAGCGAAGATCATGTCGGTGACGTCCAACCTGTCGGTCTGGGACAAGGCGATCCGCTACGCGGCCGACCACGGCGCCAAGGTCATCAACATCTCCCAGGCCTTCGCGGCGTCGGGCGGGTGCCGTCCCGAGGTCCAGCAGGCCGTTTCCTACGCCCTCCAGAAGGACATCGTCGTTGTGGCGGGCGCCGGCAACAGCGGCGACGCGAGCAACCCGTCCATGGAGCCCGCGAACTGCGCGGGTGTCCTCGCGGTCGGTGCGGTGGACAACAAGAAGGCCGCCTGGAAGTCCACCGAGCGGCAGCCCTACGTCGCTGTCGCCGCCCCCGGGTTCCTGGTGAACACCGTCCTCGCCAACGGCCAGGTCACCGACCACGTCGCCGGGACGAGCCAGGCGTCCGCCCTGACATCCGCGGCGGTGGCGCTGGTCAGGTCGAAGCACCCGCAGATGCCGGCCCGCGAGGTCGTCCAGCGGATCATCAACACGGCCATCGACGCGGGCCCGCCCGGCAAGGACCAGATGACCGGCGCCGGAGTCATCATCCCGGCGGACGCGCTGGGCGCCACGGTCCCGAAGAACGCGCCGAACCCCGTCTTCGCCGCCTATGACCGCTGGCTGGCGGACAACCCGCAGGCGAGCGCGAAGCCGTCCGCGACCAAACGGCCCAAGGACGCCGCGACCAAGGACTCCGACCGCGCGGATCGCAACCTCATGATCCTGCTGATCGCCGGCGGTGCCATCGTGGTGATCGGTGGAGCCGTGCTCTTCTTCGTCCTCCGGCGAGGCAAGAAGAACACGCCGATGGGGCCGGGTGCCGGACCCATGCCCATGGGCGGGCCGTCCGGTCCGCCACCGGGTTGGGGCGGCCAGGCACCACCACCCCAGGGCGCGCCTCCGCACGGCGGCCCCCCGCAGGGCGGGCAGCCGGTGCCCCCGCAGGGTGGGCCGTCCGGTCCGCCGCCCGGTTGGGGCGGCCAGCCCGGCCCGCCTCCCGGAGGCCCCCAGGGAGGGCAGCAGTACATGCCCCCGCAAGGCCCCGGAGGTTCGAGGCCCCCCAACTAGCACGTCACACTTCTCTTCGCGGCTGTCTACTCGCTCGGACTCGGGCGAGTGGACAGCCGTCTTCCCTGGTGTGCGACCGAACCGACAGAAAGAGTAATCATGAAGAAGCTCCTGGTGATTCCTGTCACCGTTGCCACCCTTGCACTCAGCATGAGCGCCTGCGGAGGAGACTCGGACGACGCGGGCGGAAGCTCGACCCCGTCGTCCGGCACCAGCGCGCCGGCGACACCCGGCGGAGGCGGCACCATCACCGGCAACGGTGGCGGAGGCACCGGTGGCGGCAGCACCGGTGGCGGCACCGGCGGCAGCGAGCTCACCCCGGCACAGAAGCAGGCGCTCACCAAGCTCGTGGAGTGCATGCGGAAGAAGGGCTACGAAATGCCCGAGCCCACCTCGCCCGCCATCGCCCCGAAGAACATCGAGGGCAAGGACCCCGACAAGGTCAACAAGGACTCCCAGGAGTGCACCGCCCAGTCGCAGTAGCCTGCCAAGCCCCATCCGCGTAACCCAAGTCGCCCAGACGAGCGCACTCCTCGGCTCCTGCGCCGCCGGTTCCGTCCGACGCCACGCCGATCGAGAGGCCCCCAGCGCCCGGCGGCCGTCCCGGCCGCCGGGACAAATCCGGCGACCACCAAGCCACAGCATCCCACCCCATAAGCCGCCGCCTCGCCGACCGACGCCCCGACCCACTGGCCCCACCGGCGGCCAGAAGGACGAGGTAACCGCGCCAGACCGGACGCCCGGCCCGGGCCACATGACGGCCCGGCCGCCAGCCTCCTCCGCGTGCAGAACACCAGCCAGGACCGAGGCTGCGGCTACCTGACCATTGCACCGACGAATTCGGCCCACCCCTAGCTCGCAGTGAACAGCAGCGGCCACCTGACAAAGCTCCGACCGCTGCCGCAGGGCGGCAGGGGTGAGGACGTAAGAGGGCCTGCTCCAAGCGCCGGGTGGCGGCCAAAGTCGCCTTTCGCTAGCCGGGCGCCGTCTGCTGTTTCACCCGGCTTTACCAGCATGAGGTTCGCCGTCGTCCGCAAACCGAGCTCGCCGTCCGCGCTTGAGCGGTGCCGTCGTTCAGCCCGCCCGCACACGCGGACCCTCGCGACCCGCGACCTCCGAGTTGGGCCATGACCGAACATAGCACCGTCAGGCGGACCCTAATCCCCTCCGCGCGTGCGCACCTCTCGCAGCACACCGCGATATCTGCCTTACAGACGCAGTAGACCGCACAGTCTCACCCAGCTTGACCGCACCTCCTCTGGAGGAAGGCGTGCCGCGTCGACCCAGCCGACCGCTTCAGTAGCAGCGACCCCGCCTCCCCCGCCGCCCTGATGTATCTCTACCTGCAGCTCATTGGCCTGATACGCGCGCTATTTGCTGTTCGAAGCCGTCCACGATCCTGGATTGATCACCGTGGGCCTGCAGATGAGCTCTACTGCCCGGACACAGATGGAGTCTCAACAGCCAATCTCCCAGCTCGGGATTGAACGCAGGATTGATCAACTTCTTGGAGGTGACAGATCAGCATTAAAGGGCAGGTATCACGACGTAGTGGAAGATCCTGACATGCTCACCAACTATCTGGTCATTGACTTGTGGTGCCATGGTCGCCGCCTTTGGGGCATCGTGCTCTGATGTCGGGTCGACACAGTCTGGGCAGGTCAGATGGGTCATGAGTGCTGCAGGCGAGGCCCCGTGCCCTCGCGTGGACGAGCTTCGGTGGTCCCTTTTGCTCGATGTGGTCTTCCGTAAAGGGCATTGCCAACGATCCGGCGCTTCCGCCCCCTAATATTTGCTTTACGAGGATGTGTGCTCTGCTTGACGCTGGGTTTCAAGTCGTCCGGGTGGCGAGGAACTGACGGGAGCGCGCGTCGCGTCGAACGAAGGTCGGGGAAGGATGACTGATGAGCCAGAAGTCTTCGGTCGACAGAGCAGAAATGGCCCCTGCGGCCCAGCGGGTCGAGGAGGCTGTGCAGGACCTGCGGAAGATCCAGGCGGATCTGGGGCAGGAGCAGGCGCAGCTGTCGGGCCGGTGGATCGGTGAGGCGGGCAGTGCCTTCACCATCGCGCAGTTCGGTGTGGTGATCCAGTCCTCGCAGGAGACCGGGCAGGGCACGGTCCAGACCAACGTCAACATCATCGGCTGACGCGACCGACCCTCGCCACGCTCCCCAATCGGCCGTCTCGCGCGGACACGGTCGGCCGTGGCGACCATCGGTCAGTGCACTCCCCGGACAGAACTCAACGAGGGGCAGCAGGGCTCCCGCCCTCCGGAGGCGCATATGGGTGATCAGAAGAGCGAGATCGACACCGAAGAGGTCAGAAAGATCATCAAAGCCTTAAAGGCGAATCGCGAGAAGTTCGACGAAGGCAAAGGCTCTGCTTTCGATCTCCAGCAGAACGGCAACATTACTGCGCAGGACCTAGGTATGTATCCTGCGGGGCAGGCGTTGGGGGCGTCGACCATCGCGGCGTTCAACCAGATTTCGGGGCAGTACCAGGAGTTCATCAACAGCTACGACCAGGTGATCGAGGCTCTTGAGCGTATGGTCGGAAATCATGACGAAAAGGAGCAGACGAACGTCACCGCTGCGAACCGGGTAAACGCGGGTGGCGGTTCCAGTGCGAGCCGGCGGAACACCGGAGAATGGGGTGGGAGTTAGCGATGGCTGACAAGCGGCACAGGGCGCCCATTCGCTCCAACACTGATAACGGCCAGCAATGGTCAGGCGACATGGACGCCATGAACCGGCTCTTTGCGGGCACCAACCCAGAAAGAGTGATCAAGGCTGGACCGGTTTACGGAGGCGTCGCTTCCAAGTTCGAGGAAGCGGCGGGAACTCTACGGGCTCAGATCTCTGCATTGACCGGTGTCTGGAAGGGCGACGATGCGGAGGCTACTGTCAAGCAGATGCGGCGACTGCAGGCAAGTGCCGAGAACATTCGGCAGGTAGCCGACCAGGCGAGTAAGGCTCTTTCAGATCACGGTCCGAAATTGAAGTGGTACAAGGATCACCAGCCGAAGGAAGGGTTCTTCAAAGGACTTACTTGGGATCACGCAGGCGTTGTCACCGGGGGCACTCTTCTGGGCGGGGTGTCTGGAGGCCTGATCGGGTTGACGAAGGGTGAAGCCCTGGGGCTGATCAAAGACAAGGAGTCGGAGACCGCTGTGGAGCACGTGCAGCGCTTGAGCGGCCGTGCTCGCGAGGCCAACACCGCAATGCCTGAGGAGATCTCGACCGATATCCCGAAGACGGGTATCTATCGTGAGCGCCCGAAGAATTTTCCCGGGGGCGGCCTTCCCGGCGGCGGCGGTGGCATCCCCGGTGGCGGCGGCAGTATTCCGGGCGGCCTCGATGGTGTTGGCAGTAGTGGTGACGGCACCATGCACGGCGGCTACGGCGGTGGCATCCCAGGTGGCAGTCCTACCGGGAGTGACCTCGCCGGCCTGCCCGGCGGTGGCGGCGGTGCAGGCATCGACCCATTTGGCCGCGGAGGTCTCGGTGGTGGCGGCCTGCCTGGTGGTGGCGGAGGCGGCGGTCTACCCGGCGGGGGGCTCGGCGCTGGTGGCATTGCCGGCGGCATGCCCGGCGGTGCCGGAATCGGAACGGGCAGGGGCGGCGTCGGTGGAGGCAACAACCCGGGGAAGGCTGCTGGCACCGGTCGCGGCGGCATGGGCGGCATGCCCATG
Organism: Actinomadura soli; assembly: GCF_005889715.1. Taxonomy (GTDB): domain Bacteria; phylum Actinomycetota; class Actinomycetes; order Streptosporangiales; family Streptosporangiaceae; genus Spirillospora; species Spirillospora soli. Next base: position 17,991 of record NZ_VCKW01000098.1, read on the forward strand.
GGCGGCGGCCGCGACGGTGGCGGCAATGGCCAGGACGAGCACGAGCGCACCACCTGGCTCACCGAAGACGACGACGTGTGGGGTGGAAACGATGATGACGCCGCGCCTCCCGTGATTGGCTGATTCAGCCAAGGTCACGAGACGATGTAGGAGACGGCGTGAGCGGATCGGACTCTTCGGGCCGCTCGCGCCGTGTTCCGCTTAGTGAGGTTTCCCTGTGCAACGGATGACGCAACTCCTGGCCGCGATGACGGTCAGCTCAGCCCTACTTTTGACTGCGGCTATGCCTGCTGCTGCGGCTCCCAGAGGACGGGAGGACCAATGGTGGTTTTCGGCTTGGGCGATCGAGAAAAAGGTCTGGCCGATTAGCAGGGGAGTTGGCGTCACCGTCGCCGTAGTCGACAATGGAGTCAACGGAAGGATTCCTGACCTTCAAGGAGTCCTTGTGGCCGGTACCGATGTGACACCCGCTGGTGGAGACGGTCAGATCGGTCCCACATCAGACCTGGATGCCTCGCACGGTACTGGGATGGCCGGACTGATCGCCTCGCAAGGGACAAGTACCGGGTACGTAGGAGTGGCCCCTGAAGCCAAGATCATGTCAGTGAAGTCGGACTTCTCCGTGTGGGACAAGGCAATCCGGTACGCGACTGATCACGGCGCTAAAGTGATCAGCATTTCTCAAGCGTTTGCCACTCTGCATGGATGTCGACCTCAGAATCAACAGGCAGTTTCTTACGCGCTTCAGCGCGATGTTGTCGTGATTGCGGGCTCTGGCAACGACGGCGATAGAGGAAATAAGTCAATGGAGCCGGCAAACTGTGCTGGCGTTCTTGCGGTCGGAGCGGTGGACAATCAGAAGCGGCCTTGGGTCGGCAGCGAGCGGCAGCCCTATGTTGCGGTCGCAGCACCTGGAGACGCGGTAAACGCGCTTCAAGCCGACGGCCGAGTGGCCACAGATCTGGCCGGGACGAGCCAGGCAACAGCGTTGACCGCCGCGGCCGCAGCCCTTATTCGGTCGAAGTACCCGCAGATGTCAGCCCGTGAGGTCGTGCAACGCATCATCAATACAACTGAGGATGTAGGACCTCCTGGCAAGGACAACATTTCCGGGGAAGGGGTGGTCATCCCTTATGCTGCGTTAACCGCCAAGGTCCCCAGGTCCGCGCCGAATCCGGTGTTTTCTGCGTATGATCAGTGGGCGAAGGCCAACCCCGCTCAGTCAGGTACCACGCCGTCGAAGACGGCGGCTGAGAAGGCGGCTGACGAGAGTAGTGAGCAGGCGGCGCGTAACACGAGGTATCTGGTTATTGGGCTTGTGGTGGTCGGGGTCCTCGGTGTGCTGTTCCTCATCTTCATTGGGTTGAGGAGCAGGAAGAAGGTGGCGAGTGCCGTTGGCGGGCCCGTTGGCGGGCCGCAGCAGTTCGGTCCTCCTGGTCCTCCTCCTGGGGCGGGTCCGCCGCCGGGATGGGGTGGGCCTCCGGGGCCTCCGCCGCCTCCTGGTCAGCAGGGTGGGCAGCCGCATATGCCGCCACAGGGGCCGGGCGGTGCTGGGCCCTATCCTCCGAGGTAGAGGCTCCGACTCCTTTTCGCGACTTTCTCGTGGTCGGTTCTCGGCACATCGGGGCCACGGAGGTGAAGAGGAGTAGGTCGGCTGCTGGCGGGATTGAGAGGAAGTTGTCCGCGCCTGCGGGCAGTCGGCCGCCTCCAGGGACCCGCTGATCCCGGTGTTGCTCAGGATGGTGGACGGGTTCGTGGCGTTGCCTGTACAGGCTTGGCTGCGACATGGCTGGGCCGTCCGACCTGGCGTTCAACTTCGCGTCGACGCGTGCTCAAGGTGTGGTTGGGCAGGAGCTGCTGGAAGTTCGCTCGAACTTGGCGAAGTGCCACAGGGAGGCGGGCGGGAGTGCCATGAGCTGTGGTTGAAGTCTGTGGCGTTCTGGCGCTGAAACCTGCAGTTGGCTCAGTGTGGCGAGGTCAGCGGGCGGCCGGTCTCTTCGGGTGATGTGGGCGTTCGCGGACAGCTCGGGAACCCCTAGGCTGGCACCAGGAGGAAAGGAGGGCGGGTGCCGGACTCGAGCTGGCAGCACTCCGTGTTGCGTGATCTCGGCGTGTCCCAGCGGGGCCTTGCGGCTTTCGGATCCGCGTCGGCGGTTCTCGCGGACGCCGGCTGGGGGGCCGAGGCGGTCGAGCACAGCGCGCGGCGGCCGTCGCCGCCGGCGGCCGTGCAGGAGCCGCTTGCCGCGCCTCCAGTGCCTCCGATGGCGCCGGAGCCGGTCCCGGCCGAGACCGAGCAGCGTCGGTCGTACGACCCGTTCCCCGACCCGCCACAACCGGCTACCGCTGAGGCCGAACAGCCCCGATCGTACGACCCTTTCCCCGACCCGCCGCAGCCGAACGCGCCGACGCAGGGGTCTGGCCCGTCGCCTGTCGTCCAGGAGCCTCCGAGTCAGGAACCGCAGCCGAACGCGCCGGTGCAGCAGCCCGATCAGCAGGCTGCCGAGGCGGAAGTGCCGCTGGTCAACGAGGAATTCAGCTGGGACTCGGCGATCTCTCCGATCGGCGGTTCCGCGCCGCAGGCTCCCGGTATGGCGCAGGCTCCGGGCGTCGGAGAGGACGAGGGGGGCGGCCAGGAACAGGACGCCGCGTCCGCGCGTCCAGCCCCTTCTGCTCAGGGACCTGCCGCGCCCGTCCCGGCGTCGCCTCAGCACCCGCAGATGCACGGCGCAGGGGCCGTGCCTATGGCGAACGAGTTCGTTCGTAAGAACCAGCATGGGGACGCGCTGGTGCGCCGCGTGGGCCGGGGTATGCGTAAGGCCGTCGGGGCGTCCAGCCAGATCCGGACGCAGGCGGAGATCTCGGACTATCTGCGGCGGCCCGTCGGCGGCTTCCGGCAGATCACGGTGGTCAGTGTCCGCGGTGGTGCGGGGAAGACGACCGTGGCGGCGTTGTTGGCGACCGAGCTGGCGCGGCATCGTCCAGATCGAGTGCTCGCGATGGACGCGGACGCTGAGCTCGGGTCGCTGCCGCTGCGTCTGGGTGTCAGGTCTGAGCTTTCCCTCTTCGACCTCGCCGCTCAGCAGCCGCGCACGTTCGAGGAGGCCGCGCAGTATCTGCAGCAGACCCGGGAGGGTCTGTGGGTGCTCGCGGCGACACGGGGCGGACGGATCACCGGCGAATTCACGTTCGAGACGTATCAGGCCGCGTTCAGTGCCGTGAGCCGCTACATATCTACTGCGGTGACGGACTGCAGCGCCGGCATTCTCACTGAGCTGCACCGTGGCATTCTCGGGCAGTCACACAGTGTGGTTCTCGTAACCCCGGGCACGGTCGACGGCGCGCTCAGCGCCCGGGGGGCGCTGGAATGGTTCTCGCAGGGGGTTCAGCGCAGCCTCCTGCCCCGGACGGTGATCGCGATGGTGTCGCACGCTCCGCAGGTCGGGGCCGACCTCGCGCGCGCGACGCAGATGCTCACCGCCTGGGGGACGCCCGTCGTGCAACTCCCTTACGACCGGCAGATCGCGATGGGCGCCGCGGTCGACATGTCCCGGCTCGGCGAGGCCACCCAGGCGGCCGTCAGCCGGATCGCCTACGAGGCGTTCGCGCGGTCGCTCGGCGACGTGTCGCCGGGCCAGGGCCCGGGCACGCACCCGGGTCAGGGTGCGGCCCCCGGCACAGGCCCACGCCAGGCCCGCTAGACACGGCCCGCATCATGTTTGACCTGACTTGACCTGATCTGATCTGCCCTGATCTGACCAGGCGGGATGGGATGGGATGTGTTTCGTGCTCGTCCGTCCTCTGCCGGTCGTTCCGTCTGGGGGTAAGTCATATGCCCCTGCGGGTGGTCCACCTGAAGGTCGGTCGGTCCGTCCGTGGGGCCAGGCCGTTGGGGGAGGTGGTCGTTCCCCTGTGGGGTGGTTGTCCAGGGGTTGGCCATTTGTCCTGGTGGGGCATCTGCTGTGGGTGGGTCAGTCTGTCCAGATGAGGGTGTTTGTTACTTCAACGCCTAGTTCGCCGGCGGTGGAGAAGACGCTGCCGGTGCGGCCGCCGGTCTCGGCGCCGCTCGACCAGTACGACTGGGCGTAGATGACGTTCGAGCCGCGCGTCCACGAGCGCGTCCAGTAGGCGGGGTTGGCCCGAGGTTGTGGGAGGCCGCTCGCGTCGGACGGGGTGAGCAGCAGCGGCCAGCCCTTGCTGGACGTGACCCGGCTGACGCTGGACGCCGCCGACGGGCTGGTGAACTTCGCGATCGACACCGAGGTGATGATGTTCCTGGACGGGTTGGCGTAGACGGCCGAGTGCATCACCCCGATGCACGGGTAAGCGCGCAGCGTCGTGCGCAGCTTGGTGTTGGCGCGGGTGATGCACGACGCGGTGCGGGTGCCCGCCCGGGTGAAGGTGTTGCCCTTCGCGGTCCGGATGGTCGGGCCGAGGACCGAGGTCGGGTCCGACCCGCCTCCGCTGGACTCCGTGGGACTGGGCTCCGGGGAGTCGATGGGCGAGGACGGCGTGTACGAGGGGAACGAGGACGTCCTGCTGGAATCGTTGTCGTCGCTTTCCAGGACGAGGAAGGCGCCGATGCCGACCAGGGCCAGGACGCCTACCACACCGATGATCAGCAGAGGGACCAGTGCCCCGCCACCGCCGCGCGGCGGTGGGGGAGGCGGCGGGAAGCCGTGCCCCCCGGGCAGCGGCGGTCCTGGTGGCGCGGGCGGCGGAAAGCCGGGGCCGCCAGGGGGCTGACCAGGCCATTGGGGGGAATTCATGAACGCTCCGTGCTGGTCTCTATGGCGGGGTGGCGATTTCGGTCGGACCAGAGTAGCGGTCGGGAGTTGGCGATTTCACAGGGGATGGTAGGTATGACAGGGATGCGCGTGCCCGCGGACTGCGGCGGCGCTCGCGGATGTCTCATAGGGTTGCGTTGGAGAGGGGAGGCAGGTGTCCGACTCAAGCCGGCGACCGTCCGCCGCGCACGGTGACGGCCCGCTCAGTCCGCCCGACGCTGGGGTGACCCGATGAGCAGTGACCTGGTGGCGCTGGTGCGCCGCCGTCCGGATGTGCACGCCGTGGCCGATGGCATGATCGCCATGGGTGAGGCACTGGAACTGCGCGGCGGGGAACCCGAGCCGACTCTCGTCTACGACACCGAGGGTCGGCTGCTCGTCTCGATCGAGGACGCGGTGCAGGTGTCGGCGCAGAGCGAGCTCCGGCGGCTGCTCGGCGCCGATTTCGCCGAACGCGTGACCGCTCCCGTGTGGTGGGTCGACGTCCGTGCCGTGGCCGACCTGCCCGACGCGACGCGGATCGCCCGCAAGTTCGCCGAGTCGCTGGTGCACTGGGCCGGTGGGACCGTCTATCCGGACGGGACGAGCGAGGCCCCTGCCCGCAGTTGGAAGGCGTCCGAGCAAGGCGGCGGCCCGGGCGGCGGCGCCCCCGGACAGGACGGTGCCGCCTACCACGGCGGAGTCATCGGCGGTTAAGGCCCCGAGTTCCGAGCCCCGAGGCCTGAGGCTGGGGTCGTGGTGGTCGCCCGTCGCGCGGTGCGTCATTGGGCACATGTGGCTGGCGGGTGGGTTATGTCCAGTCGCGGGTCAGGTCGAGGGTCCAGGGGACGGCGTTCCAGGGGCTGGTCGCCTCGGTGGCGAGGTCGTCGATGAGGCGCTGGTACTCGGAGTGCGACTTTCCGCCGCCGCCCGACCAGAGCAGCCGGCCCTGCAGGTAGCAGGTCGCCATGTCCCGCCAGGACGAATAGCGCCGCTGGATGTCGATCGCCAGCGGAAGCATCCGTTCCCAGCAGTACTCCTCTGTGAGCCAGCCCACCATGTGGCCCCAGCGGTAGAGCATGAGGGCTCGTCCGTAGTCCCAGATGAGGAAACGTCCCACGTTGGCCCGTAGCGCGGGGTCGGCGAGGACCTTGAGGCGGTGCAGTTCCTCGGACGCGTGGTTGCGGTCGTTGAAGAGCTGGTGGAGGAACTGGGCTAGTTCGGCGCCCTCCTCGCTGACGTCCGCGCCGGGCTCGTCGCGCAGCACCCCCGGGACGAGCCTGGCGTACGAGCCGCCCTCGTCGCCGTACCGGACGCGCACCAGCTCGATGAGCCGCTCGACGAACGGGGGTTCGAGCTCGTCGCGGGCGATGAGGCCGTCGACCTCGCGCAGCAGCGTCCCGTACTCCTGCTGCGCGGCGGGGGAGCGGGTGGCGAGGTCGGCGTCCTGGGTGAAGTCGGCGCGGTGCCCGTCCTGGACGAGCCAGTTGACGGCGCCGAGGAGCTGTTCTAGGTCGTAGGCGCCCCACGGGTCGTGGAGGAGTTCCTGGGCGGTGCGCCGGTCGGCGGTCGCCGCGTCCGCGCCGGGGGCCGTGCCGAGCCGGTCGAGCCGGAACCCGTTGATCGCGCCGTAGGGAGCGCTGGCCGCGATGATCCAGCGCTGCACGGGGGTGAGACCGCCGCCGGTGGCGAGGTCTCTGCCGGTGGCGAGGTCTCTGCCGGTGGTGACGTCGTCGGTGGTGGCGATGGCGGGCGGGCCGGGGGCGGAGATCAGTTCCCACAGGCGCCGCTGGAACTCCCTGGCCTCGCGCTCCTCGCCGCCGGAGAACCCGGCGAGCAGCTTGCGGAGGGACGGATGCCGGACGTACAGGCGGCGCAGGAACCGTCCGTCCTTCCAGACGAGGTGCTCGGGACGCAGGTCGCCGAACGGGATGCGAGTCCGCCGGTGCACCATCGCCTGTTCCGCGAACCGCAGCTCCAGGACGGACCACAGGCGGCGCAGCGGCGTGAAGCGCAGCAGCAGGACGAGCCCGAGCAGGCCCGCGCCGGGTGCCAGCGCCCATCGCGCCGCGTCCTGCAGACCCGTCAGGGACAGGACGGCGCCGGTGAGCAGCAGCCCGACGCCGCAGCCGCCGAGGGCCCGGCTGAACCAGCCGGTCGTCAGGGCGCGGGAGCCCTCGATGCGGAGCACCGCCTCGTCGCCGTCGAACTCGAACGATCCTTCGGCGAGCGTCCCCTTGACGGCCCGCTCAAGCGCGTCGAGCTGACCGGCCTGTCCCATGGGCAGGACCGTACCTCATCCCTTACCGGTAGATCATCAGCGGTGTGCGGAGTCTGTTGCGACGGGTGCCGAACGCCCGTTTCGAGGGTGGACGGCGCGATGGTCCGGTCTTGCTGAGAGGGGTGTTCAGGCGGACTGGAGGTGTTGCATCAGGATGCTGTGGCGCTGCCAGCCGTCCGCGGAGCGTCCGTCGCCGAGCGGGAAGAAGGTCAGCGGGGCGCGGGGCGGGCCGACCTGCTGGCCGGGCAGGCCGTTCGGGCCGCTGACGGTCCCCGCGACGGCGAGCGCGACGGGGGCCGGGGCGCCCGTCCAGCGCGGCTCGGTGGTGAGATCGGCGCGGCCGGGCGTGACCTGGACGAACAGGGACGCGACCGTCTGGTCGGCGGCGAGCGCGCCGACGAGCGTCGGCAGGTGCTGCAGGGGCGGCGGGTCCTCCGGCATGTAGCCGACGGTGACGGTGCTGACCTCGGCGACGACGCCGCCCGCGCCCGCGGTGAAGTCGCAGATCGCCTGGGCGGGACGGGGACCGTCGCCGCCGACGATGAGCCGGGCGGTGGACCGTCCCCGCGCGTACTCGGTGAACCGGTCGGCGCGCCAGGGGTGCTCCAGCGGCTCGGCGGCGCCGAGCGCGCCCGGGGGCTTGCCGGTGAGGAGCTGCAGGAGCCGTTCGACGGGCCCGCCGAGGTCGCCTTCGGGGCCGTGCCTGGTGCGGTAGACGAGGGTGAGCTGCGAGCCGATCCGGGCAGTGGGACGGGTGGTGAACCCCGGCGCGTAGTCGCGGGCCTCGGGGACGGGGACGAACGTCGTCCCGTTCCACTTCAGCGGACGTCCGGTCAGGCCCTCGTAGTAGCCGTCGCCGTTGCGGACGACCCATTGCATCTCGTTCCCGGACGCGGCGGTGCGCAGGGGGAGCGAGAGCCGGGAGTCCAACGGCGTGACGAGCTGCAGGGTGCGGCCGCTCGCGGTGCAGTCGCCGAGAGCGTTGTTCAGCCAGGCGCTCAGCGGCACCAGCGGCCTGTCCTGCAGCACGACCATCGCCTGGTCGGTCAGCGCGTCTACTGTGCTCATCTTTGGAGGAGTCTAGCGACCGGGGCCCGGCCGTGGCGGCCCCACCGCCGTCCCGCCGGCCCGCCGGGCGCATCCGAATTCGCTGTGACCCCCGTGGCTCCTGTCCATCTTGTGCTGAAATGTTACGGATGCAGCGAGCTGCCGCGCCGTCCTCCGTGTACCACGCCTACGACGCCTCGCCGGCACCGGAACCGCCGGTGCGGGGGCGCCTGTGGCGCGTGCTCGGCTGGGTGTCGATCGTCCTGTCGGTGGCGCTCGTCGGCACCAGCCTCACCGCGTACGGGTTCTGGCGCCGCCTCGACGGCCAGATCGACCGCGAGAACGTGGAGGGACGGCTCGGCGACGACCGGCCGGAGAAGCTCAACAACTCGCTGAACATCCTGCTGATGGGGTCGGACAGCCGCAAAGGCGAGAACGCCCGCTACGGCTCCGAGGCAGGGCAGCGGTCCGACACCACGATCCTGCTGCACATCTCGCCCGGCGGCGAGAGCGCCATCGGCATCAGCTTCCCGCGCGACTCGATGGTGCCGATGCCGCCCTGCAAGAAGAAGGACGGCACGACCGTCCCGGCCCAGTTCGGGATGATCAACGTGGCGTTCTCCAACGGCGGCCCGGCCTGCACCTGGCGGACCATCGAGTCACTCACCAAGATCCACATCGACCACTACGTCGAGGTGGACTTCGCCGGGTTCAAACGGGTCGTGGACGCGCTCGACGGCGTGGAGATCTGCGTCCCCCGCCGCATCGACGACCCCAAGGCCGAGCTGCACCTCAAGGCGGGACGCCAGGTCGTCCGCGGCGAGCAGGCCCTCGGCTACGTCCGCACCCGGTACGTCCTCGGCGACGGCTCCGACCTCGACCGGATCAAGCGGCAGCAGGCGTTCATGGGGTCGGTGGTGAAGAAGGCCACCGACAAGGGCATGCTCACCGACCCGGGACGGACGTACGAGTTCCTGTCCGCCGTCGCCAAGTCGATCAAGGCGGACGACAAGCTCACGCTCTCGGTGATGCAGAAGCTCGCGGGCAGCCTGCGCGGCATGAGCGCCGGGAAGGTGCGGTTCGTCACCGTCCCGGTGCAGGCGTATCCGCAGGACACTAACCGCGTGCAGTTCAACCAGGCCCTCGCCGGGCCGCTGTTCAGGGCCGTCCGGGAGGACAACAAGCTCCCCGAGCCCGCTCCGCCGACACCTGTCGCCGCGCAGAACAAGGTCCAGCCCGTCCCGCCGGAGCAGGTCAGGGTCGCCATCTACAACGCGACCGGGACCCCGGGCCTCGCGCAGCGGACGGCAGACCAGCTCACCGAGCGCGGCTTCAAGGTCGTCAAGGTCGGTACGAGCACGAAGCGCTACGCCCGCACCCAGATCCTGTACGGAGTGGGCGCCGAGCGGCAGGCCGCCCGTATGGCGATCGCGCTGCCCGGCCATGAGCCGCGTCCGGGGAAGTCCGCCAAGCCCGGCTACGTCTACCTGGTCATCGGCAAGGACGGCGCCGCGCTCCGCGGCCCCAACGCGGCGGTGCCGAAGGTGGCGGGAGAGATCCGGGCCGATCGGGACATCTGCGCGAACAGCTGACGTGACGCGTCCGCGCCGGGGCTTGGCCGCCCCGGGGTGTCCGGTCTCGGCCAGGGGCGTCTCGGCCAGGGGCGTATCGGCCCGTCCCGGTCCTGGCGCTTTGGTCATGGCGTTCACGATTGTCGTGAGAGACCGGTATCTTGGCCCGCGCGTACCAACAGCTCCCCGCGCAAACCAATATCCCCGGTGAAGCGTCACAACTACGACAACTCACCCGAATCCTCCCGACCTCTGCCCCGAGGAGCCGCTCCCCGCCACGGGCTCTGCCGGGCGCTCACGCCCCCTCGGAACGGACGCATGCAGCCCGAACCCTTCACCCTGCTGATGACCGTCTACGGCGGTGATCGTGAGGAGCACGTCCGGGTCGCGTTCCGCAGCGCCGTGCACGACCAGACGCTCCGTCCCGACCAGGTCGTCCTGGTGCAGGACGGCCCGGTCTCCGAAGCGCTGTCGGCCTGCCTGCGCGAACTCGTCGCCGGCAGCCCCGCCGAGGTGTCGTTCGTCCAACTGGAGCACAACCGCGGGCTCGGCCCCGCCCTGGATGCGGGCCTGCGCGCCGCCCGGCACGACATCGTCGCCCGGATGGACGCCGACGACATCGCCATGCCGCACCGGTTCCAGACCCAGGTGCCGCTGGTCCGCTCGGGCGCCGACCTCGTGGGCGGCGGCCTGCTGGAATTCGGCACCGACGTCTCCGACATCGTCGGGCAGCGCATCCCGCCGAGCGACCCCGCCGACATCGCCCGCTACTCCCGCCTGCACGACCCGTTCAACCACCCGACCGTCGTCTACCGGCGCAGCGCCGTCGTCGCGGTCGGCGGCTACGGCGACCTGCCGCTGATGGAGGACTACTGGCTGTTCGCGCGGATGATCGCGAACGGCGCGCGGGTCGTGAACGTCGCCGAGCCGCTCGTCTACTACCGGGTGGGGGACGGCGCGTACGAGCGGCGCGGGGGCCGTGACCTGCTGCGCTCGGAGCTCCGGCTCCAGCGGGAGATGCTCGGCGAGGGCTTCATCTCCCGTCCCCAGTACTGGCGCAACGTCGTCGTCCGCGGCGGCTACCGCCTCGTCCCGACCCTCATCCGGCGGCCCTTCTACCGGATGGTCGTCGCCCCTTACGGAGCGCGCCGCAACCGGTCCCGCGAACGCGCCGACGCCGCTGCGCCGGCAGTGGTGGCGGCCTTGACGTACGTCCCACGTCACGCCCGTCAGCACGAGCAGACCCGCGCGCCGGTAGCGCCCCTCCCGGCACCGACGGAACCGCCCTGTCTCTT
>NZ_VCKW01000099.1 GCF_005889715.1 Actinomadura soli
GGTCAGGTGGGTGGGAGGACGAGGGCGGTGGCGATGGCGGCCAAGCCTTCGCCTCGGCCGGTGAGGCCCAGGCCGTCCGTGGTGGTGGCGGAGACGGTGACGGGGGCGCCGCCCAGGGCGGCGGTGAGGATCTTCTCGGCTTCGGCGCGGCGTTTGCCGATCTTGGGGCGGTTGCCGATGATCTGGATGGCGACGTTGCCGATGGTGAAGCCGGATTCGTGGGCGAGCCGGGCGACCTCGCTGAGGAGGGCGACGCCGGACGCGCCGGACCAGCGGGGGTCCGCGGTGCCGAAGACGGCGCCGAGGTCACCGAGGCCGCAGGCCGACAGCAGCGCGTCGCAGGCGGCGTGCGCGCCGACGTCGCCGTCGGAGTGGCCGGCGAGCCCGTGGCCTTCACCGGGCCATTCGAGCCCGGCGACCCACAGTGGACGCGGCTCGGACGAGAACGGGTGGACGTCGGTTCCGACGCCCACCCGTGGAAGCCTTGCGCTCAACCCGTCCGGCCGTTCAGCTGGCCAGGACCTCGTCGAGCAGAGCCTCTGCCTTGTCCTCGTTGGTCTTCTCCGCGAGCGCGAGCTCACTGACCAGGATCTGCCGCGCCTTGGCGAGCATGCGCTTCTCGCCGGCCGACAGGCCGCGCTCCTTGTCGCGCCGCCACAGGTCGCGGACGACCTCGGCGACCTTGTTCACATCGCCGGAAGCGAGCTTCTCAAGGTTCGCCTTGTACCGGCGGGACCAGTTGGTGGGTTCCTCGGTGTAGGGCGCGCGCAGCACCTCGAACACCTTCTCCAGACCCTCCTGGCCGACGACGTCACGGACGCCCACGTCCTCGACGTTCTCGACCGGGACCTGCACTGTCAGGTCGCCCTTGTCGACCTTCAAGACCAGATAGGTCTTTTCCTCACCTTTGATGGTGCGAGTCTCGATGGCCTCGATCCGAGCAGCCCCATGGTGGGGGTAGACGACGGTGTCGCCGACCTGGAAAGTCATGTGACAAGTACCCCTTCCGCTAGAACCAGGGTACCACGGAAACGAGGGTGGCTGAACCGGCCTTCCAGACAAATGCCCAGGTCAAGCTGCATATTGGGGTATTGACAAAGCCCTTTAATGGTGCATCCACGACCAGTTCCCCGTACTCAGGGTAGCCGAGAGACCACCCTGATCCCGCCCCGGCGCCATTACCGGTAAGGGCGTCCCGGTTACAAGCATCCCCCCTGCCGACGGCCGAGATGCGTTCCATACTGGAGGTGAACATGCCGGGTGGTCCGGGTACGAAGCGCCCGGAAGGGTCCGAATAGGACCACGGCCCGGCCGAAAGCACGGCCCCGCCGGACGGGGCCGCGGAGCGCCTCGGCGAAGCCAGGACGGGAGGTGCGGCGTGAGGCCGGACGGCGACGACCCGGAGCCCGATGACTACGGGCTTCCCCGCGTTGACGTCGTCGTGCCCGACGACGCCCGCGAGCTGGAGCGCGACGTGGCGGCCTACCGCCGCGAGGAGCGCCGCCGCCGGCGCCGGGACCGGTTCCACCGCGTCGGCCGCCCGCTGACCCGGTTCGGCGTCGCCATCCCGATCATCGCGGGCGCGCTGCTGGTCGCGCTGCTCAGCGGCGTCCTCATGACCACCTTCGGGCCGCGTCCCGCGCCGCGTCCGACAGGCGCCCAGCTCGCGCCGCGGCCGTCGGCGAGCCCCGGCAAGGTCGGCGGGCTGCTGCCCGCGGGCGACGTCGACATCGTGACCGGCGAGCGCACGCCCATGCGGATCCGCGACCTGCGGCCGGGGGTCATCGGCATCGTCCCGCCCGCGTACGAGTGCGAGAGTGTGGTCGCGGAGCTCGCCGGCAGGACGCAGGAGAACGAGCTGAGGTTCTACCTGGTCGCCGACCCCCGTCCGTCCGGCGGCAGGAAGGGGACGTCGCTGAAGGAACTGAAGGCGTGCGCGGGCACCGCCCACGACGGGGCACCGCAGGTCCTCGAAGACCGCCAGGGCCTGCTCGCGACGGCCTACGCGCCGCCGCCCGGCACGCCGGGACCGACCGCCACCAGCCTCACCGCCGTTTTCGTGCAGCTGGACGGCGTGGTCAAGGAGGTCGCCCGGGCGCCGAAGGCCGGGCCGGAGCTCGCCGGGAAGGTCAAGGCGCTGCAGACCGGCTGACGGCTCACCGCCCGCCAGACCGGGATGGACGCGGGCGTGTCAGGCACCCCGGGGAGGGACTTCCGGCCGGGTGTCGCTACGCTTCCCCTGGCGTCTGCGACGCCATTCTCACCGAACTTCCCTGCCATTTCGCGAGGAGACCGACGCCGTGATCCGTAACAGCCGTCGAATGGTCGTGCTCGCCGTCGCGGGCGCCGTCGCCATCGCGCCGGTGATCTCCGGCTGCGGCGCCGGCGAGGAGCCTCAGTCGGCGTCGCCCACGCAGCTGACCGACGGCGTCAACGTCTCCGTTCCGCTGGACAAGCCGGCCGAGCCGCAGATCGCCCTGCGCAACGTGTTCCTGCTGGCCCCGCCGCCCGGCAAGCCGATCTCGGCCGGGTCGTCGCTGGCGCTCTACGGCGTGCTGATCAACCAGGTCAAGGGCAGGCCGGACCGCCTGATCTCGGTCAGCTCCCCGCTCTTCGGCCCCGGCGAGGTCGACGGCGGGGGCCTCGTGCTCCCGGCCGCCGCGCCGGACGGCATGGGCAGCCCCGTCAACCTCCTCGGCAAGGCGTCCGGCACGCCCGCCCCGACGCCTCCCGCGGGCAACAAGATCAAGAAGCCGGGGACGACGCCGTCCGGCCAGCCGCAGGGCACCGCGACCCCGCAACCGACCGGCGGCGCCGCGACACCCGAGCCGACCGGCGCGGGCGCGACGCCGGAGCCCACGGGCGCGGGCGCCACGCCGGAGCAGCCCACCGGCAGCCCCGCGCAGCAGAGCGCTCCTCCGACCCCGACCACGCCGGGCGGCGAGCAGGCGCTCGTCGTGCTGCCGGGGCTCAAGCAGGAGCTGCTCGCCAGCTCCAGGGTCCCCGTGCAGATGCAGTTCGAGAAGGCCGGCACCGTCCAGTTCCAGGTGCCGATCGTGCCGCAGCAGGGCGAGTTCAGCGCGTTCCCGCTTGCCGAGCCGGTCGAGCAGGCGCCCGGATCGGCGAACCCGGGCGGCGCTCATCAGCCGTCCACGCCGACGGCTCAGCCCGGTTCGCCTGGCCATGGCACGCCCCAGCCGGGCGGTACGCCCCAGCCCGGTGCGACGCAGTCGCCTGCCGAGGGCGGCCAGTCTCCGGGAGGCTCCGGCCACTGAGGCCCAGGCCGGTCCCGCGCATGAAAAACGGCCCGTCCCCACTGGGACGGGCCGTTCTCTGTCGATTCATCAGGGCTCGAACTTGTAGCCCAGGCCGCGGACGGTGACGATGTACCGCGGCGAGGACGGCACCTCTTCGATCTTGGCGCGCAGGCGCTTGATGTGGACGTCCAGCGTCTTGGTGTCCCCGACGTAGTCGGCGCCCCAGACGCGGTCGATCAGCTGCATCCGGGTCAGGACGCGGCCCGCGTTGCGCAGCAGCACCTCCAGCAGCTCGAACTCCTTGAGCGGCAGCTGGACGGGTTCGCCGCCGACGCTGACGACATGCCGTTCCACGTCCATCCGGACGGGCCCGGCCTCCAATGTCGCGGGGGCCAGTTCCTCGACCTCGCCCTGGCGGCGCAGGACGGCCCGCATCCGGGCGATCAGCTCTCGGGTGGAGAACGGCTTGGTGACGTAGTCGTCGGCGCCGAGCTCCAGCCCGACGACCTTGTCGACCTCGCTGTCCTTGGCGGTCAGCATGATGACGGGGACACTCGACTTGGCGCGCAGTTCGCGGCACACCTCGGTTCCGGGGAGTCCGGGGAGCATCAGGTCGAGAAGGACGAGATCGGCACCGTTGCGCTCGAAAATGTCCAGCGCGTCGGGGCCGGTGGCGGCCACGGCCACCTCGAAGCCCTCCTTGCGGAGGTTGTAAGACAGTGCGTCGCTGAACGACTCCTCGTCTTCCACGACGAGCACGCGGGTCACGGTGTTGCCTCCTGGGCGGTGGTATCTGTGTTATTCCCCGCGTCCGCGTCTTTGCCCGCGTCCGCGCCGGTCTCTTCTGCGGCCTCTCTGTTCGCGTTCGCGCCGGACCTTCCGTCCGCGTCGGGCTGGTCGGCCGGTGCCCGCTTGCCGGCGTTCGCGCTCTTGGCCGCGGTCGCGCCGGAGGGGCGCGGCGGGGCGTCCAGCAGCGGCAGCCGGAGCGTGAACGTCGACCCGTGGCCCTCCTTGCTCCACACGGTCACGTCGCCGCCGTGCTTGCTGGTGACGTGCTTGACGATGGCGAGGCCGAGACCGGTGCCGCCGGTCTGGCGGGATCGGGCCGGGTCGACCCGGTAGAAGCGCTCGAAGATCCGCTCCACCTCGGCGTCCGGGATGCCGATGCCCTGGTCGGTCACGTTGACCTCGACGTGCCCGTCGTCGCGGCGCCGGGTCGCGACGACGACCCGGGTGTTCTCGGGGCTGTAGGCGACGGCGTTGTCGACCAGGTTGCGCAGCGCGGTGACCAGCAGCTCCTGATCTCCCCGCACCCGCAGGCCGTGCTCGCCGCCGGAGGTCAGCTCGATGTCCCTGCCGGACGCCTTGGTCTGGCAGCGTTCCAGCGCCTCCGCGGTGACCTCGTCGAGCATGACGGGACGCAGCGCGGGCAAGGGCTCGTCGCCCTGGACGCGCGACAGCGTCATCAGGTCTTGGACGAGGTTGGTCAGGCGCACCGACTCGTACTGCATCCGTCCCGCGAACCGCCGGACGGCCTCGGGATCCTCGGCGGCGACCTCGACGGTCTCGGCGAGCAGCGACAGCGCGCCGACGGGCGTCTTCAACTCGTGGCTGACATTGGCCACGAAGTCGCGGCGGATCGCCTCCGTGCGGTGCATGTCGGTGAGGTCCTCGGCGAGGACGAGGACGAGCCCGTGCGAGCCGAGCGGCGCCACGCGGACCGCGAACCAGCGCCCGTCGGCGCGGCTCCGCACGCTCGTCGGCCCGACCTGGATCTCGGTCTCGCGGATCTCCCCGTCCCGGCGGACGAGCCGGGCCATCGCGAGCACCTCGTCCACGACGAGGCGGTCGCCGCTGACGATGCCGAAGGCCCGCGCGGCGGAGCTGGCACGCAGCACGCGGTCCTCGGCGTCCACCACGACGGCCGATGACCGCAGGACGCTGAGCACGGACGCGACACCGGGCGGCAAGCCGCCCACCGGTGCCGCCGGAACCGCAGCCTGCTGGGCACGCTCGCTCACCCGCACCGCCAATCCAGTCGCGAGCCCGATCGCGAGCCCGGCAAGCCCGGTCAGGCTCGCGACAAGTTCGACCTCCACACCACGGATCGTAAGCGGCGCGCGGCGCAGGTCCACCCGGAGGCCCTGGTCATCGCGGTCGCGTTCCCCGAAAGTTCACCTCATTTCCCGGACGCGTTCATGGCCTCACGGCATGCTGTGGCGTGGGCGAGTCCGCCCGGACACCACAAAACTCGCCCGTTTCGCCCCTGTTTGCACTATCTCCGGCATCGGCTGCCTCCCGGACGCCGTGGCCTCAGCACAGAAGGAACCCCGAATTGCGCGACGCCTACCACGAGGAGCTCGACTCCCTCTCCGACAGGCTGGTGGAGATGACCCGCCTCGTCCGCTCCGCTATGGCCCGCGCGGTCACGGCGCTACTGGACGCCGACCTGCGCCTGTCCGAGGAGGTCATCAGCGGTGACGAGCTGGTCAACAAGGTCGACGCGGAGATCGAGGAGACCGTGTTCGACCTGATGGCCCGCCAGCAGCCCGTCGCGGGCGACCTGCGCACCCTCATCACCGCGCTCCGGATGAGCGGCGACCTCGAACGCATGGGAGACCTCGCGGTCCACATCGCCAAGACCGCGCGCCGCCGCCACCCCGAGTCCGCCGTGCCGCCGGAGCTGCAGGCCACCGTCCTGGAGATGGGCCAGATCGCCGAGCGCATGATCGCCAAGACGGGCAGCGTGATCGCGTCCCAGGACGTCGAGATGGGCCTCGAACTGGATGCCGACGACGACCAGATGGACCGCCTCCACCGCCGCCTCTTCGACATGATGCTCTCCCCCAAGTGGAAGCACGGCGTGGAGCCGGCAGTGGACATCTCCCTGGCCGGCCGCTACTTCGAGCGTTTCGCCGACCACGCCGTCCACGTGGCGGAGAACGTCGTCTACCTCGTCACGGGCCAGCGCGCCGACGAGATCAACGACGCCTGAGCCGCGCCTACGGGATCTGCTCGACGCGGACGCCGGGAACGTCCTCGTAGACGTCCGGCTCCGCGGTGATCAGCGGCCAGCGCCGCCAGCGCGCCGACCAGGCGGCCTGCGCCGCGTCCATGCCGAGGGACGGGTTCGCGGTGACGAGCAGGCCGGTCTGCTGGGCGATCACGTCGTCCAGGTCGTCCACGTGCACGACCTGCATGCCGGGCAGGCGCTCCAGCACGGCGCGCCCGTGGTCGGGGACGAGCTGCCACGCGCGGGCGAGCGCCGTGGCGGGAATGACGATCGTGGCGTGCTGGGCGATCGAGGCGCGCAGCCGGGCGCGGACGTAGATCGTCTTGCCGGTGGCGAGGTCCAGGAGTGCGGTCGCGTCGAAGACGTGACCGGTGATCACGCGACGTCCCGGCGGTTCGGGGTGCCGCCTTCGACGAGCCGGTCGACCATGGCCTGCTCGTCCGGGCTCGGCGGGCCGAACAGGTCGTCGATCGTGGACGCGTCCCGCAGGAACGCCAGCTTGAGCCGCGCCCCGTCCGCGAGGAATCCGGACACCGAGGCGATCTTCTTCTCCTCGGCCAGCCCCTGCAACGTCGCGGCGAGTTCGTCCGGGAGCGTGATGTTGATTCTCGCCATGCCCCAAACGATACACACTCCAAGCCCTCCGAGTGTGTATCAGACCCAAAAGGTCACAGACACATCACGCCACCGACTGCCGTTGCGGGCGTTCAGCGGGTGGTGGTGGTGAGCATTGCGTAGGCGTCGCGGAGGGCGGGCCTGCGTGCGTCCTTGGGCGAGGCCATCGAAAGTGCGGTTACCGCGTTTCTGCGGACGGTGTAGGTCTTGCGATGTGTGGCAGGTAGCCGCTCCAAGACCCCCATCACGTGCCTCGCTCCGGCGTCGGCGTCGCCTTCCTGGATGAGAGTGGTCGCGCGGTACATCTCGACCTGTGCAGGCCCCAGGATGCTCCTGGACGTATAGGCGGCAAGCGCCTTGTCCTGGGCCTCACGGGCGCGCTCATGGTCGCCAGTGTGGGTGTACACGAATCCGGCGGTGTGGTGTAGCCGCTGGACCGACCACCCGAGCTGAGAACTCTGGTCGTCTCGGACACGGTCGGGGAGCCGATCGAATACCCGCTTGAGTTCGTCCAGGGTCTCCCGTGCCTCGGCATCGCGGCCCATCTGGGCGAGGGCCTGAGCCTTGGTCGCATGACCGCTCGCCAGAGCTGCGGACGGCTTGTCCCGGCTGATCTCTATGGCCTTCTCGGCGAGATCCAGCACGAATTTCTCGGAGCCGCTGTTGGGAAGCGTGAGTACCGCCTGCCGTCCCCGCGCGTACGAGGCGAGGAGAGGATCGCCGGACTCATCTCCCGCACGGACGGCGGTTCGCCACCAGCGCCGGGCTCGCCGCGCATCGCCGAGCCCGAGAAGCGTGATGGCCGTGAAGATGGAGAGATACCCGGCCGCGTTGATGAGCCTTGGGCGGGCGACGCTGTTCGCGCGGGAGATCAGCAGGTCGAGCTCGGACAGGTCGGCCAGTATCTCAGGGAGCACCTGGGCGGGCGGCAGGTAACCGGCCTCGTGCGCGTGGTCGAAGACGACCTGCTCCCAGGCGTCAGCATCGCGGTCGGTGACATCAGTCGTGAGTGTGTTGGTGAGGGTGCCACGGAGCTGTTCGGCATCACGGGCCAGGGGGGCGGCCACGGCGGTGGTGGCTAGGAGGCCGAGGAGAGCGCGGCGTTTCATGTCGTCGTCCTCGAAGTCGGAGGCGGGGTCATATGTAGAGGATGCCTCCTTTGCCTCTCCTGTTGGGAAGAGTTCGGAGGCGTCCATCTCGAACACTTTCGCGTAGGCCGGTGCCCAGTCGCGGGGGATGTGCAGGCCCTTCTCCCAGTCGTAGATCTGGCGGGCCACACTCTCCACTTCGCCCTGCCGGAGGCCGTCGGCGCGCATGAGTTGCCTGGCCATCTCGTGTTTGTTCCAGCCTCGTGCTGCACGTTCGGCACGCAGCCGGACTGCCCACAATGGGGGATTTTGGGCATTCAATTGTGTATGCCCCCTTTGTTGACCCGGAGACTTTCGCGTCTCCGGGTTCTCCGGGTCCTGTCTCCGCATTCTCATATTTTTTTGCGGCCTGTGATGTCGATTCACTGAGAGTCGCGGGACGGGTTGCGTCCTGCCTCCGAAGACGAAGCAGCCCCGACCCGGTGCTGGAACACCGTGTGGGCCGGGGCCTGACCAGGAGAAAGGGTCCTGGCTGTGGACGATGGTATGACTCCCGACGTGCGGCTCGCGGCACTTGCCGCGCATCTGGCCGCGCGCAAGCTCTTCACGTCGTGGGGCGAGCCGATCGCGCCCGCCGACCGGGTGATAGAGGCGGCCGTGTTCGTCCTCGGGTACCTCGGAGAGGAGCGGTGACCCCGTGGGCGGCGGCCGAACTCGACCCTGAGCGGGTTGCGGCGGAGTTGGCGCGGCGGTTCCCCGGCTGCCGCTGCGCCTGGCGCGGGGAGTTCACCGGGAGCTGGTGGGCGCTGACCCAGGACCGGTGGGGCCGTTACCGGGTGGTCGAGGCGCCGGACCCGGACGGGCTCGGACGCCTGCTGGAGGAGGTGTCCGGCCGCGTCCACTACGGCCGGTACTCCCGGGCGTCCCTCCAGAACCGCACGGCCGGACGGGCCGCGCCCACACCCCCCGGGGCGTCCCGTCCGGCCGTGCGCTCCAGGCCGCCGTCCCGTCGGGCCAGGCGGGTGGAGAAGCGGCCCCGGGGTGGCTGGCTCAGGCGCATTCTCGGTTCGTTCGTGGTCATGGACCCGCGCTGAGGCGGTTCGCGGCGGAGGCGGATGGACATGTGCGTCAGGAAGAAGACGGCGGCAAGCAGGTAGCAGTTGGCTACTGGTGTCAGGAGTGGGTGGAAGCCGTATTGGAGTGGATGGCCGTTGTGGGGGGTCCACCACATGGGGGCTAGGGCGAAGAGGACGTAGGCGCAGGCGGCGATGACCCGGTTGTTGTCGCGGATGAGTACCGTCAGGGCCGGGACGATCCATACCCAGTGGTGGGCCCAGGAGATGGGAGAGACGAGGAGGCCCGTCACGCCCGTTATGGCTATGGCGGCCAGCCAGTCGCCGCGTCTCGCCCACAGGGTCGCGAGTGTCAGGCCGAGAATGCCGATGGTGACGGTCATGGCGGTGTACCAGTCGCCTACCTCGGCGGTTCCTCGCAGGACGCGGTTGAGCATTCCGTATGGGGACTGGTTGCTGATGTACGGCACGCCTACGCGGGACGTGTCGTAGAAGGTGTGCAGCCAGTAGAGCCGGGACGCGTCCGGTGCGATGGCGTAGGCGAGGAGGGTGCAGGCGGCGAAGGTTCCGGCTGCGGTGAAGGCGTCCTTGGTTCGTCTTGTGGCGAGGAGCAGGAGGATGAATATGGCCGGGGTCAGCTTGATGGCGGTCGCGATGCCGATGCCGATTCCGGCTCGACGGCCCTCGGCGACGCGGTGCATGTCGGCGAGGATGAACGCCAGCAGGAACAAATTTACCTGACCCTGGAAAAAGGTGTGCCAGACCGGTGCCAGGAGGAGGCCACCGGCTACTACGGCTTTCAGGGAGGTGTCGTGGCCGCTCAGTTTCAATGTCGTCGCGCATGCCCATATGAATGCCGCTAGCGAGGCCAGTTGCCAGAGGAGCCGGGCGAGGGTCAGCGGCAGCGCCGCCAATGGCATGAACAGTGCGGCCATGAAGGGTGTGTTGGTGTACCAGTGCTCGGCAAGCTGCTCGTCGTAGAGGCTCGTGCCGTCCGTGATGGCGTGGCCGCCCAGGCGGTAGATGCGGAAGTCCAGCGAGTCGTAGGTGAGGGAGAAGGTCACAATTCCCAGGACTTCGATTGCCAGGACGAATGCCAGCCAGCGTTTCATGCGGACAACGGTGGCGGCGGCTGTGTGTCAAAGGCATCGGGCCTCCGAATACATTCGTGAAAGGCGTGTCAGCCCGTGGGATTAGGCCCGCGGGCTAATGTGCGCGGTAGGGGCGGCGGTTACGATCGGCGCATGTCCGCCCTGACGCTGAGCCGCGTACGCCGGGTGCGCCGCGTCGCCTGGACGGTCCTGCTCTGGTCCGCGACCGTCCTGTACCCCTTCTGCCTGGTCGTCGCGGTGATGACCGGCAGGAACGGCTTCGTCGGCGTGGAAGTCTTCGTGTCGGCTTTGCTCACGGTGCTGGTGGCCGCCTTGCTCCAGCGCCATCCGCTGCCGGGCCAGGGAACGCTGCTCCTGGCCTGGACCTGGGCCCTTCTGCAGATGCCCGTCGGGGGCATCGCCGCCCTGCAGATAGTGATCACTGATCTCGGGGTCGGCTACATCGCGGCGACCCGTCGGCGCAGGGTCTCGCTTCCGGTCGCAGCCGGGACGGTCGCCGTCCAGGCCCTGTCCGCCTTGGCGTTCCTGCATGCCGACGAGGTCCTGCTCATGACCGTCCTCCTGGCGGTCGCGGTCACCTGGCTGGCGGGGAACTCGGTCCGGGTGCGGCGGGCGAACGCCGAGATGATGCGCGTCCAGGCGACGGCGCAGGCGGTGGCGGCGGAGCGGCTCCGGATCGCGCGTGAGCTGCACGACATGGTCGCGCACAGCATCGGGATCATCGCGATCCAGGCGGGCGTGGGCGGACGGGTGATCGACACGCAGCCCGCCGAAGCCCGCAACGCGCTGGACGCCATCGAGGCCACCAGCCGCGATGTGCTCTCGGGGCTGCGGAGGATGCTCACCGCGCTCCGCAAGGACGACCCGGGAGCCGCGCCGCTCGGCCCCTCCCCCGGCTTGGACGATCTCGACCGGCTGGCGGAGGCGGCGAAGGACGCGGGCGTGCAGGTCGACGTCCGCCGGAAGGGCGGGCGGAGGCCGTTGCCGCCGGACGTCGACCTGTCCGCGTACCGGATCGTCCAGGAGGCGATCACGAACGTGGTGCGCCACGCGGGCACGTCCGAGTGCCGGGTGACGATCGGGTACGGGGACGAGGAGCTGTCCATCGAGGTCGACGACGACGGGCGCGGGGGCGTGGTCGGCACCGGGTACGGCATCGTCGGCATGCGGGAACGGGTCGGGCTGCTGGGCGGCGAGTTCGCGGCGGGGCCGCGGCCGGGCGGCGGGTTCCGGGTGGCGGCGCGGATTCCCGCGCCGGAGGCGGCGGTGGTGGCGGTGCCATGACCGTCCGTATCGTGCTGGCCGACGATCAGCCGCTGATCCGGGCCGGGCTGCGCGTGCTCGTCGCCGACACCCCCGACCTGGAGATCGTCGGGGAGGCGGGGACGGGCGCCGAGGCGGTCCGGCTGGTCGAGGACGTCCGGCCGGACGTGGTCGTCATGGACGTCCGCATGCCCGACATGGACGGCATCGAGGCGACCCGGCGGATCACCACGGCGCGCGTGCTGATGCTGACGACGTTCGACGACGACGAGTACGTGTACGGCTCGCTCCGGGCGGGCGCGAGCGGGTTCCTCGTCAAGGACATGGCGCTGGAGGAGATCCTCTCGGCGATCCGCGTCGTGGCCGGAGGGGACGCCCTGATCGCGCCGAGCGTGACGAAGCGGCTGATCGAGGAGTTCGCGGCCGGGCCCGGCCCCCGTGCGAGGCCCGCGGCGACGCCGTCGCGTCCGGCGGGCGGCGTCACGGAGCGGGAGCGGGAGGTGCTGACGCTGGTCGGGCGGGGCATGTCCAACCAGGAGATCGCCGGGGAGCTGTTCATCAGCGTCGCGACCGCGAAGGCGCACGTGGCGCGGCTGCTCGCCAAGCTGGACGCGCGGGACCGGGTCCAGCTCGTCATCATCGCCTACGAGATGGGCCTCGTCACGCCCTCTACCGGCGGTAGTACTACCTGACGTGGTCAGTGTCGGGGGCGTCGGATAATCTGGCTGGCGTGAAAGGTCTGGGAGAGCTTGAACGCACGGTCATGGAGGTCCTGTGGGCGCGGGAGGACGCCGGTCACATCGCGGCGACGGCCCGTGACGTGAGCCGCGCGCTCGCCGGCGACCGCGACCTCGCGCACACTACCGTCATGACGGTGCTCGACAGGCTCGCCAAGAAGGGCTTCCTCGCGCGCGAGCGCGACGGCCGCGCGTGGCGGTACCGCCCGGTCGCGAGCCGGGAGGGCTACGTCACCGAGCTGATGCTCGGCGCGCTGAACGAGACGGGCGACCGCGACGCGGCGCTCGTCCACTTCGTCCGGTCCGTGTCGGAGGACGAGATCGACGTCATCCGGCAGGCCCTCGCCGGCCTCACAGGCAAGGAACCTCCGGCATGACCGGCACCGCCCTGCTCGCATTGATCTCACTGGGGACCGTCGGCGGGGCGCACTGGCTGTCCCGGGCCCGGTGGACGTGGCGCACCCCGCGCCTCGGCATCGCGCTCTGGCAGGCCCTCGGGCTGTGCTGGGGCGTCGCGACGATCGGCGCGCTGCTCGGGCTCGCGCTGCTGCCGTACGGGAAGGGCGTCCTCGGCGGGCTGCCCGGGCTGTACGACGACCAGGCCGCCCGGCTGAACGCCGTGCAGGTCGCGGCGCTGCTCGCCGCCGTCAGCCTCACCGGCGTGCTGCTGGTCATGCTGATGTACGCGGTCGTGCGGGTCGTCCGGGCCCGGCGGCGGCACCGGGCGCTGCTGGCGCTGGTGTCGCGCTACGACTCGGCCGTCCCGGGCACCCTCGTCCTCGACCATCCCGGCGCGGCGGCGTACTGTGTGCCGGGCGTCCGGTCGTCCAAGGTCGTGGTCAGCGCCGGGACGATGGAGCTCCTCGACCGCGGTGAGCTGGCCGCGGTTCTCGCGCACGAGCGCGCGCACGCGCGCGAGCGGCACGATCTCGTGCTGCTGCCGTTCGCGTCGCTGCGCCAGGTGTTCCCCCAGCTCCGGCTGGTCGGACGGTGCCTGGACGCGGTCGAGCTGCTGATCGAGATGGCCGCCGACGACCGGGCCAGGCACGGCCGCCCGCCGCGGGAGCTGGCGACCGCGCTGCTGCGGTTCGCCGCCGCCCGCCCGGCCGCCGCGCCGTCCGGCACGCTCGGCGTCGCGTCCCACGGCGACATTCCGGTGATGGTCCGGGTGAACCGGCTGCTTGAGCCGCAGCAGCTGCCGCGCATGTCCCGGTTCGCCGCGACGGTCGCCGTCCCCGTCATCGCCGGGGTTCCGCTGCTCCTCGTCCTTCTGCCCCACTAGCCGGTCGGCCTGGCCCTTCTCGGCGGGCTCAGCCGAGGACGAGCGGGAGCCTTGCGGCCAGTTCGCCGTCCAGCGCGGTCTTCTCGGCGTCCGCCGGGGCGCGGCGGCCCGTTCCGACCAGGAGCGCGTCCGTGTCGGAGAACGACGCGGGGAACGGTGCCCCTGCGATCTCTTCCAGGGAGGCGCGGGCGGCCGCGAGGGTTTCGGCGGGCGGTCCGGCGGCCGAGGGCAGGTGCGCGATCAGGTCGAGGTGGTGCAGCGTCCATTCCATGTTGTACGCGGACAGGTAGTCGCCTGCCGTCAGCACCTTGTCCTGGGTGCTGACGCAGGCGGACGGGTCGGCGAGTCCGGCGGCCCGCCCGGCGGCCGACCCGACATCGTCGAAGTGGAACTTCAGCAGCCTCGGCTCGCCGTACGCGGCGGCCAGCCGGGGGATCAGCGCGTCGAGCGGGTCGTCGCCGGTCGGGGGCTCGACCAGGTCCCAGTAGGTGACCGAGTCCGCGGTCGGTTCGGCGTCGGCGGGGGTGACCAGCGTGATCAGCACGTCCTGGGCGTCGATGATCAGATGGCACACCAGGTCGCGGACGAGCCAGCCGGTGCAGCCGGACGGCCGTTCCATGTCCTCGTCAGAGAGATCGTCGACCGCCGCGCGGAGCGCCGTCCAGGAGCGCGAGAAGAGATCCACGTCGGCACGGTAGTGCCGTATCGGAGCGGCGGCCAAGCGCATTTTCACGCCTTGACGGTCGTGGTGGACGGCTCTGCGGCGCCGTCGGAGGCCGGTGCCTGCGGCGGGCGGCGCAGGACGAGGGCGGCGACGGCGAGCGCCGCGACCAGCAGGCCCGCGGAGACGCCGAACGCCAGGTGGTAGCCGCCGGTGAGCGCGGCGGCGGCGTCCCGCCCGTCCGCCCGGAGGGTCTCGGTACGGGACGCGGCGAGCGTGGTCAGGACCGCGACGCCGAGCGCCATCCCGACCTGCTGGACTGTGGTGAACAGCCCGGACGCGAGGCCCGCGTCGTCCGGGCGGGCGCCGGACATGCCGAGCCCGGCCAGCGACGGCAGCACGAGCCCGCCCCCGGCGATCAGCACGAACACGGGAAGCAGGTCGGTGACGTAGTCGGCGTCCACCGGGACGGTCGTGAGCCACAGCATGGCGCCGATGAGGAGCACGAGACCCGCCATCAGCACGGCGCGCTCACCGAAACGGTTCGACAGCCGCGCGGAGGCGAACAGCGACACCGCGCCGATCAGCACGGCCGCCGGGAGCATCGCCAGGCCGGTGCCGAGCGCGTCATAGCCGAGGACCTGCTGCATGTAGAGGGCGACGATGACCTGGAACGCGAACATCGCGGACAGGGTCAGCAGCTGCACGGCGTTGGCGCCGGACACGTTGCGGGAGCGCAGGATCCGCAGCGGCATCAGCGGGGTCGCGGCGCGGGCCTGCCGGGCGACGAACGCGGTGAGGAGGCCGAGCGACACGGCGCCGAGGCCGAGGGTGTGCGCGGAGATCCACCCGTGGCTCTCCACCTTGACGACCGTGTAGATGCCGAGCATCAGCCCGGACGTGACGAGGAGCGCTCCGGCGAGGTCGGCCCCGGCGGACAGGCCGAGGCCGCGGTCGCGCGGGAGGGCCGGAAGCGCGAGCAGGATCGTGGCGACGCCGATCGGCAGGTTGATGAGGAAGATCCAGTGCCAGCTCAGCGCGTCGGTGAGCACCCCGCCGAGCACCGACCCGATGGACGCGCCGGCGGCGCCGGTGAAGCTGAAGATCCCGATGGCCGTCGTCCGCTCGCGGGTGTCGGTGAACAGCGTGACGATGATGCCGAGGACGACGGCGGACGCGAGCGCGCTGCCGACGCCCTGCAGGAACCGCGCGGCGATCAGCAGGCCGGACGTCGTCGCCGCGCCCGCGAGCACGGACGCCGCCGTGAACACCGCGTTCCCGGCGAGGAAGAGCGTGCGGCGGCCGATGAGGTCGCCGAGGCGTCCGGCCAGGAGGAGCAGGCCGCCGAGCGGGATCAGGTAGGCGTTCATCGTCCAGCTGAGGCCGGCGGGTGAGAAGCCGAGGTCGTCCTGGATGGCGGGCAGGGCGACGGTGACGATCGAGCCGTCCAGGATCGTCATCAGCATCGTGGCGGACAGGACGCCGAGCGCGGCCCAGCGAGAACGGAGCAGTGAAGGCACGGTCATAAGATAGACCGTAGCAGATAGTTTTGTTGTAGACGATCCTTATCGGTTCTACTTTGTGCGCTCGCGGGCCCGGCGGACCGGGTTCGGGCCCTCGGACGGGGTCGCCAGATGCCCGCCGACCAGGGCGTTCAACGCCCGCAGGAGAACCTCCCGCTCCTCGCCCGGGAGCGAGCCGAGGGCCGCCTCGTGGACGCCGTCCACGATCTCCTGGCTGCGCGCGGCGACCCGGGCGCCCTCCTCGGTGACCGCGATGACCCGGGCCCGCCGATCCCTGGACGACGGGCGGCGCTCGGCCAGCCCGGCCTTCTCCAGGGCGTCCACGGTGACGACCATCGTCGTCTTGTCCATGTCCCCGATCTCGGCCAGCTGGATCTGGGTGCGCTCCTCCTCCAGCGCGTGCACGAGGACGCAGTGCATCCGCGGCGTCAGCCCGATCTCGGCGAGCGCCGCCGTCATGCGGCTGCGCAGGACGAGGCTGGTGCGGTCGAGGAGGAACGACAGGTCGGGGCTGGTGCGGGCAGGGGCCATCGACGTCATGCGGCCAGCCTACCCAATGGTTTCGTTCTAGATTATCTGCGACCAGCCGCATCCAATGGTCTATCCTGGAGGGCATGAATCGCACCGTGTGTCAGGGCTGGTGGCCGTCCTAGGACGGCCGACCCCAACGCACGCCATCGGGCCGTCCCATCGGACGGCCCTTTCTCATCCTCGATGACACGGCCCAGGTCCGGCGGGACGGCCGGATCGACCTATCGAGGAGAGAACCATGGAGAACACCACCCCCGAGAGCGGCGGCCTGCGCGCCGCCGAAAGCCGGAGCCGCGAGCTTGAGGAGCGCATCGCCGCCGAGCCCGGCGCGTTCCGGATCCTGACCGGCGACCGTCCCACCGGGCCGCTGCACCTCGGCCACTACTTCGGCACGCTCGCGAACCGGGTACGGCTCCAGCGGGCGGGCGTGGAGCTGTTCGTGCTGGTCGCCGACTACCAGGTCCTCACCGACCGGGACGCCGCCGACCGGCTGGACGAGCACGCCGAAGGGCTGGTCGCCGACTATCTCGCGGCGGGGATCGACCCGTCCACGGCGACGATCTTCCGGCACAGCGCCGTGCCCGCGCTGAACCAGCTCATGCTGCCGTTCCTGTCGCTGGTCTCCATCGCCGAACTGAACCGCAACCCCACCGTGAAGGACGAGATCGCGGCGTCGCGGCAGGCGTCGGTCAGCGGGCTGATGTTCACCTATCCCGTCCACCAGGCCGCCGACATCCTGTTCTGCAAGGCGAACCTCGTCCCGGTCGGCAAGGACCAGCTCCCGCACCAGGAGATCACCCGGACGATCGCGCGCCGCTTCAACGAGCGGTACGCGCCCGTCTTCCCCGTCCCGGACGCGCTGCTGTCCGCCGCGCCGAGCCTGCTCGGCACCGACGGCCAGAAGATGAGCAAGAGCCGCGGCAACGCCATCGCCCTGTCCGCCGGGCCGGACGAGACCGCCCGGCTGATCAGGCGTGCCGTGACCGACGACGACCGGCGCATCACGTACGCGCCCGGCACCCGCCCGCAGGTGTCGACCCTGGTCCAGATCGCGGCGCTCTGCCAGGACCGCGACCCGCACGCCGTCGCCGCCGAGATCGGCGACGGCGGCGCCGCCGCGCTCAAGAAGGTCGTGGCCGACTCCGTCAACGAGTTCCTCCGCCCGATCCGCGCCCGCCGCGCCGAGCTCACCGCCGACCGGACGCACCTGCGCCGCGTCCTCGCCGAGGGCGAGGAGCGCGCCAACGCGATCGCGGACCGCACCCTGGAGGAGGTCCGAACCGCCATGGCCTCCTAGCCGCCCTGGCGCGGCCGCTGTGGGGCCAGGCCGTGGAGGACGGCTTCCACGAGGTCGTCGACCATGTCCGCGGAGACCTGCCGCGCGATGCCCCGGCCCTGGAACAGGACGGACAGCACCGACTCGTGGCAGGCTCCGACGATCATGGAGGTGGCGGCGTCGACCCGGGCGCCGGGGGCGAGGCGGCCGAGATCGCGCTCGGCCCGCAGGTAGGCGGCGAGCCGCCGGTTCCAGTCCTCGTCACCGCCGCTCAGCTCGGCGAACCGGGCGAGGACGGCGGGCTGGGCGAGCAGTCCGGCCAGCGCGGGCAGCAGCGCGTGGTGCACGACGAGCCCGTGCCGGACGTAGGCCCGCAGATTCTCCTCGACCGTCCCGGCGCCGGGCTGGGGCAGCGGGCCGAGCCCGGCCCCGACCGCCTCCGCGCGGCGCGCAGCGCGAGCGCCAGCCGGCCGGGCTCGCGCAGCGCCTTCCGGACGTTGGCGAACGCGGCCACCGGATCGGCGAAGAACATGACCCCGGCCCGGCTGACCGCCACGTCGAAGACGCCCTCGCCGAACGGGTACACCTGCGCGTCGCCCTGCTCGAACGTCACGTTCCGGACGTCCTCCTCCGCGGCGAGGGCCCGGGCGCGGGCGAGCATCGGCCCGGACAGGTCCACGCCGGTCGCGGTGCGAGCCGGACCCGGCGCGCCGCGAGCCGGGGCGGACGCGGCTGAGGATAGAACGGAATTGTTCGTTCCCTTAGTATGGCGGTATGGACACCACGGCACCGGCGCCCATGAGCGGGCGCAAAGCACAGGCGGCACGCAACGACGACCTGATCCGGGAGGCGGCGCGGGCGGTGTTCACCGCGGATCCCGGCGCGCCGATCTCGGCGGTCGCCGAGCACGCCGGGGTGGGGATCAGCGCGCTGTACCGCCGCTACAAGAGCAAGGAGGACCTGCTCCAGAAGCTCGCCGACGACGGGATGGACCGCTACCTCGCCCAGGTGGAGGCCGCACTGGACGAGGACGGCGACCCCTGGGACGCGTTCGCCGGGTTCATGCGCCGCTGCCTGGACATCGGCGCCGGGTCGCTCACGATGCGGCTCGCGGGGAGCTTCGAGGTCACCGAGGAGATGAGCCGCAAGGGGCAGCGGATCCACCTCGCGACGAAGGCGCTGCTGGAGCGCACGCAGGAGGCGGGGGCGCTGCGTCCCGAGATCCAGGTCGGGGACATCTCGGTCATCCTGGAGTACCTGCACGCGATCCGGATCGGCGACGATGATCGGATGAACCGGCTGCAGCACCGCTATCTGGCGCTCATGCTCGACGCCCTGCATCTGACCGGCGAGGAGGAGCTCCCGGGCCCTCCTCCCACGTGGCCCGAGCTTCGGGGGCGCTATGACGGATGACGCCCCGGTGCTCGGACGGCGGGCGCTGAACCGGGCCCTGCTGGCCCGGCAGCTCCTGCTGGAGCGGCACGCGATGCCCGCGCTGGACGCGATCGAGCATCTCGTCGGCATGCAGTCGCAGGCGCCGAACCCGCCGTACATCGGGCTGTGGAGCCGCCTCGCGGACTTCGGCTTCGCCGAGGTCGGCGAGCTGATGACCGCCCGCCGCGCGCTCCGGATCGTCGTGATGCGCGGGACGCTGCACCTGGTCAGCGCCCGCGACGCCCGCGCGCTGCGCCCGCACACCCAGGCCGTCCTGGACGGCTACGTGAAGACCAAAGCCGCGGAGCTAAACGGCATCGACCTAGACGCCGTCGTCGCCGAGGCCCGGCGGCTGCTGGCGGACGAGCCGCGCACCGACAAGGAGCTGCGGGCGCTGCTGGCCGAGCGGTGGCCGGACGACGACCCCGCGCTGCTCGGCTGGGCCGTCCGGTGCCGGCTGCCGCTCGTCCAGGTCCCGCCGCGCGGCATCTGGGGCGCGTCGGGCGTGGCCAAGCACACGACGCTCGACACCTGGCTGAACGCCGACACGGGCCCGGACACCCCTTCGGCGCTCTCGCTGGACGATCTCGTGCTGCGCTACCTGGGCGCGTTCGGGCCGGCGAGCGTCCAGGACGTGCAGCACTGGTCGGGCCTGACCCGGCTCGGCGAGGTCGTCGAGCGGCTCCGCCCCCGGCTGCTGGTGTTCCAGGACGAGAACGGCCGGACGCTGTACGACCTGCCCGGCGCGCCGCGTCCCGATCCGGACGTTCCGGCGCCGGTCCGGTTCGTCCCGGACTTCGACAACCTGCTGCTCTCCCATGCCGACCGGGCGCGGATCATCACCGAGGAGCACCGCAAGCGGATCTTCACCGTCAACGGCATCATCCGGGCGACGTTCCTCGTGGACGGCTTCGTCCACGGCATGTGGAAGATCGAGAAGAAGCGCGGTGAGGCGGCGCTGCGGATCGACCCGTTCGGACCCGTCCCGGAGCGGGATCGCAGGGCGCTGGATGAGGAGGGCCTGCGGCTGCTCGCCGCCGCGCACCCCGAGACGAAGACGCACCGGGTGGAGTTCACGGGATAGAGCGGCTAGCCCTCGCCGCGGGCGCAGGGGGCTTCCTGGTCCGGGTCGAGGGAGGCGAGGAGGGCGTGCAGCGTCTCGCGGAACTCCAGCATCCGCTCCCGGGTCAGCGGGTCGAACAGGTGGCGCCTGACCTCGGCGACATGGCCGGGGGCGGCCTTGACGAGCACGGCATAGCCCTCGTCGGTGAGCTCGGCGACGGTGGTGCGGCGGTCGGTGCCGTTCTTGGTCCGCCGCACCCAGCCCGACTCCTCCAGCCGGTTGACGGCGTGCGAGAGGCGGCTCGGCGACGAGTGGACGATCTCGGCCAGCTCCGTCATGGTGCGGGCGCGTCCCGGCGACTCCGACAGCATCGCCAAGATCATGTAGTAGGTGTGCGGCATGCCGGAGTCGCGCTGGAGCTGGCGGTCGAGGGCCTCGTTGAGCAGGCGCGACGTCCACAGGAAGGCGCGCCAGGTCTCCTGTTCGTCGGCGTCGAGCCATCGCGTGTCCGTCATACGGACACTGTACCCAAATAATTGAACCCTCAAGACTTGAACCTTCAACTATGTTCGAATATGGTTCAAATGTGAAATAAGAGGGGGGCTACATGTCCAGGATGCCCGTGCTCTATCTCAGCCACGGGGCCCCGCCACTGGCCGACGACCCCGTCTGGACGGACGAGCTGGCCCGCTGGGGCGCGGAACTACCGGAACCGACGTCGATCCTGATCGTGTCGGCGCACTGGGAGGAGGCGCCGCTGAGCATCGGCGCCACCCGCCGGGTGCCGCTGCTGCATGACTTCCGGGGCTTCCCGGAGCGCTACTACCGCGTCCGGTACGACGCGCCCGGCGCCCACGAACTGGCCGACGACGTGGGAAGACTCATTCCCGGCGTGCACCGTGACGAGACGCGCGGCCTGGACCACGGCGCCTACGTGCCGCTCGTGGAGATGTATCCGGACGCCCGCGTCCCCGTGCTGCAGATGTCGATGCCGACGCTGGAGCCCGCGCGGCTCTTCGAGATCGGACGGGCCCTCGCGCCGCTGCGCGACCAGGGCGTCCTCATCATCGGGAGCGGATTCACGACGCACAACCTGCGGGAGATGCCGCGCGGAGCGGACGCCGCGCCGCCCGCCTGGTCGGCTGAGTTCGACGCGTGGACGGACCGCGCCGTGAAGGGCGGCGACGTCGACGCCCTCCTCGACTTCCGCGCCAAGGCCCCCGCGGCCCGGATCGCCCACCCGCGGTCGGAGCACTTCGCGCCCCTGTTCATGGCGCTCGGCGCGGGTGCGGAAAGTCACACCGGCGATCCGTCGCGACGGCGATCCGTCATCGACGGCTACTGGTTCGGGCTCGCGAAGCGCTCGTTCCAGTTCGGATGATGGTTGTCACGTTCCGTCCGGAAGCATCCGGTTCGTCCGGTCAGCGCGTCCGGGCGGCGCCGTTCACGCGCGAGGCGTCCGCGCCCGGCCCGGAGCCGTTCGCGTCGGCGCCGTTCGGGTCGGCGCCCCGCTGGGAGAAGCCGGTGCGCCAGGACGCGACCTGCGGCTTCCAGCCGAGGCCCAGCGCCTTCGCGTTCGACACCGGACGGCCCATCGTGGCCGCGTGCTTGCCGGCGTTGCCCGGGTTGGGCGCGCCGATCGCCGCGCCGTAGACCGGCAGCCAGTCGGCCGTGGTCGCGGGCTCGTCGTCCACGATGTTGACCGGACCGGCGGGCCAGTCGAGCGCCGCGAGCGCGGCCGACGCCGCGTCGTCGGCGTGCACGAACGACGTCCACGACGGCGCCGGGCGCATGGTGCCCGCGCGCACCCGCTCGGCGATGGCGCCGTCCGGGGCGTACCACGTGCCGGGCCCGTACAGGGCGCCGTAGCGCAGCACGACACCGCGCGGCATCTCGCCGACCGCCGCCTCCAGCGCCGCGACGCCCTCGTAGGGCGGCAGCGCCGTGTCCAGCGGGTCGGTCTCGACGGCCGGGGTGTCCCCGGCGACGTACAGCCACGCGATGCTCTGCGCGATCATCGTCTCGACGCCCGCGGCCCTGGCGGCGTCGACCAGGTTCCGGGTGCCCACGATCCGCAGATGCGAGTTGGCGGCGAAGTTCTCGTCGCTGAGATCGGTGAGCTGGTGGATCACCGCGTCCGGACGTTCGGCGGCGACGACCTCGCGGACGGCGGCGGCGTCGAGCACGTCCACGACGACCGGCGCGGCGCCGAGGTCGCGGAGCGCGCCGGCGCGCTCGGTTCGGCGTGTCGTCCCTGCGACCTCATGGCCCGCCTGGACGAGCAGCGGGATCAGCCGGCGACCGACGACTCCGGTCGCTCCGGCGAGGAGAATCTTCAAGGGGGTACCTCCACGACTTGCACGCCTTTGTGGTCGTCTCGACGGCAGGATAGGTAGTCGGTCTGCGGGCGGTCACGCCCGGCCCTCCCGTTCGGGCGCCCCCCACGGCATCAGCCGGACGAATCGGACGGGCTTCACCACCCCAGTTGTCCCGTCCGCCATGAGCGTACCGCCGGGAAGCAACCGAACGCGTTTCGCGCACGGCGCGGGTGAGAATTCTTCTCTTCTGACGGGTTCGGGCCACAGCGGAGGAGCGGCGGACATGAAGATCTCTCTCGTCCGGGGCGACATCACGGAGCAAAAGGTGGACGCGGTCGTGAACGCGGCCAATTCTTCGCTCCTCGGCGGCGGCGGGGTGGACGGCGCCATCCACCGCAAGGGCGGCCCGGAGATCCTGGACGACTGCCGCAAGCTGCGCGCGGCCCAGTACGGCGGCGGCCTTCCGACCGGGCAGGCCGTCGCGACGACCGCCGGACGGCTCCCCGCGCAATGGGTCATCCACACCGTCGGGCCCGTCTACTCGGCCTCCGACGACCGCTCCGACCAGCTCGCCTCCTGCTACCGGGAGGCGCTGCGCGTGGCGGACGAGCTGGGCGTCGAGTCGATCGCCTTCCCCGCGGTGTCGGCGGGCATCTACGGCTGGCCCATGGACGACGCCGCCCGCATCGCGGTCACCACGGTCCGCTCGACGCCGTGCAAGGTCACCGACGCGCGGTTCGTCCTCTTCACGTCGGACGCCTACGCCGCCTTCGAGCGCGCCCTCGCCACACCCTGACGCCCGCCTGACGGCCCCCGCCCGTCAGTCCTGGCCCTTCGTGGGCGGGACGACGAGGACCGGACGCCCGGCGTGATGAAGAACACGGGTCGAGACGCTCCCCAAGATCATGGAGCGGGCGCCGCCGAGGCCGCGTGAACCGGTGACGATGAGGGACGCGTCCAGCTCGCCGGCGACGTCCACGATGGCGGCCCAGACCGGTCCGTCGCCGCGTTCGGCGCGGGTCGTCACCTCGGTCAGCCCGCCCGCGGCGGCGAGGTCGGCGCCCTGCCGGGCGAGGCGCTCCGCCTGCCGCTCCTCCTCGAACTTCTCGCCGGGCTCCGGCTCGCCGGCCAGCGGCGTCGCCGCCGCCAGCGGCGCCCACGCCAGCTGCGCCAGCAGCGGCTCCCACACCGTCATGACCACGGCCGGCTCCGGCTTGACCTTGCGGGCGGCGTATTCGATCGCGGCCCGCGCGTCGTCGGACCCGTCATAGGCGATGAGAATCGTCATACCCGGAGACATGTCCCTGATCGGGCCGCCTGAACGTGACCGGACGCCGGACGCTCAGGTGGTCGCCGGGGCGCGGCCCGGGCCGGGCGGGCCGGCGAAGGCCTGGGCCACGTCCAGCCAGCGGTCGGCGTCCGCGCCGATAGCGGTGAGCGCGAGGTCGTCGCGGTGCCGCCGCTGCGTCGCGAGCAGGCAGAAGTCGAGCGCGGGGCCGCTGACGGACTGCGGCGCGTCCGCCGGGCCCCACGTCCACGCGTCGCCGTCCGGGCCCTCCAGGACGACGTGGAACGCATCGGCGGGAGGTTCCAGGCCGCGGTTGCGGAACGCGAAGTCGCGGGTCCGGACGCCGATGTGCGCGACGTGCCGGAGGCGGCGGGTGGGCGTGCGCCGCTCGCCGAGGGCGTCGGCGACGTCCTCGCCGTGCGCCCAGGTCTCCATGAGCCGCGCCGTCGCCATCGACGCCGCGCTCATCGGCGGGCCGAACCACGGGAGCCGCCGCCCGGCCGGGACAGCCGCCGGCCGAGCGGAGCTCGTCGATTGATCGGCGGCGGGTGGGGGCTGGAAGACGGTCAGCGCGTCCATGATGCGGCGCCGTCCGTCCCGCCAGCGTGCGAGGAGGCGGGCGGGATCCTCGGCCGCGCCCTCCCGGGCACCGGCCTCGACGTAGTCGTCAGGGTTCTCCAGGGCCCGCTCGATGAGCCCGGCGAACGCGGCGGGGTCGGTGGCGGCGACGACGGCCTGCGCGTCCGTCCAGGCGAGGTGGGCGATCTGGTGCGCGATCGTCCAGCCGTCGGCCGGGGTCGCGTCCGCCCAGCGCGCGGCGGGCAGCGGCGCGACCAGGGCGTCGAGGGAGTCGCCCTCGGCGGCCAGGTCGGCGAGGAGGGCGTGCAGATCCGGCATTTCGCCAGGATCTCCCGCCCCACCACCGGCCGGACAGACCCGAACGGAATTTCGTTCAGACGGGGAGGATGCGAGGCGGCGGCGTACGGGGCATGGCGGACGGCACGGAAGAATTGGCCGGTGCCCCCCATGCAGCGGCCGCGGGGGGAGGTGACCCGCGGCACCACCGCCCCCAACCGGCTGCGCCGCGTGGACCGCTGGATCGCCGCCACCCAGACCCGTCCGCTGCGCTCCGGCCCGCGCCCCCTGGCCGTCGACCTCGGCTACGGCGCGTCCCCGGTCACGACGGTCGAGCTCTACACCCGGCTCCGCGCCGTGTCGCCGCGGCTGGAGGTCATCGGCATCGAGATCGACCCCGGCCGGGTGGCCGCCGGGCACGCCCTTCTCGCCCGCGACGGCCCCCTCGACGGGCTGTCGTTCCGGCGCGGCGGCTTCGAGCTGCCGGTCCCGCGGCCGCCCGTCCTGATCAGGGCGTTCAACGTCCTGCGGCAGTACGACGAGGCGGCGGCCTGGCGCGCCTGGGACGAGCTCACCGCGCGCCTCGACCCGTCCGGTGTCCTGGTCGAGGGGACGTGCGACGAGATCGGCCGCCGCGCGGTCTGGGCGACGCTCACCCCGGACGGCCCGCGGACGATCACGTTCGCGGCCCATCTGCCCACGCTGGCGCGCCCGTCCGAGCTGGCCGAACGGCTGCCGAAGACGCTGATCCACCGGAACGTGCCGGGCGAGCCCGTCCACGCGCTGCTGACCGCGTTCGACCGCTGCTGGGCGACCGCCGCCCCGCACTCCGCGTTCGGCCCGCGCGCCCGCTGGGCCGAGGCGGTCGCCCTCCTCGCCCGGACCCATCCCGTCGTCACCCGTCCGCCCCACGGCGGCAGAAACCGCTGGCGGCTCGGTGAGATCACCCTTCCCTGGACGGCGGTCGCGCCCGCCGTCTGAGCCCGCCTACTGGCGATGGAGCTTGTGCGGCGCGGCCTGGACGCGCGGCTGGACGTCGATGCGGTCGATGTTCACATGCGCCGGACGCGTCACTGCCCAAGCGACGCAGTCGGCGACGTCGTCGGCGACCAGGGGCTCGGGGACGCCCTCGTACGGCTTGGCGGCCTTCTCCTCGTCCCCGTGGAACCGGACCAGCGAGAACTCCTCCGTTTTCACCAGCCCCGGCGCGATCTCGGTGACGCGGACGGGCTCGGCGACCAGTTCGAGCCGCAGCACGTCGTTCACCGCGTAGGCGGCGAACTTGGCCGCGTTGTACCCGCCGCCGCCCTCGTACGGGACGTGCCCGGCCAGCGAGGTGATGTTGACGACATGGCCGTCGCCGCTCTCGATCAGCTTGGGCAGCAGCGCCTGCGTCACGCGGACGAGCCCGATGACGTTGCTCTCGTACATCGCCTGCCACTCGCGGAGATCGGCGGTCGCCACGGTGTCGAGGCCGAGGGCGCCGCCCGCGTTGTTGACCAGCACATGGCAGCCGCCGAGGGCTTGGGCGAGCGCGTCCACCGACTCCTGCGACGTCACGTCCAGGGTGACGGGCACGATCTTCCCGGCGCCCGGCACGCTGTCTGCGATCTCCTTGGCGAGGGCGTCCAGCCGGTCCCGGCGCCGCGCGGCGAGCACGACGTTGAACCCCTCCGCGGCCAGGCGCCGGGCCGTGGCCGCTCCGATCCCGCTGCTCGCTCCGGTCACTACCGCGGTCTTACGCATGCCCAAGCCTCCCAGGTACCGGCGTTCCAGGCGGGCGGCAGGGTCGCCGGTGAGGTCCGTCACTGCGGCGAGAAGTCACGATTGTCACCCATGTTGAGGGAACAGGTAACGCGGTCGATAGGTTGCACTACCGGAGGTGGTGTCCGGTGTCGCGTCGTATCAGCCGAGTTGCGACGGTCAGTGTTCATACTTCCCCCCTCGACCAGCCGGGTACGGGCGACGCGGGCGGCATGAACGTCTACATCGTGGAGGTGGCCAGGCGCCTCGCCGCCAGGGGCGTCGAGGTCGACATCTTCACCCGCGCGACCAGCCGCGCGATGCCGCCCGTCGTCGAACTGGCCCCGGGCGTCCTCGTCCGCAACGTCGTCGCGGGGCCGTTCGAGGAGCTGGACAAGACGGAGTTGCCCCGGCACCTGTGCGGCTTCACGTCCGGCATCCAGCGCGCCGAGGCGGCCCACGAGCCAGGTCATTACGACCTCCTGCACACCCACTACTGGCTGTCCGGTCAGGCTGGGTGGGCGGTGAAGCAGCGCTGGGGCGTCCCGCTCGTCCACTCCATGCACACCATGGCGAAGGTGAAGAACGCGGCCCTCGCGGAGGGCGACAAACCCGAACCGGCCGAGCGCGTCCTGGGCGAGGAGCAGGTCGTGGCGTCGTCCGACCAGCTCGTCGCCAACACCGCCGAGGAGGCCCACCAGCTCGTCGGCCTGTACGGCGCCGACCCCTCGCGGGTCGCGACCGTCAGCCCCGGCGTGGACCTGTCGATGTTCCACCCCGAGTCGTCCCTGGCCCGCGGCACCGGCCTGCTCCCGCACCGCACCGGCCCGGCCCGCCGCCGCCTCGGGCTCCCCCGCCACGCGTACGTGCTGCTGTTCGTCGGCCGCATCCAGCCGCTCAAGGCCCCCGACGTCCTCCTGCGCGCCGTCGCCCGCATGCTCGCCGACGACCCGTCCCTGCGCCGCAAGCTCGTCGTCGCCGTCGTCGGCGGCCCGAGCGGCTCCGGGCTCTGCCGCCCCGAGGGCCTGCAGAATTTGGCCGCCGACCTCGGCATCTCCGACGTCATGCGGTTCGAGCCGCCGAGCCCGCAGCACGAGCTGGCCGACTGGTACCGCGCCGCGGACGTGACCGTCGTCCCGTCCCACAGCGAGTCGTTCGGGCTGGTCGCCGTCGAGTCCCAGGCGTGCGGGACGCCCGTCGTCGCGTCCAGCGTGGGCGGCCTGCGCACCGCCGTCGCCGACGGCGAGTCCGGCGTCCTGATCTCCGGCCACGACCCGGCCGGCTACGCCGCCGTCCTGCGCCGCCTCCACGCCGAACCCGGCCTGCACGCCCGCCTCGCCCGCGGCGCCGTCCGCCACGCGCACACCTTCGGCTGGGACGCCACGGTCGACAACCTCCTGGACGTGTATACCGGAGCCGTGGACATCCGCACCTCGCCGATCCCGGCCGCCCGCGACGCCGCGCAGGTCACCGCATGAGCGCCGCGGACCCGGTCGACACGATCAGGAAGACCCTGCTGGCCGCCGAGCTGGAGTTCGACGAGCCCCGCGCGAACGCGTTCTTCGTCAAGCTCCCCGGGCAGCACAAGCTCGCCACCATGACCTGGCTGATCGTCGGCGAGCACAGCCTGCACGTCGAGGCGTTCTTCTGCCGCCGTCCCGACGAGAACCACGCCGACTTCTACCGCTTCCTCCTGGAGAAGAACGGCCGCATGTACGGGGTCGCGTTCGCGCTGGACGACGTCGGCGACGTCCACCTCGTCGGCAGGGTCGCCCTGGAGTCGGTGTCACCGGACGAGATCGACCGCCTTCTCGGCTGCGTCCTCACCTACTCCGACGAGAACTTCGACAAGGCGCTGGAACGCGGGTTCAAATCGTCCATCCAGCGTGAATGGGACTGGCGTGTCAAGCGCGGCGAGAGCCTCGCCAACCTCCGGGCCTTCGCGTCCTTCGCCGACCCGGCGAACCGCCATTCGCCCTGACGCCGCTAGGCTCTGGTCCCATGGCGACCCTGGTATTGCTCCGGCACGGCGAAAGCGTCTGGAACGCGGAAGGACTTTTCACCGGATGGGTGGACGTCGACCTGTCCGCGAAGGGCGAGAGCGAGGCGACCAAGGGCGGTGACCTGCTCCTGGACGCCGACATCACCCCCGACGTGGTGCACACCTCCCTGCTGAAGCGGGCCATCCGCACCGCCAACATCGCCCTGGACGTCGCCGACCTGCTCTGGATCCCCGTCCGCCGTTCCTGGCGCCTCAACGAGCGCCACTACGGCGCCCTCCAGGGCAAGAACAAGGCCCAGACGCGCGAGGAATTCGGCGAACGGCAATTCATGACCTGGCGCCGTTCCTACGACACCCCGCCACCGCCCATCAAGGACGACGACCCCCTCTCCCAGGTCAACGACCTCCGCTACGCCGAACTCCCGTCCGAGCTCATCCCCCGGACCGAGTGCCTCGCCGACGTCGTCGACCGCATGCTCCCCTACTGGTACGACTCGATCGTCCCCGACCTGGCCGCCGGGAAGACCGTCCTCGTCGCCGCGCACGGCAACTCCCTGCGCGGCCTCGTCAAGCACCTGGACGACGTCTCCGACGAGCAGATCGTCGGCCTGAACATCCCCACCGGCATCCCCCTCGTCTACGAGCTGGACGACGACTTCGCCCCCCTCAAGCGCGGCGGCGACTACCTGGACCCGGCCGCCGCCAGGGC
>NZ_VCKW01000009.1 GCF_005889715.1 Actinomadura soli
CGGCTGGAACGGGTCGGGCTCGAACAGGTCGTCGGCCAGGTCGCGCTGCCGGCGGTCGGCCTTCTTCGGCTCGTCCTCCAGCAGGGGCGTGTCGTAGGGCGGGGAGTGCTCGCCGACCTCCAGCTCGTCGCCCTCGTCCTTGACGGACTTCCTCTTGCGGCGGCGCTTCTTCGGCGCCTCGCCCTCGCCGTCGCCCTCGCCCTCGTTCGCGTCGCGGGACGGGCGCTGCGGGCGGCCCTGCAGCGTCGCCACCGCCCACAGGTCGGAGACCCGCTCGGGCACGCGGTTGATGGGCGTCGCGGTGACGACCAGGAGGCCGAACCCGGACAGGAGCAGCAGCAGCGGGACGGCCACCCACCCGCTCAGCGCCGCGTCCAGGGGGGCCGACACGACCCAGCCGATGACGCCGCCCGACTCGCGGACGCCGTCCATGTCCTTCGCGGGCGACGGGACCCCCGCCGCGATGTGCAGGATGCCGAGGACGCCGACGCCGAGCGCGGTCATGCCGATGACGATGCGTCCGGTGTCCTCGTGGTGCTCGGGGTGGCGAAGCGTCCGCCACGCCAGCAGGGCCAGCAGGATGGGCAGGATCATCGCCATGATGCCGATGCCGCCGCGCACGACCTTCTCCAGCGCGATGGTGACGACGCCGTCCGGGCGGAACCAGGTGACCGAGGCCAGCACGATCGACGAGCCGAGCAGCGCGAGCCCGAGCCCGTCTCGCCGGTGCTCGGGGTCGAGGCTGCGGGCGCCGTGCCCGTAGGCGCGGAAGATCGACCCGACCGCGACCGCCGCGAGCAGGTACAGCTTGAACAGGAGCTTGAAGAACCCGAGCACCGCCTGGGAGATCGGGTCGGGCTTCTGCGGGGAGCGCCCACGGCCCGAGCCGCGGTTCCCCTTCGAGCTGCCGCTCGAACGCTTCCGGGGGGACGACCCGGCGGACTTGCGAGCCGTGCTGCCCCCCGCACGCGAAGAGGTTTTCGTTCCCCCAGACGCACGTGTGGCCATGGTTATGAGAGTAACCAAGGACCCAAGAGGTTCCCGGGATGGCGGACGGGCGTGTTGACGCGCGTCCGCCGTCCCGGTACCGGACCTCCGGCTACACCTCGACGACCACCGGAACGATCATCGGGCGGCGGCGGTAGTTGTCGCTGACCCACTTGCCGACGGTGCGGCGGATGAGCTGGCCGATCTGGTGCACGTCGTTGACGCCGTCGCCGGCCGCGTCCCGCAGCACGCCCTCGATCCGCTCGATGATCTCCTCGAAGTCCTCGTTCATGATCCCGGCGCCGCGGGCGTGCACCTCGGGCCCGGCGACGAGCTTGCCGGACGTGGAGTCGATGCCGACGACGATGGACACGAAGCCCTCCTCGCCGAGGATGCGCCGGTCCTTCAGCGAGGTCTCGGTGACCTCGCCGACCGACAGGCCGTCCACGTAGACGTAGCCTGCGGGCACGGCGCCGACGATCTTGGCGCGGCCGTCGACGAGGTCGACGACGACGCCGTCCTCGGCGATGACGATGTTCTCGTCCGGGACGCCGGTGAGCGCCGCGAGCTTGGCGTGCGCGCGCAGGTGCCGCCACTCGCCGTGGATCGGGACGAAGTTCGCCGGCTTGGTCACGTTCAGCACGTACAGCAGCTCGCCCGCGGAGGCGTGCCCGGACACGTGCACGAGCGCGTTGCCCTTGTGGATGACGCGCGCCCCCCACCGGGTGAGCCCGTTGATGACGCGGTTGACGGCGTTCTCGTTGCCCGGGATCAGCGACGACGCGAGCATCACCGTGTCGCGCTCGGTGATGCGGATCGAGTGGTCGCGGTTCGCCATCCGCGACAGCGCCGACATCGGCTCGCCCTGCGACCCGGTGCACACCAGCACCAGCCGGTCGCCGGGGATGTCGTCCAGGTCCTTCTGGTCGACCATGATGTCGTCCGGGACGGTGAGGTAGCCGAGCTCGCGCGCGACGCCCATGTTGCGGACCATCGACCGCCCGACGAAGCAGACCTTGCGGCCGTTGGCGACGGCGGCGTCCAGGACCTGCTGGACGCGGTGGATGTGCGAGGCGAAGCAGGCGACGATGAGCCGCTCCTGCGCGGTGCGGAACACCTCGTCCACCACCGGGCCGATGTTGCGCTCGCTGGTGACGAAGCCCGCCACCTCGGCGTTGGTCGAGTCGGACATCAGCAGGTCGATGCCCTCGGCGCCGAGCCGCGCGAAGCCGGGCAGGTCGGTGAGCCGGCCGTCCAGCGGAAGCTGGTCCATCTTGAAGTCGCCGGTGTGCAGGACGAGCCCGGCGGGCGTGCGGATGGCGAGGGCGAGCGCGTCCGGGATCGAGTGGTTGACGGCGAGGAACTCGATGTCGAACGGCCCGAACGTCCGCCGCTCGCCCTCCACCACCACGTCGGTGACCGGTTTGATGCGGTGCTC
Organism: Actinomadura soli; assembly: GCF_005889715.1. Taxonomy (GTDB): domain Bacteria; phylum Actinomycetota; class Actinomycetes; order Streptosporangiales; family Streptosporangiaceae; genus Spirillospora; species Spirillospora soli. The sequence goes on from NZ_VCKW01000009.1 coordinate 2,426, forward strand.
GGTCAGCTTGGCCTCGATCAGCGCCAGCGTCAGCCGCGAGCCGACCAGCGGGACGTCGCGGCGCTCGCGCAGGAGGTACGGGACGGCGCCGATGTGGTCCTCGTGGCCGTGCGTGAGGATGACGGCCTCGATGTCGTCCAGGCGCTCCCTGATGTACTCGAAGTCGGGCAGGATCAGATCGATTCCGGGTTGCTCGGTCTCGGGGAACAGGACGCCGCAGTCGACGACGAGCAGGCGGCCGCCGTACTCGAACACCGTCATGTTGCGGCCGATCTCCCCCAGCCCGCCGAGCGCGACGATGCGCAGCCCGCCCTCGGGCGGGGCGGGCGGGTCCGAGAGCTCCGGGTGAGGATGACTCACCGGGTGACCTCCGGCACTTTGACTCCCCCTATCGTGAGGTCTTCACGCAGGCGCGCCGCGAACTCCGGCGAGGCCTCCACGAGCGGCGCGCGAAGCGGGCCGCCGCCGGGAAGGCCGAGCAGGTTCAGCGCTGCCTTGACGGCGATGGCGCCCTGCGTACGGGTCATGATGGCGGCGACCACGGGCAGCAGCCGCCGATGGATCTGCAGCGCCCGCGCGTGCTCGCCGGCACGGTAGGTCTCGATCATCTCATGCAGCTCGGTGCCGACGACGTGCCCCACCACGCTGACGAACCCGGCCGCGCCGACCGACAGCCACGGCAGGTTCAGGTTGTCGTCGCCCGAGTACCAGACGAGGTCGGTCTCCGCCATGACCCTGGACGCGCCGAACAGGTCGCCCTTGGCGTCCTTGACGGCGACGATCCGCGGGTGCTCGGCGAGCTGCATCAGCGTGTCGTTCTCGATCGGCACGCCGGCGCGTCCGGGGATGTCGTACAGCATGGCCGGCAGGCCCGTCGCGTCGGCCACCGCCGTGAAGTGGCGGATGAGGCCCTCCTGCGGGGGCTTGTTGTAGTAGGGCGTCACCACGAGCAGCCCGTTCGCGCCGGCGGCCTCGGCCTGCCGCGCGAGGTTCAGAGTGTGCTCCGTGTGGTTGGTTCCGGCACCGGCGACGATCACGGCGCGGTCGCCGACCGCGTCGATGACCGCGCGCAGAAGCTGCTGTTTCTCGTCGTCGCTCGTCGTCGGCGACTCGCCGGTCGTCCCGTTGACGACCAGGCCGTCGTGGCGCCGCTCGTCGACCAGGTGGGTCGCGAGGCGCGCGGCGCCGTCGTAGTCGACGCCGCCGTCCGGCAGGAACGGGGTGACCATAGCGGTCAGCATCCGCCCGAACGGAGCGTCAGGTGTTGTGCTGGGTGCCATGCATCGAACGGTACCGTTCCGGCCGTACCAGGTGGACCCGCAGGTCCGGCTGAGATCCGAGGCGGTGCGAAGGTGTTACCGGACGCGGCGTGGAGGAAGCCGCCGCCACACGCTCGGGGGTACGCGTGGCGGCGGCTCCACCTCCACATCGTGGCACGCAAATGCGACGTTACGGGGTCAGTCCGGCCACTTCCCGGACTCGGTTGCGTAACGTGACCCCGCGGTCATCCTGGGCGGCCCGACGTGCGGGTATTCCGGCGGCGGGCCGGATGGGACCGTTCCGCGACCGCCGGGCCCGCAGCGGTCCGGACGGCCTCAGCCGCCGGCGGTCTTCGCCGTCCGGGGCAGCCACGCGGAACGGTAGTGGGCCCATTCGTCCGGTCCGGTGGTCCAGTCCGCGTACACGCCGACGCCGAACGGGCGCCTGGGCGGCCGCTTCAGATCGTCGATCCCGCGCCGGACGCCGCGCAGCGCGACCGGCAGGTCCTCCGCCCAGCCCATGAGGGGGCGGTAGGTGGGGACGCCCATGAACACGGTCGTGCGGTCGCCGATGAGCTCCAGCGTGGTGCGGGTGTGGCGGGCGAAGTGCCATCCGGCGAGGGCCTCGGTCGGCAGCGACACGTCGTAGGTCATGATCGCGACCTGGTCGGCGAGCCCGGCGACGTCGCGCAGGAACTCCTCGGTCGGGCGGGGCGGCTGGTGGTACCGGCCGCCGCGCGGGAGCAGCGCCTTGTAGAAGGGCTGCGCCTCGTCCATGAGCGTCTGCTGCTCCAGCGCCACCGACAGCAGCTTCCCCCGCGAGCGGGTCAGCTCGCTGGTCGCCTTCATGAGCGTCATGAACGACGCGTCGTCGGGGTAGATGGGCTCGAAGTCGTAGTGGATGCCGTCGAACCCCAGGTCGAGGAAGACCTCGTCGGTCTTGAGCACCTGGGCGCGCACGTCCGGATCGTCCAGCTCGATGAGGCCGTCGCCGTCCACGATCCGGATCTGCCCGAGGTACGCCTGGGCGCGCACGCCCGGCGCGTACTCGCGGACGGCCGCGATCAGCTGCCGGGCGTAGCGGTACTTGCGGGCGGGGACGGTCCCGTCCGCCTCGAAGGGGCCGGTGTGGAAGAACACGTCGGTGATGCGGTTCCTCCGCAGCAGTTCTCCGAGCGCGCGGTACTCGGCGTCGCTGTGCGGCTCGCCGACCCACTGATGCCTCGCCCACAGCGCGTTGGCCTCGGTGCCGCGCGCCTGCGGCTCCTGCTGCCACCACACCCACGCCCCGGCCAGCACGAGCGCCACCAGGCCGAGCGCGTAGGCGGCGGCCCAGCCCGTCCAGCGCAGCACCCTGCCCGATACCCCACGAACCCGTCCGCTTCTCACCACCCCGCAATGATCCCGGATCTAACCGGCAGATCGGACACGCCATCTCTCGCTCCGCCCTCGCTCCGCCCAGCCGCCGCCCATGAAACGACCAGGCTTTGGACGTGATCGCGCGCCGCGCGCGGCGGCCGTTGACAACGGGGGAACCCTGTGATGACCAGGCGGCTCGGCGCCGCGGGCCCACGGTTCCCGACGAGGGCCGCGAGTCCCGGCGGGAGCAGCCCGGATCTCACCCGTCCACCGGGATGGAGGTCGAGCCGACATGCGAGTACGACCGGATCGGGCCGAACCAAGACCTCTGATCAGCACACGCGCCTTAGTGATCATCATCGTGGCCGTCGGCGCGGCGGCACTGACCGCCGCCGCTCCGCGGTTCGCGATTCCCATCGGGGTGGGCGTGGGGGTCGTCACCCTCCTCGCCCAGATCGTCAAGGACTGACTAGAACACCGGAATGATGTCTTCGGGGTCGATCATGGTGACCTCGACCCCGGAGATGTCGAGCTCGGGGATCGCCGGGAACGCGATGCCCCAGCGCTCGACGATGGCGCGGACGCGGGCGATGGCGACCTTCCAGTTCTCCGCCTGCTCCTCGAACGACAGCACGCCGAGCCCGGCGTCGCGGGCGTGGTCCATCAGGACGCGGTGGTTGGGGAGGAAGTAGGGCGGCAGGTCCCAGAAGCCGTCCGGCGGCTCCCAGAGGATCATCGACAGGAACACGAACCCGGCGCGGAGCTGCTTGGTGATCTGGCCCTTGACGTCCTCGGTGAGGCCGGGCCACTCGTTCTCCAGGATGGTCATGCAGATCTGCAGGTGCCGCGACTCGTCCCGGCCGATCTTCTTGAACATCTCGTCGAAGACCGGGTGCTCGGTCCCCGTGGCCATGCCGCGGAAGAGGGTGGAGGCCGCCATCTCGCCCATCATGAAGCTGGTGAACAGGACGGCGAGCGAGTACTTGCGGACGGCGGTGTTGTAGCCCTGCCAGTAGCGGCCGCCGTTGTGGTAGAGCCAGCCGATGTTGTTGTGCGCGGCCTTCTCCAGATCGGTCTCCGGACGCCAGTCGAGCGGGCCGCCCGGCCAGAGCTTGGCGATGGTCCGCTGGCAGCACTCCTCGTGGTTCATCTCGTCGCGCGTGATCGAGAAGAAGCACTTGCGGACGGGGTCCTCCTCGTGCTGCTCGAACGCGTGGATCGTGGCGCGGGCGAAGACGGCGGGCCCGGAGGCGTCGAAGTTGGCGAGGACGGCGAACCAGTACATGATCCCGAGCCGCTGCTCCGGCGTGAAGTCGCCGGGGCGCAGGTCGTCCCAGGGCAGGTCGGCGGGGTTCCAGACCACGCGCTTGGACTTCTCGTAGATGGCGGCGAGCTTGTCGGTCTCGACCCGCCACTCCATCGGGTAGATGTTCGGCTGCGGGATCTCCGGGGCGGGCCAGAACCCGCCCTCGGGCACGGTCAGCTTGCCGTCCATGGACGCCCCCCGGAAGTCATCGATGTGTGACGCTCCCTTCCTCCATCGTGCGCGACGGCCGCGCGTCCCGCAAACCGTCCCGCAGGCCGTCGGGCGACCGGTCGACGCGGGTGCGCTGGGTGAGGGCCACGCAGACCAGCACGGCGACGGCGGCGAGCGCGGTCGTGGCGTCGATCCGCTCGCCGAGGAGGATGCCCGACCAGAGCAGGGTCATGACGGGCTGGGCGAGCTGGACCTGGCTGGCGCGCGCGATCCCGGCCCGTGCCAGGCCCTCGTACCAGGCGAAGAAGCCGATGTAGGCGGAGAAGGCGGCGACGTAGGCGAAGCCGAGGGTGGCACGTCCCGTCCACTCGGGATCGGTCGTCGCGAGGAGCCAGACCGTCACCGGGACGGTGATCGGCGCGGAGAGCACGAGCGCCCAGGAGATGACGCGCCAGCCCGGCATGTCACGGGCGAGCCGCGCGCCCTCGGTGTAGCCCGCCGCGCAGGTGACCAGCGCGCCGAACAGCAGCAGGTCGGCGGCCGTGACGTGGCCCGCGCCGCGGATCAGCGCGAACCCGGTGACGCAGACCGCGCCGGCCGCCCCGGCAAGCCAGAACGCGCCGGACGGCCGCTCCCCCGCGCGCAGCACGCCGAACACGGCGGTGACGGCGGGCAGCAGCCCGACCACGACGGCCGAGTGGGCGGACGAGGCGCCGTTGTCGAGCGCGAGCGTGGAGAGCACCGGGAACCCGAAGATGACGCCGGCGACGACGACCGCGAACCCCGCGAGCTGGTCGCGGCGGGGGCGGGGCGCCCGCACCGATAGCAGTACGACGGCGGCGAGAACGCTCGCCGCGGCGGCGCGGCCGACGCCGATGAGGTACGGGTTCAGCCCGTCCAGCCCGAAGACCGTGCTGGGGATGGTGAAGGAGAAGGTCAGGACGCCGATGGCGGCGAGCCAGAGGCCCCGTCCCTGGCCGGTGCCCGCTATCGGCGCGGGGGCAGTAGCGCTATCCTTAGTTCTCATGAGACACGATAGCAGTGTTGCGGCGCTTGCCGATTCGCTGCGTGCCGACGTCCACCGGATGAGCGCCGGGGAGCGGCTCCCGTCCAGCCGGAGCCTGGTCGAGCGGCACCGGGTCAGCCCGGTGACGGTGTCGCGGGCGCTGGCCCTGCTGGCCGCCGAGGGCCTGGTCGTGACGCGGCCGGGCAGCGGCGCGTTCGCGGCCGGGCGCCGCGCGACCGCCGCCGAACCGGCCGACCTCGGCTGGCAGGCGGTGACGCTCGGCGACCGGTCCGTCGACGCGGCAGGGGTCTCGGGGCTGCTCACCCCGCCGCCTGAGGGCGTGATCGCGCTCAGCGGCGGCTACCTGCATCCGACGCTGCAGCCGGCGCGGGCGCTCGCGACGGCGATGGCGCGGGCGGCCCGGCGCCCGGACGCCTGGGAGATGCCGCGGCTCGGCGGGATGCCCGAGCTGCGCGCCTGGTTCGCCCGGGCGGTCGGCGGCGCCGTCTCCCCCGCCGACGTGGTGATCACCAGCGGCGGGCAGCAGTCGCTCACGACGGTCCTGCGGGCGCTGCTCCCGCCGGGCGCGCCCCTGCTGGTCGAGTCGCCGACGTACCTGGGCGTCCTCGCGGTCGCGCGGGCGAGCGGGCTGCATCCGGTGCCCGTGCCGGTGGACGCGGACGGCGTCCGTCCCGACCTGCTCGCCGAGGCGTTCGCGATGACCGGGGCACGCGCCTTCTACAGCCAGCCGACCTTCCACAACCCGACCGGCACGGTGCTGAGCGACGAGCGGCGCGCGCAGGTGTTGGAGGTGGCGCGGGCGGCCGGCGCCTTCGTGATCGAGGACGACTTCGCCAGGCACCTCGGCATCGCCCCGCCCCCGCCGCCCTTGATCGCGCAAGACGGCGACGGCCGGGTCGTGCACATCGCGTCCCTGACCAAGGCGACCGCGCCGAGCCTGCGGGTCGCGGCGGTCATCGCGCGCGGCCCGGTCGCCGAGCGGATCCGCGCGACGCAGCTCGTGGAGGAGTTCTTCCCGGCCAGGCCGCTGCAGGAGGCGCTGCTCGAACTGGTCAGCTCGCCGGGCTGGCCGCGGCATCTGAGCGCCGTCCGCGCGGCGCTGCGGTCGCGCCGCGACGCGATCCTGACGGCGTTCGCCCGGGACCTGCCCGAACTGGGCGTGAACCGTCCGGGCGGCAGCCTGCACCTGTGGGCGCGGCTCCCGGACGGCGTGGACGACGTGGCGCTGGCCGAGGCCGCCCTGCGCGCCGGTGTGCTGGTCAGCGCAGGGCGGCCCTTCTTCCCCGCCGAGGCCCCCGCCCCGTACCTGCGAATCAGCTACGGGACGGCGGCCTCGGAGCCGGAACTGGCGGAGGGCGTCCGCCGGCTCAGCACCGTCCTACATTTCTGAAGCGGTACAGAAGCAGAATTCGTTACCCTCCGGGTCGCGCCAGACCTGGAAGGGGGTCCGCGGGTTCCCCATCGGCTCGCCCGCGGGCGTCGCGCCGAGCCGCCGCGCCCGCTCCCCCGCCGCGTGGATGTCGGGGACGTCCAGGTCGAGGTGCACCCGGTTCTTGGTCGCCTTGGTCTCGGGGACGAGCTGGAACGCGAGCACCGGGCCGTCGCCGGCGAGCGGCTCCAGGTCGAGCCAGTCGTCCTCGCGCGAGGTCGTCTTCATGCCGAGCAGCCCGCCCCAGAAGGCGGCCATGGCGTCCAGGTCGGCGCAGTCGAACACGACCGTGGTCACGGTCGGGGTGATGCCGCTCATCGCACCCCTCCGGGCGCTCCCTCGGCCGTCCGCAGGATGCGCGCCGAGCGGGCGGAGCGGGCGGCGGCCCGCCTGCAGCCGGCCGCCGGCGGCGCCGGGTGCCGCCGGTGCCGCTGGGCGCCGATCCGGTCGGGTACCCCGCCGACCAGCCACCTGCGGACCCGCCGGGCGCGTTCGATCGACCGTGCGCGGGCGGCGAGGGTCGCTTCGACGATGTCGGCCTGGAGCCGGGCGTACTCACGCTCCGCCCATGCGTGCCGCGTGGCCGTCCCGGCGAGGTACGGCAGCGCCTTCATGATCGTCCTCCCATTGGTTGACACCGTCTAAACACTAACGCTGGTGTCGCGGACATGCAACCAGTAAAATGGGAATGCCAGTGTCGCAGGTTGGTAGACTGCGCGCGAACAGGCAGGAGAGGTGATGGCCGAGTCTCAGGACGACCCCGCGCCGCTGCTCAGGGACTTCGTCAACACGCTCAACGTCGAGGCCGCCGAGGACGAGCTGATGACGCCCGGACGGCTCGCCGCGTGGCTGGCCGGGCGCGGGCTCGTCCCCGAGGGCGCGCGGGCGTCCGGCACCGACCTGGTCACCGGGATCGCCCTCAGGGAGGGCCTCCGCGAGGCCATGTCCGCGCACCACGGGCCCCGGGGCGCCGACTTCCCGGACGACCTGGACGACGCCCTCGCCGCCCTGCCCCTGCGCGTCACGCTCACCGAGGGGCGGCCGCGGCTCGTCCCGCTCGACCCGCCCGGCACGGCCGCCGCCGGCCTGGCCCGCCTCGCCGCCGCGATCATGGACTCGGTCGCCGCCGGGACCTGGCCCCGGCTGAAGGTCTGCCAGGAGGACACCTGCCGCTGGGCGTTCCTGGACACCTCCAAGAACCGGTCCCGCGCCTGGTGCTCGATGAGCGTCTGCGGGAACCGCACCAAGACCCGCGCCTACCGGGCCCGCCGCCGGGCCTGACCGCGTCCCGGGGGCCTAGGGTGGGCGATGATCCCGGACGGAGAGGACGTGCCACGCCATGGCCGATGTCGGAGTGCGGCCCGCCCGGCGCGCGGACGCCGCCGCCGTCGCCGACATCCAGGTGCGCGCCTGGCGGCAGGGCTACCGCGACCTGCTGCCCGCCGCCGTCCTCGCCGAGGTGACCGGGCCCGCCGCGCTGGAGGTGTGGCGCGACAAGTGGACGGAGGCGGCCACGGCGCCGCCGAGCCCGCGGCACCGGCTGCTCGTCGCCGTGGCGTCCGACCTGGTCGTCGGGTTCGCGGCGCACGCCCCGGCCGAGGATCCGGATCTCGACCCCGCCGGCACCGCCGAGCTGATCACCCTGCTGGTCGACCCGCCGCACGCCCGCGCCGGGCACGGCAGCCGGCTGCTCGCCGCGACCGCCGACCTGCTCCGCGAGGACGGCTTCGCCACCCTGACCACGTGGACGTTCGAGGACGACGAGGTCACGCGCACGTTCCTCGGCTCGGCCGGCTGGGCCCCGGACGGCACGGCCCGGACGCTCGACATGGGCGAGCCCGTCCGGCAGATCCGCCTGCACACCGACATCAGCGGCTGACCTGTTCCCCAGGGGGCGGTGCGGACCTCGACCGCCCCGGCCATATCTTTGAAGCCGTGCCCGAGTCCACCTTCCTGACGCCGCCGCGCGCGCCCGTGCCCGCGGAGCCCGCCGCCGGACGCCGCCGCTGGCTCGGCATGGCCGTCATCAGCCTGGGCGTCTCGCTGATCGTGGTGGACGCCACGATCGTCGGCGTCCTGCTGCCGAGGATCGTCACCGACCTGGGCCTGACGACCACCGACGCCGAATGGGTCACCTCGGTCTACGCGCTGGTGTTCGCCGCGCTGCTGATCCCTTTCGGCCGGGCGGGCGACCTGTTCGGGCGGCGCCGGATGTTCGTGCTCGGCGTGGCGGTGTTCGCGGCGGCGAGCGTCGGCGCCGCGCTCGCGAGCGACGGCTCGGCGCTGATCGGCGCACGCGCGCTCCAGGGCGTCGGGGCCTCGATGGTCCTGCCGACGACGCTGTCGACGGTGAACGCCGTGTTCACCGGGCGGGAGCGCGCCGTCGCGTTCGGGATCTGGGGCTCGATGATCAGCGGCATGGCGGCGCTCGGGCCCCTCGCCGGCGGCGCGCTCGCCACCGGCGGCGGCTGGCGCTGGGCGTTCGGGATCAACCTGCCGCTCGGCGCCGCGCTGATCGCCGGCGCGCTGTGGCTGATGCCCGAGACCCGGCAGCCGCCGCCCGCCTCCGCGCGCCGCGCGGGGGCGCGGCGCGACGTCGACTGGCTGGGCGGGCTGCTGTCCACGCTGGGGCTCGGCGCGCTGGTCTGCGGGATCATCGAGGGCCAGACGTACGGCTGGTGGGTCGCGACGCGCCCGTTCTCGATGGCCGGGTTCGGCTGGCCGGAGTCGGGGCTGTCGCCTGTCCCGGTCGTGCTGGCGCTGGGCGTGGTGCTGCTCGCGGCGCTGGTCGTCGTCGAACGGTCCAGGGCGGCGGCCGGGCGCTCCGTCCTGCTCGACCTCGACCTGTTCCGCATCCCGAACTTCCGCCGCGGGAACCTCGCGTCCGCCCTGATCAACGTCGGCGAGCTGGGGCTGCTGTTCGTCCTGCCGCTGTTCCTGCTCGGCGTGCACGGCACGAACCCGCTGGAGATCAGCGTCGCGATCCTGCCGCTCGCCGCCGGCGCGTTCCTGTCCGGCGGGTACGCGGGCAACCTCGCCAACAGGCGCGGCGCGCACCGGGTCGTGCAGATCGGCATGGTGATTGAGGTCGGCGCGGTCGTCGCGCTGGGCGTCACGGTGTCGGCGTCCACCGGCGGGCTCGGGCTCGCGCCGTGGATGCTGCTGTACGGGCTGGGCCTCGGCCTGACGTCGGCGCAGCTGACGAACGTGTCGCTGGCGGACGTCCCGCAGGCGCGGGCGGGGCAGGCGTCCGGCACCCAGTCCACGGCCCGCCAGGTCGGCGCGGCGCTCGGCATCGCCGCCATCGGGACGGTGTTCGCGACGAGCCTCGGCCACGCGATGACCGACCGGCTCTCCGGCTCCGCGCTCCCGCCGGAGGAACGCGCGGCCGTCGCCCGCGACCTGCGCGAGAGCGCCGGGACCTACGGACGCGAGCTGCACGGCACGCCCGCGCGGGCCGCCGAGGCCCGCGCCGCCGACGAGAGCCTCGCCGTCGCGACCAGGCACGCCGCCCTCACCACCGCCGCGATCCTCGCGCTGGGGCTCGCCGTATCCCTGCGGCTGCGTCCCAGCGGTGATCACCATCGGGAAGAATCGAAGGGATAGTCCCCCTGTCGCCCCACGAGAACGAGCGGTAACTGTGGCCACGCTCTCCCAATGGGTCGCCGGTTCCCGGCCCCGCACCCTGCCCGCGTCCCTCGTCCCCGTCGTCGTCGGCACCGGCGTCGCCTCCGGTGAGGGCGGTGCGGTCTGGTGGCGCGCCGTGCTCGCCGCGGTCGTCGCGCTCGTCCTGCAGATCGGCGTGAACTACTCCAACGACTACAGCGACGGCGTCCGCGGCACCGACGAGGACCGCGTCGGGCCGCTCCGCCTCGTCGGGTCGAAGGTCGCGCCGCCGAAGCAGGTCCTCGCCGCCGCGCTCGGCTGCTTCCTCGCCGCCGCCGTCGCCGGGCTCGTGCTCGCCGCCGTCACGACCTGGTGGCTGCTGCTCGTCGGCGCGTTCGCGATCCTCGCGGCCTGGTTCTACACGGGCGGCAGGGCCCCGTACGGCTACCGCGCGCTGGGCGAGGTGTCGGTGTTCGTCTTCTTCGGCCTCGTCGCGGTCGCCGGGACGGTGTACGTGCAGGTCGAGGGCCTGCCGTGGGAGGCGTGGGCGGCGGCGGTGCCGATCGGGATGCTGGCCTGCGGGCTGCTCGTCGCGAACAACCTGCGCGACATCCCCACCGACCGCGAGGCCGGGAAGCGCACCCTCGCCGTCGTTCTCGGCGACCGCTGGACGCGCCTGCTGTACGCGGCGTGCACCGCGCTGCCGTTCATGATCGTCCTGGTGCTGGCGGCCCCGCATCCCTGGGCGCTGATCGCGCTGCTCGCCGCCCCGCTGTCGCTCCCGCCGACGCAGAAGGTGCTGGGCGGGGCGACCGGCCCCGCCCTGATCCCCGTGCTGGGCGAGACCGGCCGGCTCCAGATCGTCTACGGCGTCCTGCTGGCGGTCGGGCTCGCGCTCTGAGCGTCCGCGTCCCGCTCGGCGGCCCGGCCGGGGCGCTGAGCGTCCCGCTCGGCGAGCAGGACAGCGCCGGTGACGCCCATGAGGAGCCCGGCGAGCAGCCCGCAGAGCGTCGTCAGGTTGAGCGCGCTCGACGACCCCGAGTCGAGGAACTCCGGCTGGCTGAGCAGCGTGATGAGCCGGTAGAACGACCAGGCGAACGCGGCGCCCGCGCCGATCCACGCGCCCGCCAGCGGCACCGCGAACCGCTCCGGACGGCCGGCGCGCCGCACGATCGCGAGCAGCGCCACCGCGCCCCCGAGCGCCATCAGGCCCATCACACCGTCGGCCAGCTGCTGGACCGCGCCCCGCTGGTCGAGGTCCTCGGCGCGGATCCCGGCCGTGCCGCCGAACGCCCAGTAGAACTGCACCGCCGCGAAGACGACGGCGAACACCCCCGCCGTGCGCGCCAGGAGCACTTGCAGCGCATGCGTCGCGCCCCTTGCGACCTCGTTGGTGCGGGCTGTGAAAACGTCCGGCCACCTTTCGCGCGCGTGCAGGACGAAGGCGGTGAGCAGCCCGATCCCCTGCAGCGTGAAGCCCGCGTACACGACGCCGTACACCCAGCCCTGGATCGCGTCGTCGGACGTGGTGAGCGGCTCGGACGTGAACAGCGTCTGCACGAGGGAGCCGAGCGGGACGGCGAGGGCGATCGGCGCGAGCAGCCCGGCGCCGATCCACATCGGGGTCAGCACCAGCCACGCCGGGACGCGCAGGCCCCAGCGGAACGTGAACGCCAGGACGACCAGCACGGCGATCGCGTCCATGCCCATCGTGATCGCGTTGCCCACGAAGAGGGCTGAGTCTTTGGCCGCGTCCGCGTCGTTCCACCCGACCGTGCTGCCGGACAACCACGCGATCTTGAGACTGAGGTAGGGGACGCACGCCGCGACGGTCGCCGCGCACACGCCCAGCCGGAGCCGCCCCGGCCCGGCGCCCGTGACGGGCGCCCTCCCGGTGAGAACTGAAACGGTCATGCCCCGACGATGGCGCGAACGGCCCTCGTGCCACTTCCCGCCACCGGGTGAAACCGCCCCCGCCCTTCCCCCGCAGGGGTGAATCAGCCGGCGTGCGCGGCCGCCCCCCAGCTGATCTCGGGGAGGCCGGCGTCCACGAGGGCCTTGTTCACGGCGCTGAACGGCCGCGTCCCGAAGAACTTCTTGGCGCTGAGCGGGCTCGGGTGCGCCGACTCGATCACGGTGTGCTGCGCGCCGGTGATGAGCCGGGCCTTCTTGCGGGCGTAGGCGCCCCAGAGCACGAACACCACGCGGTCGGACTTGTCGTTCAGCGCGCGGATCGCGGCGTCGGTGAAGTCTTCCCAGCCCTTGCCCGCGTGCGACCCCGCCTCACCGGCGCGGACGGTCAGCACCGCGTTCAGCAGCAGCACCCCCTGGTCGGCCCAGCGGGTGAGGTCGCCGGACGTCGCGACCGGCACCTCAAGGTCGGTCGCCAGCTCCTTGTAGATGTTGCGCAGCGAGGGCGGCAGCCGCACGCCGTCGCGGACGCTGAAGCTGAGCCCGTGCGCCTGGCCGGGCCCGTGGTACGGGTCCTGGCCGAGGATCAGGACGCGGGCGCCGTCGAACGGGCAGTGCCGGAACGCGCTGAACAGGTCGTCGCGCGGCGGGTAGACGGTCTGGGCGGCGTACTCCCCCGCGACGAACGCTCCCAGCGCGGCGGTGGCGAGCGGGTCGAGCAGCGGGTCGAGCCGCTCCCGCCAGTCGCCGGGCAGCATTTCCATCAGGTCGAGGGACATCGTCGGGCCTCCGGGGACGTGATCTCCAGTCGCGGCTCACATTAGTGCGCGGCACTGACACGCCAGGGCCGAATCCCGGGAGCGCACCCGCCGCAACCCTAGGATGAAGCCATATGCCCGATTCCCCCCGTCGGCGGCGGTTCCGCGTGTCCGCCCTGCTCGTCGCGCTCGCCGTCCCCGGCCTCGGCGCGGGCTGCGGCGGCTCGTCCGGACCGGCGACGCTCACCGTCCTGACCGCCACCTCGCTGACGGAGGTGTCCGACGAGCTCGGCGCGGCGTACGCCCAGGTGGACCCGAACGTGAGGCTCCGGTTCGAGTTCGCCGCCGCGCCCGACATGGCCGACCGGCTGTCCGGCCACGACCCGGCCGACGTGCTGGTGGCGGCGGACAAGGCCGGCATGGACGAGGCCGCCGAGTACCTGGCGGAACGGCCGCGGATCGTCGCGCGCACCTCGCTGACCATCGCCGTCGGCCCCGGCAACCCCCGGCGCGTCCGCGGGCTCGGCGACCTGACGCGGCCGGGGCTGCGGGTGGTGGTCGGCGCCGGGACGGTCCCGGTGGGCCGCTACACCCGCCAGGTGTTCGCGAAGGCGGGGCTGTCCGTCCGGTGGAGGTCGGAGGAGATCAGCGCGCGGGCCGTCCTGGACCGGGTGCGCTCCGGCGAGGCGGACGCGGGGCTCGTCTACGTCACCGACCTGCGCTCGGCGGGCATCGCCGCAAGCAGCGTCCCCATCCCGGCGGACGTGAACGTCACCGCCGCCTTCCACGCGGCGGCCGTCCGGGACGGCGACCACGAGGAGGCCGCGAGCACATTCGTGTCGTGGCTGACCGGCCCGTCCGCGCGGAAGCTGTTCAACAAGTACGGCTTCGCCACCCCGCCCGCCCCGCGGTGAGCGGCGCTCAGGCGGCCTCGGCACGAGCCTTGACGGCGGCGTTCATCGCGGCGAACTCGTCCTCCATGTCGAGCTGCCCGCCCGCGACCGGGACGAGGGCCCCGGAGAAGCGCTCGCCCTGGATGAGCCGGACGCGCCCGTTCCCGGCGGGCTCGATCCGGAAGTAGTGCTCGCCGTCCACGATCCCCGGCATCCACAGGCGCCCGATCCAGCGCAGCTCGCGGCCGGGCTCGGCCTTGAGGACCTTCGGGGCGAACGCCATGGTGCCGCCGCCCGAGTCGCGCAGGACGTTGTGGAGCCGCGCGCCCTCCTTCGGCGCGCCCTCGGCCCTGACGATGAACGGGTTCCACTGCGGGAAGCCGTCGAAGTCGGTGACGATCCCGTAGACCTCGTCGGCGGACGCGGAGATCTCGATGGTGCTGCTGACCTCGTGCGGTGCGAGCTCGCCCCAGGCGAGCATCCCGCCGGCGATGGCGAGCGGAAGGGCGAGGGCGGTGACGGCGACTCGGCGGATCATGACGGCCTCCAGTTGGCTAATCTCATTAGCCAATAAGCTAGCTAACATCATTAGCTTTGGCAAGCCCCGCCTCCTCGGGAGGTTCCGGCGGCCCGTGTCACATCTCCCCGGCGGGTTCCGTCAGTGCTGTGAACATGGCTGACGAGGGGGATGGGATGGACGAGCGCGAGTTCCTGGCCGGTGAGTTCGAGAAGCACCGGGTGCATCTCAGGGCGGTCGCCTACCGGATGCTCGGTTCACTCGCGGAGGCGGACGACGCCGTCCAGGAATCGTGGTTCCGGCTCAGCCGCTCCGACGCCGACGCCATCGAGAACCTCGGCGGCTGGCTGACCACCGTCGTCGGGCGCGTGTGCCTCGACATGCTGCGCTCCCGCACCGCGCGCCGCGAGGACCCGCTGGAGGAACGCCTCCCGGACCCCGTCATCGGCCCGGCGTCCGGCGCCGATCCCGAGCACGAGGCGCTGCTGGCCGACTCGGTCGGGCTGGCGCTGCTGGTGGTCCTCCAGTCGCTCACGCCCGCAGAGCGGCTCGCCTTCGTCCTGCACGACACGTTCGCCGTCCCGTTCGAGGACATCGCCCCGATCATCGGACGCTCCCCCGCCGCCGCACGCCAGCTCGCCAGCCGGGCCCGCCGCCGGGTGCGCGGCTCCGCGCCCGTGCCCGACCGCGACCCGGCCCGCCAGCGCGAGATCGTCGAGGCGTTCCAGGCCGCGGCGCAGTACGGCGACTTCGAGGCCCTCGTCGCCGTCCTGGACCCCGATGTCGTGCTGCGCGCGGACGTCGGCGGTCCGACCGGGCTGACCGAGGTCCACGGCGCGGAGGCCGTGGCCGGCCGGGCGCTCATGTTCCGCCACGGCGGCGGCGAGTCGCGGCCCGCGCGGATCAACGGCACCGCCGGCGTGGTCGGCATCCTGGACGGACGCGCGAAGTCCGTCCTGTCCTTCACGATCGTGAACGGCAGGATCGCCGCCATCGACATCTTCGCCGACCCCGCCCGCCTGGCGGACCTGGACCTCACCGCCCTCGGCTGACCCGGACCTCAGCCGTCAAGCTCCGCGAACGGAACGGTCGCTCGGAAAGGCTGGTCGAGCACCAGTTCGTCCTCGTGCGTCTCAACGAGGCGGTAGGTCTTGCTCGCCCAATCGAGGCGGTACTCGTGGATCGTCTTGATGTAGAGGTCGCCGTCCAGGAAGACCACGAGGTAGACGGGGATTCCCTCGTAGGCGTACTCGGCGAGCTTGTCCACGGTGTCGGTGTAACCCGACCCCGGTGAGACGACCTCCACCACCGCGACCGTGTCGGCCGCGGTCAGCTTGGCGCCACGCGGAACGCATTTGTCGACCGAGACGTCCGGGCGCCTGAAGGAGAACTTCCCGTCCTTGCGAAGACGCTTGACGAAGTGGACGTCGATGTCCGTGGAGACGCGCAGGCACGGGTCGTCCGGTTTTGCCGCTTCGAGCCGGTTCGCCAGTCTCCGCGCCACGTCGCTGTGCTCGGCGGTGCCGCTCTGGCACAGGATGATGTTCCCGTCGATGACCTCGACCAGCTTGCGAACCTGATCGGGAAGTGCGTCGTACGCGGATTCGGTGAGCGTCAGCGACTCGGGATCGGACGTCCACGCCGGCAGGGTGCTCACGTTCGCATCCTAGGGTTCCAGGCCGAGGAGGGACTCGATGCCGAGGGTGAGGCGGTCGAGGCCGGGGATGCGGCGGACGGCGAGGAGGACGCCCGGCATGAAGGACGCGCGGTTCATCGAGTCGTGGCGGATGGTGAACAGCTCGCCGTGCCCGCCGAGGACGACCTGCTGGTGGGCGATGGCGCCGGAGAGGCGGACGGCGTGCACGCGGACGCCGTCCACGTCGGCGCCGCGCGCCCCGTCCACCTCGGACGTGGTGGCGTCCGGGGACGGGGACACGCCGGCCTCGGCGCGGGCCGCGGCGACCAGTTCGGCGGTGCGGTAGGCGGTGCCGGACGGGGCGTCCGCCTTGTTCGGGTGGTGCGTCTCGACGATCTCGACGGACTCGAAGAACGGGGCCGCCTTCTGCGCGAAGTGCATCATCAGCACCGCGCCGATGCCGAAGTTCGGCGCGATGATGACGTTGCCGGGCGCGTCGTCGGCCAGCCAGGAGCGGACCGTGTCGAGCCGGGACGGGTCGAACCCGGTGGTGCCGACGACCGCGTGCAGGCCGTGCTCGACGCACCACTGGAGGTTGTCCATGACGACGCCGGGGTGGGTGAAGTCGACGACGACCTCGGCGGCCGTCAGCGCCTCGCGCGCGTCGTCCTGGTCGACGGCGGCGACGAGCTCCATGTCGTCGGCCCCCTGCACGGCGCGGCACACCTCGGCCCCCATGCGCCCCTTCGCGCCCAGCACCCCGACCTTGATCACGTGTTCCTCCCGGTAGGCGTGGGCCGAGCCTATCGTCAGAAGCGCTTGCCGAGTTCGCGTGCCTCGGCGTGCGCGGTGCGGCGTCCGGTCTCGGCGTCGGCGGTGGCGAGGTTCGGGCGGAACGCGACGGTGCTGATGTCGGTGATCCCGGCCCAGCGCAGCCAGCCGTCCAGGAACGGCATCTGGTGGTCGGCGCCGAACGCGGGCGGACGGCCCTCGCCGTACACGGCGCTGGTGTACAGGACGGCGGCCTTCTTGCCGCTGAGCAGGCCCGTGTAGCCCTTGTCGGGGTCGAAGGAGAAGACCCAGCCGGGCTGGGAGACGACGTCGATGAACTGCTTGAGGATGTACGGGACGTTCGTGTTCCACATGGGGACGCTGAACAGGTAGCGGTCGTAGGAGTCGAAACGGTCGAAGACGCGGCGCGCGGCCCGCCAGGCGTCGGCCTGCTCGCCGGTCGGCTCGTTCCCCGCGAAGACGGCCATCTTGGCGGCGGCCGCGGCGGGGCCGAACTCTGGAAGCGTGCCGTCCCACAGGTCGTGGTGGTCGACCAGGTCATGGTTGCCGACAGGGTCGCCGTGGGTCTCGCGGTAGGCGTCCAGGAACGCGCCGGCGAGCGCCAGCGACTCGGACGCCTCGCCCCGGGGGGACGCGGAGATGTGCAGCAGGCGGGACATGGGGATCCTCTCCGAAGACATGCGGACTAGAGTCCGGTTAGCTTCTCCGGAGATTAGCGGACCTCGGTCCGGTTGGCAACTGGTCGTCGGCGACGAACAGGTTGAGGGCCCAGCTGACGACGCCGATGATGATCGCGCCCCAGAACGCGGGCCAGAACCACTCGACGTGGAACGGCAGGTCCAGCTCGCCCGCGACCCAGCTCGTCAGCATGAGCAGCCCCGCGTTCACCAGCAGGGCGATCAGGCCGAGGGTCAGGATGTAGAACGCGCAGCCCAGGACCTTGATGACCGGCTTGAGGACGGCGTTCACGACGCCGAAGATCGCGGCGACCGCGACCAGCGTCAGGGCCCGCTCCCCCGTGTCCCCGGCGGTGAGCTCGACGCCGTCCACCACGGCCTCGGCGACCCACAGCGCGATCGCGGAGATGACGAGCCTGATGAGGATCTTCACCCGCCGGGACCTACCCGATCATGGACGGGCTAACGTCAGGCGGCGAACTCGCGGTCGCCGACCGGGCCGATGACGGTGAGGGCCTGGGGGGCGGTGAGGACCTCGCTCGCGATGGCGCGGACGTCGTCCAGGGTGACGGCCTCGATGCGGGCCAGGACCTCGTCCACGGGCAGCAGCGACTCGTACACCAGCTCGCTCTTGCCGATGCGGCTCATGCGGGAGCCGGTGTCCTCCAGGCCGAGGACCATCGCGCCGCGGAGCTGCCCCTTGCCGCGCTCCAGCTCCTCGCCGGTGAGCCCGGCGCCCGCGGCCTTGCGCAGCTCGTCGCGGCAGATGGACAGGACCTCCTCGGCCTTGGCGGGCTGGCAGCCCGCGTAGACGCCGAAGATGCCGGAGTCGGCGTACTGGGCGGTGTAGCTGTACACCGAGTACGCCAGGCCGCGCTTCTCCCGGATCTCCTGGAACAGGCGGGACGACATGCCGCCGCCGAGCGCCGCGTTCAGCACGCCGAGCGCGAACCGGCGGTCGTCGGTGCGCGACACCCCGGCGCCGCCGAGGATGATGTGGGCCTGCTCGGTGTCCTTGTCGATCACGACGTCGCGCGGGTCGATCGGCGCGGGCGTCCCGTCCAGGCGCGGCGGGGCGGGCTCGGCGTCGCCCGCCAGGTGCTCCGCGAACGCCCGGGACACCAGCCGGACGACCTCGTCGTGGTCGATGTTGCCCGCCACCGAGACCACCAGCTGGGACGGGACGTAATGCTGCCGGTAGTAGCCGTGGATGCGGTCGCGCGACAGCGCGCTGATGGAGTCCTCGGTGCCGAGGATGGGGCGTCCGAGCGGGGTGTCGCCGTACAGCGCGGTGGCGAACTCGTCGTGGATCAGGTCGCCGGGGTCGTCGTCGCGCATGTGGATCTCTTCGAGGATCACGCCGCGTTCGGCCTCGACGTCCTCCGGGCGGTTCAGCGACGCCGCGACCATGTCGGAGACGACGTCAACGGCGAGGGGGAGGTCGGCGTCCAGGACCCGCGCGTAGTAGCAGGTGTACTCCTTGGCGGTGAACGCGTTGAGGTCGCCGCCGACCGCGTCGACCGCCGCGGAGATCTCCAGCGCGGACCGCCGTTTGGTGCCCTTGAACAGCACGTGCTCCAGGTAGTGGCTGGCGCCCGCGTCGGCGGGGGCCTCGTCGCGGGAGCCGACCGCCGACCAGATGCCGAACGCGGCGGACCGCACCGTCGGCATCGTCTCGGTGATGATCCGGAGCCCGCCGGGCAGGACGGTGCGGCGCACCGCGCCGGAGCCGTCGGCGTGGATCGTGGTGGTGGTGCCGGGCTCCTGCGCCCTCGCCGGCAGGGTCACGTGTCGCTCACATTCCGTGGTGGGAAAGCGACCGGCCGGCCGGCCCGCGCGGGGCCGGCCGGCCGGTCATGGGGCCGAGGTCAGGAGTTGCGCTGGCCGGAGTCGTCGCCGCGGCGGGTGCGGCGGCGGCGCGGACGGCGCTCGCCGTCGTCGCGGCGCTCCCTGCGCTCGCCGTCGTCGTCGCCGTCGCCGTCGGCCGCCGCGGCGGGGGCGGCCCCGTCACCGGGCTCGGACCGGTCGCCGGCCTCGCGCTCGATCACCTCGACCGGCACCAGCGACAGCTTGCCGCGCTGGTCGATCTCGGTGACCTCCACCTGGATCTTCTCGCCGACTCCCATCACGTCCTCGACGTTCTCGATCCGGGCGCCGCCGTGCAGCTTGCGGATCTGCGAGACGTGCAGCAGGCCGTCCTTGCCGGGCAGCAGCGACACGAACGCGCCGAACGTGGTGGTCTTGACGACGGTGCCGAGGTAGCGCTCGCCGATCTCCGGCATGTGCGGGTTCGCGATCGAGTTGATCGCCTGCCGGGCGGCCTCGGCGGACGGGCCGTCGGTGGCGCCGACGTAGATCGTGCCGTCGTCCTCGATCGTGATGTCGGCGCCGGTGTCGTCCTGGATCGAGTTGATCATCTTGCCCTTGGGGCCGATGACCTCGCCGATCTTGTCGACCGGGACCTTGATCGTGATGATCCGCGGCGCGTACGGGCTCATCTCGGCGGGCGCCTCGATGGCCTCCTGCATCACGTCCAGGATCGCGAGGCGCGCGCCCTTGGCCTGCTTCAGCGCGGCGGCCAGCACGGAGGCGGGGATGCCGTCGAGCTTGGTGTCGAGCTGCAGCGCGGTGATCACGTCGCGGGTGCCGGCGACCTTGAAGTCCATGTCGCCGAAGGCGTCCTCGGCGCCGAGGATGTCGGTGAGCGTGACGTACTCGTCGCCCTCGTTGATCAGGCCCATCGCGATGCCCGCCACCATCTGCTTCAGCGGGACGCCCGCGTCCAGAAGCGACATGGTGGACGCGCAGACCGAGCCCATCGAGGTGGACCCGTTCGACCCGAGCGCCTCCGACACCTGCCGGATCGCGTACGGGAACTCCTCGCGGCTCGGCAGCACCGGGATGAGGGCGCGCTCGGCGAGGGCGCCGTGCCCGATCTCGCGGCGCTTCGGCGACCCGACGCGGCCGGTCTCGCCGGTGGAGTACGGCGGGAAGTTGTAGTTGTGCATGTAGCGCTTGGTGCGCTCCGGGTTGAGCGTGTCGATCATCTGCTCCATGCGGAGCATGTTCAGCGTCGTCACGCCCAGGATCTGGGTCTCGCCCCGCTCGAAGATCGCCGAGCCGTGCACCCGCGGGATCACGTGCGCCTCGGCGGTCAGCTGGCGGATGTCCTTCAGGCCGCGGCCGTCCATGCGGAGCCCGTCGCGGATGACCCGCTCGCGGACCAGCTTCTTCGTGACGGCGCGGTAGGCGGCGGAGATCTCCTTCTCGCGCCCCTCGAACGTCTCGGCGAGCTTCTCCACGACACCGGCCTTGAGCTCGTCCAGGCGGGCCTCGCGGTCCTGCTTGCCGGCGATCGCGAGCGCCTGCGCGAGGTCCTCGCTGACGGCGTCGGTGACGGCGGCGAGCACGTCGTCCTGGTAGTCCAGGAAGATCGGGTACTCGGCGGTCTCCTTCGCGGCGACGGCGGCGAGGTCGCTCTGCGCCTTGCACAGCGCCTTGATGAACGGCTTGGCCGCCTCGAGGCCCTCCGCGACGGTCTCCTCGGTCGGCGCGGTGGCGCCCTCGCCGACGAGCTTCAGCGTGTCGCGGGTGGACTCGGCCTCCACCATCATGATCGCGACGTCGCCGTCCGCCAGGACGCGGCCCGCGACGACCATGTCGAAGGTGGCGTTCTCGAGCTCGGGATGGGTCGGGAAGCCGATCCACTGGCCCTCGATCAGCGCGACGCGGACGCCGCCGATCGGGCCGGAGAACGGCAGCCCGGCCAGCTGCGTGGACATCGAGGCGGCGTTGATCGCGACGACGTCGTACAGGTGGTCGGGGTGCAGCGCCATGATCGTCTCGACGATCTGGATCTCGTTGCGCAGGCCCTTGACGAACGACGGGCGCAGCGGCCGGTCGATCAGCCGGCAGGTCAGGATCGCGTCCTCGGACGGGCGGCCCTCGCGGCGGAAGAACGAGCCGGGGATGCGCCCGGCCGCGTACATCCGCTCCTCGACGTCCACGGTCAGCGGGAAGAACTCGAGGTTCTCCTTCGGCTTCTTGGACGCGGTCGTCGCCGACAGGACCATCGTGTCGTCGTCGAGATAGGCGACGGCGGAGCCGGCCGCCTGGCGGGCCAGCCGGCCCGTCTCGAAGCGGATGGTCCGGGTGCCGAACGTGCCGTTGTCGATCACGGCCTCGGTGCTCTGCGCGCCATCGATGCGCACGGCTTCTGTCACGGGAAACCTCCTCAGGGTTCCGTATCGGTCCTCGCGGCCGTTTCCCGTGGTCGTGCACGCTGCCGGTCTTCGATCGAAGCGCCCGGATCGAGAGCCCGCCGATGCGGCGGGACGGATCCGGAAGCCACTACCGAGGACCGGCCCGCACCAGCGGTGTCCGCGAGGCTTGTCTGAAGTTTTCGCGGCCCGCCCGCGCCCCGTACGGGGTGAGCGGGCGGCCGATATGCGCCGGGTGCCCGGCCCGTCCGGCGGGGCCCCGCCTGTGCGGGCGGACCCCATTGGGCGGGCTCCGGGCGCGTCCGGACGAGGCGTCGCGCCCCGTCCGGCCATCGGGCCCAAAAAGGAAGGGAGCGGCCCGGCGGGCCACTCCCTCACCGTCCTAGCGGCGCAGGCCGAGTCGCTCGATCAGCTGCCGGTAGCGGTTGATGTCCTTGTTGGAGAGGTACTTCAGGAGCCGGCGACGACGGCCGACCAGCAGCAGGAGGCCGCGGCGGCTGTGGTGGTCGTGCTTGTGCTCCTTGAGGTGCTCGGTCAGATCGTTGATCCGACGCGTGAGCAGCGCGACCTGGACCTCCGGGGATCCGGTGTCACCCTCAGTGGTCGCGTACTCCGAGATGATCTTGTTCTTGGTGGCGGTGTCGAGCGACACGTGGCTCCTTCGATGCGATCGTCACCCGCAGATCCGGGCCTGGTGAGCGCGCGGGTCCGCATGGTGCGTTTTAAGAGGGTGGCGGGCCGCATGAGGGTGCAGCCAGCCGCGCCGGGGCCCTTCCCGGCGACTATTCACCGTACCATGCCGGAAAGCCACCCGGTCACGAAGCGGAAAGCCCCGTTGTCGTAGGGTACGCACTTTTCGTGTGGTTCTACCCGGATGTGATCTCGCGGGCCCGGGCCACGTCCCGGTGCATCTCCTCGACCAGCGCCTCGACCGAGTCGAACTTCAGCGTGTCGCGGATGCGGGCGTCGAAGTCGGCGGCCATGTGCTCGCCGTACAGGTCCAGGTCGTCGCGGTCCAGCGCGTACGCCTCGACGGTCCGCTCCCCCGCGCCCTCGAACGTCGGGTTCGTGCCGATGGAGATCGCCGCCGGCCAGCGGAAGGCGGGATAGCGCCCGGAGTCGCAGACCAGCCAGCCCGCGTACACGCCGTCGGCGGGGATCGCGGTGTGCGGCAGCGTCTCCAGGTTGGCGGTGGGGAAGCCGAGCGCCCGGCCGCGCATGTGGCCGCGCACGACGACGCCCTCGACGCGGTGCGGACGGCCGAGCGCCCGCGCCGCCTCCTCGACGTCGCCCGCGTCGAGCCGCCCGCGGATGTAGGTGGACGAGATCGTGTCGCCGTTCGCCACCAGCGGCATGCCCTCGGTGGTGAAGTCGTACTTCTCCCCCAGCTCCCGCAGCAGCGCCACGTCGCCCTTGGCCTTGTGCCCGAACCGGAAGTCCTCGCCGACGATGACGTGGGCCGCGTGCAGCCGGTCGACCAGGACCGACTGGACGAACTCGTCCGGCGGCACCTTCGACAGCCCCAGCGTGAACGGCACGACGACGACCGCGTCGGTGCCGAGCCCCTCCAGCAGCTCGATCCGGCGCCCGGTGCTGGCGAGCAGGGGCGGATGGGTGCCGGGCCGGACGACCTCGTCCGGGTGCGGGTCGAACGTGATCACCACGGACCGCAGGCCGCGGCGGCGGGCCTCCTCGGCCGCCCTGCCGACGATCCGCTGGTGGCCGCGGTGAACGCCGTCGAACACCCCGATGGTGACCACCGAGCGGCCCCAGTCCTCGGGAACCTCGTCGAGGCCATTCCAGCGCCGCACCATGCTCTCCCTGCGTAGGACGTGCCTGCCCGGTCGTGTGGCCGCCCGGTTTTTGCTGCCGTCCTAAGAGTGCCATGCGCGGGCCGCCGGGGTGGCACCCGGGTTCACGCGGACCGGGTTCGCGCGGGCCGGTTTCCCGCCGGGCGGGCTCACCCGGACTGGTAGACGACCAGGGAGACGGCGATGTACTGGAGGATGTAGGCGGCGAGCGTGCAGGCGTGGAAGACCTCGTGGAATCCGAACCAGCGCGGCGACGGATCGGGGCGGCGCAGCCCGTACACCACGCCGCCGACGCTGTAGCAGACCCCTCCGATCGCGACCATGAGGCAGGCGGCGAGGCCCGCCCCGTCCAGGAACTGCGGCAGGAAGAACACCGCCACCCAGCCGAGGACGATGTAGAGGGTCACGTAGAGGGCGCGCGGCGCGCCGATCCAGGCGGTCCGGAAGACGACGCCGGCGATGGCGCCCGTCCAGACGAGGGCGAGGACGGCGACGCGGACGCCGCCGTCCAGCGCGAGGACGGCGAACGGCGTGTACGTCCCCGCGATGATCAGGTAGATGTTGGCGTGGTCGAAACGGCGCAGGACCTCCAGCAGCCGGTGCGAGGTCTGCCGGTGGTAGGTCCCCGAGATCCCGAACAGCATCCCCGAGGCCGCCACGTAGATCGCCGACGCGAGCCGCGCCTGCGTGCTCGGGCCGAGCGCGACCAGCACCAGCCCCGCGACGAGCACCGCGGGGAAGGCTCCGATGTGCAGCCACCCGCGCAGCCGCGGACGGGTCGGGGACGCCACCGGGGCGCTGTCGTTCACGGTGGTCATCGACACCTCCTCAGCAACAACCTACGGAATCGTAGGTTACGTGACCGTAGGTTGGAATGCACCGCTTCCCTCCGGTGATGATCGCCACCGGCGGTGCGTCCTGTCCAGGCCACTTCGCTGATCAGGAGGTGAACACGGCGAGCGGCTTGGCGACGTCCCCGTGCTCCTCGACGAGCGCCAGCAGCGACCCGTCGGGCGCGAAGACGCCGACCGGGCCCGGGCCCAGCCCGGCCGCCTTGAGGCGCCCGCCGTGCGCGACCTTGCGGGCGTCGTCGTCCGACACGTCCCGGCGCGGGAACACCGCGGCGACCGCCTCGCCCATCGGCAGGATCTCCAGCTCCCCGGCGAGCTGGTCGAGCGTCCGCGCCATGCCGAGGTCGTACGGGCCGACGCGGGTGCGGCGCAGCGCCGTCAGATGGCCGCCGCAGCCGAGGGACGCGCCGAGGTCGCGGGCGAGCGCGCGGATGTAGGTACCGGACGAGCACGCGATGGACGCGTCCACGTCGATCACGTCGTCGTGCCGCCGGACGTCCAGAACCGCGAAGTCGCGCACGGTCACCGGACGGGCCGCGAGCTCGACCTCCTCGCCCTTGCGCGCCATCTTGTAGGCCCGCTCGCCGTTCACCTTGATGGCGCTGACCTGCGGCGGGACCTGCTGGATCGGCCCGGTCAGCGCCGCTATGCCCGCGCGCAGCGCCGCGTCCGGCACGGACGCGGCGGACGCGGTCGCGGTGACCTCGCCCTCGGCGTCGTCGGTGTTGGTCGACACGCCCAGCCGGATCGTGGCGTCGTACCCCTTCTCCGTCAGCGCCAGATGCCCGAGGAGGCGGGTGGCCTTGCCGACCCCGAGGACCAGCACGCCGGTCGCCATCGGGTCGAGCGTGCCCGCGTGCCCGACGCGCCGGGTCCGCGCGAGCCGCCGCATCCGGCCGACGACGTCGTGCGACGTCCAGCCGGACGGCTTGTCCACGATGACGAGTCCCGAGTTCTCCACACCCGCTCCGAAGGTCAGTCGGTGTCGCCGGGGACGCGCAGCGCGCCGCGCAGCCGGTCGATGATCCAGGCGGGCTCGCCGCCCATGGTGAACGCGGCGGCCGTGCGGTGCCCGCCGCCGCCGAGCTCGACGCAGGCGCGGCCGACGTCGACCGAGCCCTTCGAGCGGGTGGACACGTACCACTCGCCCCGGTCGTTCTCCTTGCACACGACCGCGACCTCGGCCTCGTCGGTGCGCCTGAGCTGGTCGATGACGCCTTCGAGCTGGTCGTAGTCGACGTCGCGGGCGTCCCGGTCGGAGCGGGCGATCGTCGTCCAGACCAGGCCGCGGCCGCCCGCCGCGTCGCGTTCCAGCCGGGCCCGCGCCAGCGCGCCCGCGAGGACCTGCAGGTAGCCGAACGGCGCCCGGTCCCACAGCTCGCGGCTGACCGCCTCCGGCCGGACGCCCGCCGTCAGCAGCCGTCCCGCCAGGTCGTGGACCTCGGGCGTCGTGCACGGGTACTTGAACGAGCCGGTGTCGCTCGCCAGCCCGGCGTACAGCCCCTGCGCGATGTCCCGGTCGAGCGGGACGCCGAGCCTGCGGATCAGCTCCTCGACCAGCACCGCCGTGGCGGCGGCGTCCGGGTCGACGAGGCGCACCCCGCCGAACCCGGTGTTGGACGCGTGATGGTCGACCACGATCAGCGCCCCGGCCCGTCCGGCGGCTCCGGCGAGGGCGCCGAGCCGCGCCTGCCCGGCCGCGTCCAGCGAGATCATCAGCTCCGGCGCGGCGGGCATCCGCGCGGGCTCGACCAGCAGCTCCTGGCCGGGCAGGAACCGCAGGATCGCGGGCACGGTGAACGGCTCCCCGAAGGACGCCAGGCACCGCTTGCCCATCGCGCGCAGGGCCTGTGCGAGCGCCAGCATCGAGCCGAGCGCGTCCCCGTCCGGCGCCACGTGGCAGGCGAGGCACACCTCTTCCGCCGCGTCGATCAGCGCGACGGCCCGTTCCCAGTCCAGCTCCCCGAACGCACCGGCCGCCCCATCGGACACGAGCGGTTCGGCGACGACCGGCGATCCGACGGCGACCGGCGATCCGACGGCGACCGGCGATCCGACCGCTGCGGGCACCCCTACGGACGCAGGCGGTTCGACGAGCCCCGGTTGCCCGGCGGCCGTGGGTGATCCGGCGGCCGCGGGCGACTCGGCGGACGTGGTCAGCTCAGCCAGCAGCGGTTGCGCGGCGGGCGTGGGCGGCTCCGCGGGCAGCGGCGGGACGGTGGGCTCGGGCGGTTCTGCCGGGGTGGTGGGCCTGGCGGCGACGGCGCCGCCACGCGGGATGACGTCATGGCCGTTCGCGGAATGCCCGCCCTCGTCGTGCAGCAGCCATTCCTCGCTCCAGCCGGCGCCCGGCGCCTCCGCGCGCCCCTCCGGTCCGTTCACGACGGCGGGCGTCCGGAACGGCCGTCCTCACCGTCCCCCGCGGCGTCGTGCCCGTCGAAGTCCGCGTCGTCGTCCGCGTCGTCCTCGTCGAGGTCCTCGTCCTCGTCGGGGGCGTTCTCGCGGTACGGGTTCGCGTCACCGGCCGGGGACGCGTCCTGCGCGGCCTTCGCCACCTCGGCGTCCTTGGCGCGGGCCTTCGCGAGCAGGTCGTCGATGTGCGCCGCGTTCTCCATCAGGGAGTCCATGACGAAGGTGATGCTGGGCGTGTGCCGGACCCCGGTCTTCCTGCCCACCTCGGACCGGATGACGCCCTTGGCGCTCTCCAGCGCGGCGGCGGTCTCGGCGCGTTCGCCGTCCGACCCGTAGACCGTGTAGTAGACGGTCGCGTCGCGCAGGTCGTTGGTGATGCGGGTGTCCGTCACGGTCACGAAGCCGAGCCGCGGATCCTTGATCCGCCTCTCTAGCATCTCGGCCACGATCTGCTGGATGCGGTCGGCGAGCTTGCGCGCCCGAGCTGCGTCCACCATGATCGCACTCCCTTTCTATGGTCTGACGACCCTTCCATGGTCTAACGATGACCTGGCCCGCGCTCCGTTTCGGCGCAGTCAGTCCTCGTCGTGTCATTTGCGGGGGACGCCCCCCGCACCCCCGGGACGACCGCCGTCGCCTTCCATTCCGCTGGCGCTCCATTCCAGACGCCGGTCAGTCGTCGTCGGTGAAGAGCCGCTGCCGCGCGGACAGCAGCTCGATCTCCGGGCGTCCGGCCACGAACCGTTCGCACCGGTCGAGCACCTGGGTGCAGTTCGCGGCGGTGCCGGACACCACCGCGACCCCGATCTCCGCCCTGCGGTACAGGTCGTTGCCGCCGGTCTCGGCCACCGCCACCCCGGGGAAGTGCTTGTGCACCTCGGCGAGGAGCGGCCGCAGGACGGACCGCTTCTGCTTCAGCGAGCGGACGTCCCCCAGCAGCAGGTCGAGCGTCAGCGCACCCACGTACACCTGGTCGATCACCTCGGGATCTTCAGAAGATGGAACGACGGTGGTCACCCGCCGTGTTCCCGGCCGCAACCCCGAAGCGGGACGGGCCGGACATGACAGACGCCAGGCTAGAAGATCCGCCTGGCGCCGTGTCACCGATTGAACGATCACATCGCCCGTTGCCGGAGCCGCCGGCGATGAGCGGGGCGAGGGGACGTCCGCACGGACGTCCCCTCGCCCCGATCGCGAGCCTCAGTCGCGGGGCTTCTCCCGCATCTCGAAGCACTCGATGACATCTCCGAGCTTGATGTCGTTGTAGCCCACGCCGATACCGCACTCGAAGCCCTCGCGGACCTCGGTGGCGTCGTCCTTGAAGCGGCGCAGCGACGACACCGTGAGGTTGTCGGAGACCACGACGCCGTCGCGGACGAGGCGGGCCTTGGCGTTGCGCTGGATGACCCCCGAGGTGACCATCGAGCCGGCGACGCTGCCGATCCGCGGCACCTTGAAGATCTCGCGGATCTCGGCGGTGCCGAGCTGGACCTCCTCGAACTCCGGCTTGAGCATGCCCTTGAGGGCCGCCTCGATCTCCTCGATCGCCTGGTAGATGATCGAGTAGTACCGGATGTCGACGCCCTCGCGGTCGGCCAGCTCCTGCGCGTTGCGCTCCGGCCGCACGTTGAAGCCGATGATGACCGCGCCCTCGGACGCCAGCGAGAGGTTGACGTCGTCCTGCGTGATCGCGCCGACGCCGCGGCGGATGATCCGCAGGTTGACCTCCTCGCCCACGTCGATCTTGAGGAGGGAGTCCTCCAGCGCCTCGACGGAACCGGACACGTCGCCCTTGAGGATGAGCAGCAGCTCCTGCCGCTCGCCGCGCTCGAGGTCCTTGAACAGCTCTTCGAGGGAGCTGCTCTTGCGGCTCTTGAGCAGTTCGGCGTTGCGCTTGCGCGCGACCCGCTTGTCGGCGATCTGCCGGGCGACCCGGTCGTCCTCGACGACGAGGAAGTTGTCGCCCGCGCCGGGCACGGCCGCGAGGCCGAGCACCTGCACCGGACGGGACGGCCCCGCCTCCGTGACGTTCTCGAAGTTCTCGTCGAGCATCGCCCGGACGCGGCCGTGCGCCACGCCGCAGACGATCGAGTCGCCGACCTTGAGCGTGCCGCGCTGCACCAGCACGGTCGCCACGGCGCCCCGGCCCTTGTCCAGGTGGGCCTCGATGGCCGAGCCCTGGGCGGGCATGTCGGGGTTGGCCTTCAGGTCGAGCTCGGCGTCGGCGGTCAGGACGATCGCCTCCAGCAGCCCGTCGATGTTGAGCCGCTGCTTGGCGGACACGTCGACGAACTGGGTGGAACCGCCGAACTCCTCGGCGACCAGGCCGTACTCGGTGAGCTGCGCGCGCACCTTGTTCGGGTCGGCGCCCTCGACGTCGATCTTGTTGACCGCGACGACGATCGGGACCCCCGCCGCGGTGGCGTGGTCGATCGCCTCGGTGGTCTGCGGCTTGACGCCGTCGTCCGCGGCGACCACCAGCACCACCAGGTCGGTGGTGTCGGCACCGCGGGCGCGCATGGCGGTGAACGCCTCGTGGCCCGGGGTGTCGATGAAGGTGATCTTGCGCTCTTCGCCGTCGACCTCGGTCTCGACCTGGTAGGCACCGATGTGCTGGGTGATGCCGCCGGCCTCGCCCGCCTGCACGTTGGCGCTGCGGACGGCGTCCAGCAGCTTGGTCTTGCCGTGGTCGACGTGACCCATGACGGTGACCACCGGCGGACGGGACTGGAGGTTCTCCTCGCCGCCCTCGTCCTCGCCGTACTCGATGTCGAACGACTCAAGGAGCTCGCGGTCCTCGTCCTCGGGGCTGACGACCTGGATGTCGAAGTCCAGTTCGAGCCCGAGCGCCATCAGGTCGTCGGGGTCGACGGACTGGGTCGCGGTGACCATCTTGCCGAGATGCATCATGATCGCGACGAGCGACGCCGGGTTGGCGCCGATCTTCTCGGCGAAGTCGGTCAGGGACGCGCCCTGCGGCAGCCGGATGGTCTTGCCGTTGCCGCGCGGAGCGGAGACGCCGCCGACGGCGGGCGCCTGCATGTTCTCGAACTCCTGACGGCGC
Source organism: Actinomadura soli (assembly GCF_005889715.1). GTDB lineage: Bacteria > Actinomycetota > Actinomycetes > Streptosporangiales > Streptosporangiaceae > Spirillospora > Spirillospora soli. Next base: position 32,125 of record NZ_VCKW01000009.1, read on the forward strand.
GCCCGCTTCGACTTGCGCCCGCGTGCGGGACGCCCGCCGGGACGGCCGAAGGCGCCCTGCGTGCCGCCGCGACCACGGCCGCCGCCGCCTGGGCGGGGACCGCCGAAGCCCGGACGTCCGCCGCCACCGCCGCCGCCACCGGCGCCCGTGCGGGGACCGCCGAAGCCGCCACCGGGACGGCCGCCGCCACCGGGACCGCGACCGCCGCCGCCCGGACCGCGGCCACCGCCGCCGGGGCCACGGCCACCGCCGCCACCGCCCGGTCCGCCGCGCCCGGGGGCTCCGCCACCGGACGGCCGCGAGGACGGCATGTTCATCGGGCTCGGACGCGGACCGCCCGGACGGGGCGGCATGCTTCCGGGGCTCGGACGCGGGCCGCCGGCGCCGGCCGGGCCGCCTGGACGCGGCCCACCGGGACGCTGGCCGCCCGGAGCGCCGCCGCCGGGACGGTCACCACCGGCCTGGCGCGGCCCGGGACGCGGACCCGGCTTGGGCGACTGGCCCATGCCGCTGGCGTTCGAGCTGAAGGGGTTGTTGCCCGGACGCGGCCCACCCGGACCGCGGCCGCCTCCACCGCCCTGCCGGGGGCCGGGACGCGGGCCCGGCTTCGGCGCGCGGGGACCCGGCTTCGGGCCGCCCGGCGCACGGGTCCCGGCGCCGCCGGAACCACCGGGACCACCGGGACCACCGGGACCACCGGGACCACCGGGACCGGACTGACCGGACGCGGGCGGGGCACTCGGGCCCTGCGCCGCGGGCGCGTCCACCGGCGTGCTCGGCACCGGCGGGACGGCCGGACGCGGCGGGCCCGGCCTCGGGCCGCCGCCGGGGCCGCCCTGACCACCCTGACCGCCACCCTGACCACCGCCGGGGCCGCCCTGACCACCCTGGCCGCCGCCCGGTGTGCCCGGGGCCGGCTTGGGAGTGGACGGACGCGGCGCGGCGGGCCGAGGGCCCTGCTGCCGCGTGCCCTGAGAATCGGAGGGGCCGCCGGACGATCCCGGACGCGGCCCGGCGGGACGCGGACCCGAAGAACGCTTCGGGGCGCCCCGCTTGTCCCCCTGCTTGGAGGACGACGAATTTGAGAAGGCTTCTGTCAGCCTGCGTACGACCGGCGCCTCGATCGTGGAGGACGCCGACCTTACGAACTCGCCCATTTCCTGGAGCTTGGCCATGACGACCTTGCTCTCGACACCGAACTCCTTGGCGAGTTCGTACACCCGGACCTTCGCCACTGCACTCCCTACTCGGTCCGGGGGTGCGGCCTCCGGACCGTCGCTAACTTGCCGTACTCATCGCGGCGTGCTCATCGAGCGCTCATAGCAATCTCGACCTGCTTCCGACTAGACGTCGCTTACCTTCGGCCTTTCAGCCATCCTGCTGCTGCGCGGCGCGTGCCGCAAGCCGGGCCCGCAGCGCACCGGCGTCGAGCGGGCCCGGAAGGCGGAACGCCCTCGGGAACGCCCGACGTCGCTCTGCGAGCTCGAGACAACCGGGATCGGGGTGCAGATGCGCGCCCCGTCCCGGCAGCCGCCCACGCGGATCGGGGACGATGACGCCCTCGACCACCACCAGGCGCAGCAAGTCGGACTTGACCGAACGAACCCGACAGCCCACACACGTGCGGACAGGGGCCGCTCGGCCACGTGCCATGAGTCTACCGCGCCGACGCGTCGGCGGGGCCGGTCGCATGGGCTCCTGGCGTAGAAGATCCAGATTCGCCGGGTTCGGCCGCCTTGGAGGCCGTTTCCCCGGAGGTGGCCGGCGGCCCCGGAGGGGCCGCCTGCTCGGGCTCGGTGTCGGACCTGATGTCGATCCGCCAGCCGGTGAGCCGGGCGGCGAGCCGGGCGTTCTGGCCCTCCTTGCCGATCGCCAGGGACAGCTGGTAGTCGGGCACGATCACCCGGGCGACCCGGGCGTCGGCGTCGACCACCTCGACATGGGAAACCCGTGCGGGGGACAGCGCATTCCCGACGAACTCCGCAGGGTCCTCGGACCAGTCCACGATGTCGATCTTCTCGCCGTGCAGCTCGGCCATCACGTTGCGGACCCGGCTGCCGAGCGGGCCGATGCAGGCGCCCTTGGCGTTCACCCCGGCCTTGCGGGAACGCACCGCGATCTTGGTGCGGTGGCCGGCCTCGCGGGCGATCGCGGCGATCTCCACGGTGCCGTCCGCGATCTCCGGGACCTCCAGCGCGAACAGCTTGCGCACGAGGTTCGGGTGCGTCCGGGAGAGCTGGATCGACGGGCCGCGGTGGCCCTTGCGGACCTGCACGACGTAGGCGCGCAGCCGCTCGCCGTGGTCGTACTGCTCGCCGGGCACCTGCTCCTGCGGCGGCAGGACGGCCTCGATCTTGCCGAGGTCGACCAGCACGTTCCGCGGGTCCTTGCCCTGCTGGATGATGCCGCTGACGATGTCGCCCTCGCGCCCGGCGTACTCGCCGAAGGTCAGCTCGTCCTCGGCGTCGCGGAGGCGCTGCAGGATGACCTGCTTGGCGGTGGTGGCCGCGATGCGCCCGAACCCCGTCGGGGTGTCGTCGTACTCTCCGACGGCCTCGCCGTCCTCGTCGGTCTCGGTCGCCCACACGGTGACGTGCCCGCTCTGGCGGTCCAGTTCGACGCGCGCCTTCGGCGCCGCGCCCTCCGTCCGGTGGTAGGCGATCAGCAGAGCGTCTTCGATGGCCTTGACGGCCACGTCGAGCGAGATGTCCTTCTCGCTCTCCAGGCCCCGCAGGGCGGTCATGTCGATGTCCACGAGGTTCCCCCCTCTAGTCCGGCTCAGCCGGAGAACGCGTTCCCTCGGCCGTGCCCGCAGGGTGTTTGAACTCCACCTGCACGCGGCCGCGCCCCAGCTCGCCCAGGCCGAACCGGCGCCGGACGGTCTCCGTCCCGGCGGCCTTCGGCCCGGCCGGTCTCGACCCGGCCGGCTTCGGCCCAGCGGACCTGCCGCCCTTGGCCCCGGCTCCCTTGTTCCGGCGCTTCTGGACGACGTCGATCTCCACGGCCTCGCCGTCGGCCGCGACCACGCGGCCCTCGATCTGGCCTCCCTCGGTCAGCGGGGCGACGACCAGCCGGCCGACGGCACGGCGCCAGTGCCGCGGCTCGGTGAGGGGGCGGTCGACGCCCGGGGAGGTCACCTCCAGCACGTACGGCGAGGTCCCCATGACATCGGCGGAGTCGAGCAGCTCGGAGGCCGTCTCGCTGATCGCGGCGATGTCGTCGAGGCCGACGCCGTGGTCGCCGTCCACGACGACGCGCACGAGGCGGCGCCGGCCGGCGGGCCGCACGTCGACCTCCTCCAGGTCGAAGCCCGCCTCGCCCACCGCGGGCGCGAGCAGCCTGGTCAGCTCGGCGGCGTCGGCGCGCGCCGGACGCCCCTGGCGCGCCGGGGCGCCGTCGCGGCCGCCCTGGTCGCGCCCCCCTTGAGCGCGGCCACCGTGGGACTCGACGCTCATGGGACCCTCCTCCTGTTGTGCCGCCTGCGAAGTGCGCCGCCTGCGATCGCGGATCTCGCCGCTCGTACCGTGACACCTCAAGACTATCGACAGCCGGGGACCGCAGCGGTTTTTCGTTCGGCTCACCGGCGCGGCGGATATGGAATGCTTGAGCAGGCCCGATGGACGAGTCCCGGGCCCCGGGCCGCTGAGGGCCGCCGCCACCACTCCACCGGGTGAGGAGACTCCCTTGCCAGAGGCCGTCCCGCGCCCGCCGGAAGCCCTGGCGCACCCGTCCGGATCGCTGTCGCGCCCGCCCGGATCGCTGTCGCGCCGTGCGCTGCTGGGCCGGGGGGCCGCGCTGGGCGGGGGCGCGCTCGTGCTGCCGTGGCTCGCGGGCTGCGCGGCGGAGGCGGCGGCGCCGCGCGAGGACGTGCCGACGCTGGCGGGCGCGATCGCGTCCGAGCAGAACCTGATCGCCACCTATGAGGCGGCGCGGTCCGTGAACACGTCGCTGGCCGGACGGCTGGATCCCGTCCTGGCCCATCACCGGGAGCATCTCGCCGTCCTGAAGCGCCATTACGTTCCGGGGTCGGGCGACCGGGCCGGTGAGGGCGGCACCATTCCGCCTCCGAGCGCCTTGCCCGTCCCCCGGGGCGGCGGGGTCCTCGTGGTGTTGCGGGCGGCGGAGGAGCGCGCCGCGGAGGAGCGCAGGTCCGAGGCCGCCAAGGCCGCCCCGGGCCTGGCACAGCTGCTGGCAAGCATCGGCGCGTGCGAGGCGGGCCATGCCATGCGGGTGAAGGGGCAGGTCCCGCGGGTCCGGTCGAAGTCCGGCGCCGAGGCCGTCCAGACGGCGCTGGCCGCCGAGCATGCGGCGGTGTACGGGTACGGGGTGCTCGGGGCCCGGCTGCAGGGGCCGCTCCGGCAGACCGCGAAGGCCGTCTGGAACGCCCACCGGGCCCAGCGTGACGCGCTGATCTCGCTTCTGTCCGGCACGCCGGTCGCCGCGGCGCCCGTCTACGAGCTGCCGGTCAAGGTCACCTCGGCGCGCAGCGCGGCTCAGCTCGCGGCGGCGCTGGAGGACGACCTTGTTCCCGCCTATGTCGGTCTCGTCGGCGTCTCCTCCCCCGACCTGCGCGCCTTCGCCGCCGACGGCGCGCAGCGGGCCATGGCGCGGTCGACGGCCTGGCGCAGCAGGTCGGGCGCGGCCGGGCTGGGGGACGCGTTCCCGGGGCTGCCGTCCACGGCGCTCTCCCCGCGCTCCGAATCGGGTGAGTGATCTTCCGCACGGTGGGAACGAACCGCCCGATTTATCGCGTTAGTCCCTTTACATGGGGATGACTCGGGGGAGGAGTCCAGACCGGCATGACCGCCATTCCTGAGGGAAGCGCCCTCGACGAGCTCCGGGCCGCCTACCACGAACAGCTGACCCAGCTCGCCACCGAGCGCGACGCCGCCCGCCGCCAGGCGCGCAGGGCCCAGGCCCAGGCCGACGTGGCCCGGGCCGACCTCGCCAGCCTGAAGAGCCGCGTCCACGAGCTGCTGAACGCCGCCGCGCGGCACCTGCCGGACCTTCCGGCCGTGGAGGCTCCGAAGGCCCCGGCGCGGCGGGCCCTTCCCGCCGCGTCCGCTCCCGCATCCGCCACATCGACCACGTCCACCGCGTCCGCCGGTTCCGAAGAGGCTGGAGAGCGTCCGGCCCGAGCCGCCTGACCACGGGAGGAACGGCCCCCGCAAGGGCCGTCGGAGACCGCCGGGAACGCCGTTCCCGGCGGTCTCCGCCGTCCGGGGCGAGGCTGTAGGGTCGGGCGAATGACCGCGTACGGCCTTCTCGTCTCCCACTCGCACAACCGGGTCTACGCCCAGGCCGCCGCCGCGCTGGTGAAGGCGGAGCTGACGGTGTTCAGCGAGCGGGCGCTCGGCGGGCGCGTCCGCGACGTCCGGGAGACCGCGATCGGCGGCGTCCCGTACGTGACGTTCTCCGCCGACGGGCTGACGGAACAGGACGTCCGCCTCCTGTCGAACCTGTCGTCGCTGTACGCGCTCTTCCAGATCGAGGACGAGCTCCTCCGTCCCGTCCCGCTCCAGCCGCTCGACCTGTTCGGCAGCGATCTGCTCACCATCCAGAAGTACTCGGGCAAGACGAACGAGTACTTCACCAAGCTGCTGCTGAACGTCACCGCGATGGCGACCGACTCCCCCATGGACCTGGTCACCGGCCGTCCGCGCGTCCTCGACCCCATGTGCGGCCGCGGCACGACCCTCAACCAGGCCATGATGTACGGCCTGGACGCCGCCGGGATCGACATCGACGGCAAGGACTTCGACGCCTACGCGGCCTTCATCAAGACCTGGCTGAAGAACAACCGGGTCAAGCACCAGGCCGAGGTCGCCAATATCCGCCGTGAGAAGGCCGTCCTCGGACGCCGCCTGCACGTGACGCTGGGCGCGTCCAAGGAGCGCTACAAGAGCGGCGAGACGATGGAGATCACCGTCGTGAACGCCGATTCCGTCGACGCCGGGAAGTTCTTCCGGCCCGGGTCGTTCGACCTGATCGTGACCGACGCGCCGTACGGCGTCCAGCACGGGAGCCGTCCCAAGGGCGGGCAGCCGGGGCGGAGGGGCAAGCCGCAGCTGTCGCGCAACCCGGTCGAGCTCCTCACGGCCGCCGTTCCCGGATGGGTCCGTCTCCTGCGCTCCGGCGGTGCCATCGGCATCTCGTGGAACACGTTCGTGGGGCGCCGTGAGGAGCTCGCGGACGTGCTCACGTCCAACGGCCTGGACGTCCAGGACTCCGACGCCTACCTCGGCTTCCGCCACCGCGTCGACCAGGCCATCACCCGCGACCTCATCACCGCCCGCAAGCCTTGATCATCTTCCCGGTCATGGAGCGTGCCAGCGTTCGATGTGCGGGAGCAGCTCGGTCAGGTCGTGGATGAGGGCGTCGGGCGGGGTGAGGCCGGGACGTTCGAAGGCGTGGGTGGTCTGGTGCCGGATCTGGACGGCGCGCAGCCCGGCCGACCTGGCGCCGTGGATGTCGTCGTAGGGGCGGTCGCCGACGTAGACGCAGGAGGCGGGATCGGTGGCGCCGACGGCGTCCATGGCGGCGCGGAACGCCTCGGCGTGCGGTTTCGTCCAGGGGATCTCGCTGGAGTAGACGGCGCCGTCGAGCAGGTGCAGGACGTCGTCGCGGGCGAAGATCCGCTCGTGCAGGTCGCGCGACCAGATGGTGTTGGACAGGACGCCGACGCTGATGCCGCGGTCGCGAAGGGCGTGGAACAGGCCGGGGACGGCGGGGTCGGTGTGGGTGTGCGGCGTCCAGGTCTCGAAGTGGGTGGCGAGGAGCGCCTCGGTGGGCTCGACGCCGGCGATCTCGAAGACCTCGGCGAGGGTGGCGCTGCGGTGCTCCCGGTCGCCGCGGCGCGAGAGCGCCAGCTCGGCGTCGGCGAGTGCGGCGGCGGCCTTCTCGACGTCGTCCGGGGGGAGGTGGGCGGTGCAGATCGCGCGCCACATGTCGGCCAGTTCGATGTCGTGCCAGGGGGTCAGCGTGCCGCCCCAGTCGAAGATCACAGCTTGTACGCCCATGCTCCGGATCGTAACCATCCGCGCGGCATGGACGATCACTCCCGAACGCGATGTTCCGGGAGTAGGGCGGCCGTCAGCGGGGATACCGGCCCGATCAGCGGAAACCGACACGGACCGGAGGAGCCATGAGGGCGCGCAAGCCCGGTGAGGCCAGGGACTTCCGCGACGACATCGACGATATGGGCGACGACACCCAGGACGAGCAGATCGGCCTGACGGAGGAGTACGTCACCGACCCGCCCGAGGAGTTCGAGATCGAGGAGCCCCGGCAGAGCAGGGACGGGCTGAGCATCACCGAGTACGAGCGGCAGGCGGCCCGGGAGGACGACGACGAGCGGCCCCATCCGGACACGCCCGCCGAGTCCGACGCCGTGAACCCCACACGGAGACCCTGAACGCGGGGCGCCGCCCGAGGCGCCGTCCGGACCGGTCCGGGTCGGCTAGGGCATGCCGGGCTTCTGCATTTCCTTGCGATAGATCCAGTACAGCATCCGCTGGCCGGGGCGCTCGGTGACGCCCCAGACGCGGTCGCCTTCCGGATAGGGGTCGAAGGCGAGGGACTCCCCGCCGATCGGCCCGACCTGCTTGAACGGCGCGTTGCCGTCCCCGTCGCGGTCGCTGTAGATGGAGCCGGGAGAGGCGCCGTTGGACGTGTTGTAGTAGATCGTGTCGCCCGTCCCGCTGTGGTAACCGGAGGCGCCCTGCACCTTCGTGAGGTTCGTGCCGTACACGACCGAGGACGTCACCCGTCCGGACGCGTCGGTCTTGAGCGACCCGTCCGCGTTGAGGGGCCACCGGACCACGCGCATGGGCCGCGCGGACGTCACCCCGCCCGCGGTCTTGAACTCGGCGGTGAGCAGGCTCTTCGGCGAGGTGGTCGGGTCGTAGGTGACCGTGCTGAAGCACAGGTCCTCGTCCTGCGCGCTCGGCGCCTTGTCCCAGGCGGGGCAGGAGCCCGCGTTCTCGGGGCTGAACGCGGCCGTCTGGAACAGCGCGTACTTCTCGTTGTGGGCGTAGAACCTGCCGTCGTCGCCCACGCCGAGGATGTTCTCGCCGGTGGCCACCTGGTAGGTGCGCCGGATGTCGTACACCCGCAGCCCGGACGTGCTGGCCGTGTAGAGGAAGTCGCCCGCGAGCGCGGTGCCGCCCTGGTGCTGCTTGGCCTCCGCGACGCCCTTGGTGGTGACCGATCCGGTCGGCGGCGCGGCGGGTGAGACGTCCTTGAACGCGAGCCTCCCGTCGGCGGTGGCCGTGGGGATCACCAGCGTGACGGGCTGGTAGGCGCCCTTGGCCTGGACGCGCGGACGGGTCCCCACCGTGATGCGCGACCCGTCCGTCACCCAGTCGTCGCCCTCCTTGTGCCGGTGGTACCAGCTGAGAACGACGCCGTCGAGCTGCTCGGTGCGGCTGATGGCGACGCCCTGCGGGATCCAGTACGGGGAGCTCTTGTCACCGTTGTCGAAACACCACGCGCCGAGCGTCACCTTGGCGTCGACGGCCTCGACGGCGTCGTTGGAGCCGCATTCGCTCTTCCAGCTCAGGCCGTTGCGGGCGCCGGACGCGGCGGCGGCGAGGTTCGGCCGGCGCGTCATGCCGCGGTCGGGGTTCGCGGCCATGGCGTCGAGCTGCCGCAGGGCCTCCGCCGACACGGGCGCGGACTTCATGGTGAACGAGACTCCGGGGAGCGGCGCGGTGTCGCCGGCGGCGGCCGCCGCGGCGGCGGGCGAGATCGCCACCGTCCGCGGGGTGCCGAACGGCAGCGCCACGGCCGCGGCGACGGCGAGGACGGCGCCGCCTCCGAGGCCGATCATGGTCGTCGTCCGGGGGGTGTACATGGTGACCTTTCCGGGAGACGGGCAGAAATTAGGACAGAACGGAGAGCCTAGGCACTCATTGATCATCTGTCAGAACATCCCGAGAGGTTCCCATGGTCCGCCGGCCGCGTCCCTGTGATGGGCGAGGCGATGGCTACCCCGCGATTCGCGGTCGTACCGCGCGGGGAATGTCATGGTTCGGGCCTAGGCTGCGCCAAAATAGGCGGATTTGCGGAGGTGACCGGAATATGCACGACACGGTCGCCGCACCGCCGAAGCGTCCGCCGTGGCGGCGGGCGGGCGTGCTCGTCCAGTGGGGGCTGGTCGTCGCCGCGCTCGCGACCCTTCCGCTCTACCGGGACGAGCTTCCCGACCTCGGCGCCGTCTGGACGGCGGCGAGGCACGCGGACCCGGGCTGGCTCGCCCTGGTCGTCCTGGGAGTGGCGGGCTCGATGGGCGCGTTCGCGCGGCTCCAGCGCCGGCTGCTGCGCATCGGCGGCCTGCGGATGTCGCTGCGGCGCGCATTCGCGATCACCTACGCGGGGAACGCGCTGTCCACCACGCTGCCGGCCGGTCCGGCGGTGAGCGTCGTCTACACGTTCCGGCAGTTCCGCCGCGGCGGGGCGTCGGCGCAGCTCGCCACGGCCGTGATCGTGGCCGGCGGCGTGATCACCACGACGGCCTACTCGCTGATCGGCCTGCTCGCGCTGCTGGCCGCGTCGCACGCCCATGGCCCGGCGCCGGCCGTCCTCGCCGCTCCGCTGGTGCCGGTGGCGCTGCTCGTCCCCGCCCTCCTCTGGCGGCCGTCGCGCGCCCTGATCACCGCGCCGATCCGGCGGGCCTGCCGGGCCGTGATCGCCCACCCCGGGATCGCCCCGCACGCCGCGCGGCTGGCGGACGTCCCGCACAGCCTGCGCCCGACCCGCCGCGACTGGGCCGCGCTGATCACGCTCTCCGTGCTGAACTGGGTGTTCGACATCCTGGCGCTGCTGTCGGCGGCGCAGGCGGTCGGCATCGACGCCGCCCCGGACGGCGTCGCCCTCGCCTACTTCGCGGCACAGGCGGCGGGCAGCCTGCTGCCGCTGCTGCCCGGCGGTCTCGGCGCGATCGAGGGCAGCATGGCCGCCTCGCTGGTCGCGCTGGGCGCCGCGCTGTCGCCCGCCGCCGCGGCGGTCGGGCTCTACCGGGTCGTGTCCTACTGGGCCGTCGTCGCGGTCGGCTGGGCCGCGTGGGCCGCCCTCCACGAGGGCCCGCGCATCCCGTCCCGGGTCAGGACGCTCCTGGCCGGTACCGGACGCCTGTTCCTGGACGGCCTGGCGTCCGTCGCCCTCGTCGCGCCGGGCGCCGCCGTCCACCCGCACGCCCGCACCGAGGCCCGCCGCCCCTGATCAGACGGGGCTGTCTTCAGGGGCCTTGAGGCGGGCCAGGACCTGGAGAGGGTCGGCCAGGACCTCGGCGAAGGCGAACTCGGCGGCGCCCACCAGGGTGGTGTCGTCGCCCAGGGCGGCGGTGCGGAGTTTCACCTTTTCGCGGGAGGCGGCCAAGGCGCCGGTGGCCAGGACGCTGCGGATCTGTGCGGCGGCGCCCAGGTAGATGTCGCGGAGCGTCCCGCCGAAGACGATGAGGCCGGGGTTGAAGATGTTGACGAGGTTGGCGACGCCGAAGCCCAGCCAGGTGCCGACGCGCTGCAGCGCCTCGCGCGCGACGATGTCGCCCGCGTCGGCGGACGCCACGATGTCGCGGACGGCGTCGCGGCCCGGCTGGCCCGGGATCTCCTCGCGGCCGGCGTGCGCGAGGAGCGTCCGCTCCCCCACCTCGGCCTCCAGGCAGCCCTTGGAACCGCAGGCGCAGGGCCGCCCGCCCGGGTTGACGATCATGTGGCCGATCTCGCCGCCGTAGCCCTCGTCCCCGGTGAGCAGCCGGCCGTGCGCGATGATGCCGCCGCCGACGCCGACGTCGCCGTGCAGGTAGATCAGGTTGTCGGAGTTGACGCCCGCGCCGCGCTCGTGTTCGGCGAGCGCGCCGAGGTTGGCGTCGTTGCAGACGGAGACGGGGATGCCGAGGCCGAGGCGGCGCGACAGCAGGTCGCCGAGCCGCAGGTCGCCGACGTCGAGGTTGGGGCCGAACATGATGGTGTCGTCGGAGCGCCGGACGGTCCCGGGGAACCCGACGGCGGCGCCGACGCAGACGGCTCCTCGCTCGGCCTTGCGGACGAGCGAGCGGGCCCCGGCGACCAGCACGCCGATCAGGTCGGCGGGGTCGGAGTCGCGGGACCGGACGCCCTCGCGGCGGTCCAGCACGATGCCCCCGAGCCCCACCCGCGCGACGACGAGCCGGTCGACGCCGACCTCGAACGCGAGGACGTAGACGCGGGTGGACTCGGGCCGGACGACCAGGGACGGGCGCCCGGCGCGCCGTCCGGGGCCGCGCGGCAGCTCCTCGCGGACGAGCCCGGCGGCGGTGAGGTCGGCGGTCAGCGCCATGATCGTGCTGCGGTTCAGGCCCAGGGACTCGGCGAGCGTCGCCCGGGACGCGGGCCCGCGCAGGTGGACGAAGCGCAGCAGCGTCCCGAGGTTGTGCCGCCGGATGTCCTCTTGTGACGGGCCGCCCTTCATCATCGGCGCTTTCCCGGCTCGCCGCTGGTCCCCGAGGTGATCAGCTCCACGACCTGCCGGTGCGTGACGTCGGCGGTGCTGACCTGGGCGACCATCCGGCCGAGGTACAGCGCGGCGATCCGGTCGGAGACCGCGAAGACGTCGTTCATGTTGTGCGAGATCAGCACGACGGCGAGGCCCCGGTCGGCGAGCCGCCGGACGATCTCCAGCACCTGCTGGGTCTGCGCGACGCCGAGCGCGGCGGCGGGCTCGTCCAGCACGACGACCTTGCTGTCCCACAGGACGGCGCGGGCGATCGCGACGGTCTGCCGCTGCCCGCCCGACAGCGTCGAGATCCGCCGCCGGACCGAGCCCATCGTCCGGACGGAGAGGCCCGACAGCGTCGTGCGGGCCATCTCCTCCATCGTGTCCTCGTCGAGCGCGAGGCCGCGGCGCCGCTCCCGGCCGAGGAAGAGGTTCTCGACGATGTCGAGGTTCTCGCAGAGCGCGAGGTCCTGGTGGACGATCTCGATCCCGAGCCGGGTGGCGTCGCGGGGGCTGCCGACCCGTACCGGGCGGCCCTCGAAGCGGTACTCGCCCGTGTCGAACGGGTGGATGCCGCCGATGCACTTGACCAGGGTCGTCTTGCCGGCGCCGTTGTCGCCGACGAGCGCGGTGACCTCGCCCGGATACGCGGAGAACGCGACGTCGTCCAGGACCTTCACGGAACCGTAGCTCTTGCCGATGCCGCGCAGATCCAGTGCTGGCGTCACTGACATGCCGAGAGGCTCCCACCGTGCCGCGCCGCCGCGCGCCAGGCGGTCGTGGTCCGTGAGCGTATCAGCAGCGTTCCACGGCCCGGAAGCACCGTCCGGGCCGTCGGGCAGGGCCGGGAAGCCGATGGGGCGGGCCACCGGCTCCCGTCCGTTCCCGGCCGGGTTCACGGGTCATCTCCCCGCGCTCGACCGCCGGCGCCTGGCCAGCGCGTCGATGCTCGCGGCCAGCAGCAGCACCAGCCCGGTGATCAGGTAGCTGAGGTAGGCGCTGGTGCCGAGCAGCCCGAGCCCGTTGTCGATGAGCGCGATGACGAGCCCGCCGAGGACGGCGTCGCGCGCCTTGCCGCGTCCGCCGAACAGGCTCGTCCCGCCGATGACGGCGGCGCCGACCGCGTACAGCAGCGTGTTCCCGCCGCCGGCGCTGGTGGCGACGGAGTTGAGGCGGGAGGCGGCGACGATGCCGCTGACCGCCGCCAGCCCGGACGCGATCATGAAGACGGAGATCCGGATGCGGGTGACGTTGATGCCCGCCCGGCGGGCGGCCTCGGAGTTGCCGCCGACCGCGTAGATGTGCCGCCCGTAGGCGGTGCGGCCGAGGACGAACGTGCAGACGATCAGCAGCGCGGCGACCAGCGGCACGCCCCACGGGATGCCGCCGAGCGTGATCAGGGGGCTCGGGGCGCGGTCGAGGCTGAGCACGTAGGTGCTGATCAGCAGGGCCGCGGCGACGACGGCGCACTGCGCGACGACGAACTCGATCGGCTTGGAGTGCAGCCGCCGGACGTGCTGGCGCCGCCACCGCAGCAGCTGCGTCGCGGTGTACCCGGCGACGCAGACGCCGGCGAGCGCCCAGCCGAGCCAGATCGGCATGTTCTTGTTGGACAGCGCGACGATGACGTCGTCGCGGACGGGCACCGTCCCGCCCTCGCCGATCAGCCGCAGCGTGACGCCCTGCAGGCCGAGGAAGAACGCGAGCGTGACGACGAACGACGGTATGCGCAGCACGGACACGAGCCAGCCGATGGACGTGCCGATGACGATGCCGATCGCCACGCCGCTCAGCACGGCGGTGTACCAGGGCTGCCCGGCGTCGGTGATGAGCTTGGCGAGCACGGCCGCGCACAGCCCGCTGGCGACGCCGGCGGCGAGGTCGATCTCGCCGAGGAGCAGCACGAACACCAGGCCCATCGCGAGGATCGTGATGGGCAGCGCCTGCACGGACAGGTTCGCCATGTTCCCCTTGCTGAGGAACGTGTCGGGCTTCAGCGCGGTGAACAGCGCGACCAGGGAGATCAGGCCGAGCACGGCGGGCAGGGCGCCGAGCTCGCCCGCCTTGATCCGGTGCCAGTAGTCCAGGAGCGCGGACCTCATGTCGTGCTCGCGCCGGTCGGTCGCGAAGTCCGAGTCCGCCAGCGTCATGGTCCCGCCGGTGGCGCCCTTCGTGAGGTCGGGGCGCTTGGTGAGGTCGGGGCCCTTGGCGACGCCGTCGCCCGGGATGTCGGTGGACACCTGCGTCCTCCCTTCAGATGCTCTCGGCGGCGGTCTGCGGCGCGAGGCCGAGATCGCCGGAACGGCCGGCGGTGATGAGCTCCACGACCTGGCCGTGGGTGACCTCGGCGCGGGCGACGTCCGCCGCGACCCGGCCGAGGTACAGCGCGGTGATGCGGTCGGCCACCTCGAACACGTCGTTCATGTTGTGCGAGATGAGCACGACGGCGTGCCCGGTGTCGGCGAGCCTCCGGACGAGGTCGAGGACCTGCCGGGTCTGTGCGACGCCGAGCGCGGCGGTCGGCTCGTCGAGGATGACGACCTTCGACTCCCACAGTGCGGCCTTGGCGATCGCGACGGTCTGCCGCTGCCCGCCGGACAGGCTCGCCACCTGCTGCCGGACCGACTTGACGGTGCGGATTGACAGCCGCGCGAGCGTCTCCCGGGCCGCCTCCTCCATGGACGGCTCGTCCAGCACGAGGCCCTTGCGGCGCTCCCGGCCGAGGAACATGTTCTGCACGATGTCCAGATTGTCGGCCAGCGCGAGATCCTGGTAGACGACCTCGATGCCGAGTTCGGACGCGGCGCGCGGGCCGTCGACGGTCACCGGGCGTCCGTCGAACTCGATCTGCCCCGAGTCGAAGGGGTGGATCCCGGCGATGCACTTGATCAGGGTGGACTTGCCCGCGCCGTTGTCCCCGACGAGGGCCATCACCTCGCCGAGCCGTACGGTGAAGTCCACGTCGTGCAGCACATGGACGGCGCCGAAGCTCTTGTTGAGCCCGGTCAGGCGGAGGACGGGGTCTCCGTTGTCTGCCACGTGTCTCCTTCCGTGTCTCCCTGCCGAGGTGGTCCCGTGGCGGGTGGTCCCGTGGCGGGACGGCGCTCGTGGCGGGGATGGGTGCTCGTGGCGGGCCCCTGCGTCCCGGGTTTCCGGGGGATCCAGGACGTCCCCAGTGGATCGGGGCCCGCCACGAGGTCAGCGGGGGGGCTACTGGACGCCCGCGTCCGCGCACTTGGCGGCGTAGGCGCCCTTGCAGAGGTCCGCCTTCTTGATGAAGCCGTCGTCGACGACCTGCTTGACGTTGTCCTTGAAGACGGCGATCGGGGTCAGCAGCACCGACGGGACGTCCCGCTTGCCGGTCGGGTCGTTGACCGTCCCGTTCGTCTCGCCCTTCTGGCCGTTGATCAGGGAGACGGCGAGCTTGGCGGCGGCGTCGGCCTCCTGCTTGACCGGCTTGTAGACCGTCATGCACTGGTTGCCGTCCAGGATGTTCTGGAGGCCCTCCAGCGTCGCGTCCTGGCCGGTGACGGCGACCTTGCCGGCCTGCTTGTTCTTCTTGAGGATCGACACGACCGCGCCCCCGAGCGCGTCGTTGGCGGCGACCACGCCGTCGATCCTGCCCTGCTGCTCGGTCCACATCTGCTCGAAGATCGTCGCGGCCCGGTCCGCCTTCCACTCCGGCACGGCCTGCTCGGCGGCCTTCGTGTAGGTCGCCGCCTTGTCGAGGACGCTGTGCGCGCCCTGCGAGAACAGGGTCGCGTTGTTGTCGGTGGGCGCGCCGTTCAGGTAGACGATGTTCGACTTCTTGTCGCCGAGGCACTTCTGCAGGCCCTTGCCGAGCTCCTCGCCGACCTTCACGTTGTCGAACGACACGTAGTAGTCGGCGACGCCGCCGAGCGTGAGCCGGTCGTAGTCGATGGTCTTGACGCCCTGCGCCTGCGCCTTGCGCTGGACGGCCGCCGCGGAGTTGGAGTCCAGGCCGTCCACGATCAGGACGGTGACGCCGCTGGTGAGCATCTGGTCGGCGATTGTCTGGAAGCGCTGGGCCGAGCCCTCGGCGTTCTGGATGTCGTAGCCGACGCCCGCCGCCTTGAACGCCTGCTCCAGGTAGGGCCGGTCGAAGCTCTCGTACCGGACGGACGAGGTGGTGTCGGGCAGGATCACGCCGACCTTGCCCTTGGCCGATCCGGAGCCGCCGCCGGACTCGCCGGAGTCGTCCCCGCACGCGGTGAGGGTGAGCGCCGCGGCCGCCGTGAGGGCCGCCAGGCTGAGGATCCCCTTGCGCATAGCCCGGGTCCTTTCTGGGGGTGGCCGCGCCGTGCCGCGGCCGGGGGGTAAGGCCGAGATGTCGGTGTCCGAGGCCACCGACGGGAATGTTGTGCCCCGCAACATATGTCGGCCTTGTCCGTCACGCCAGACCCGTCGCCCGGTTGATTTGTTGTTGGCGATAACAATCATGTAACCGCGAGATCAACCCGGCCCTGCCCCTGTGCCGAGCCCGCGCGCACTCGCCACCGCGCCCGCATCCGTGCCGGGCGCGGCGCATCCCGAATGTTCGGCGCGTCAACATTCCCCCCGCCCGGCGCGCAGCCGCACAGGGAGATCCGCCGGGGTCCGGGAGACCGGCCGGGGTGGCGAGATCGGCGATTGGCAGATCAGGCGGATAGCGAGACCGGCGTGCGGCGGATCAGGCGGGCGGCAAGACCGGCGTGTGGCGGATCAGGCGGGCGGCGAGATCGGCGGGTGGCGGGATCAGCGGGTGGCGAGGACCCGCGCGATGCGGGCGGCCGCGCCGGACGCGTCATCGGCGGGCACGATGCGCTCGGCCCAGGACCACCAGTACCACCAGCCGTCCGCGGCCTGCTCCGCCAGGACGTTCTCGGTCAGGGCCGACGCGTCCGGGTTCATCACGTGCAGGACGGGCGACTGGTCGCGGGGCAGGACGATCCGCACCCGGAACCCGCGCTCGACCAGCGCGTCACCGAGCTCTTCCAGATATTCGATCCGCGTCTTCGACGGCGCGGCGGTTCCCGTATCGTCAGGCGTCATCCTCGGTTCCTCACGGCAGTTCCCCACGGACTCCGCGCGGCCCGACGAGATCCCAGCCTCCCGCTTCGTCCGCCCGTGTGCAAGCACCGCCGGCCGGTCGGCCCGGCCATTGCCCCCGCCGCCCGCCCGGCCTGCCCGTTCGCGGGCCCGGCGTTCGGGGCGCGTTTCGGACGTCGGCGAGCGGCTATCCGGGATATCTTGCGCATAGCAGATGAACATGACTTGGGGGCGACGTATGACGCTGGGCCCGGATCCAGCAGCCGACCCGGACGCCACTCCGATCTTCGGTGTCCCGGCGGGCGCCGCACCGGGAGCCGCACCGGGCGCCCCGGGAGGCGCTCCAGGCCCCGGGCAGGCGCCCCCGCCTGCCAGGCCCCGCGCGGGCGGGCGGACGTGGCACCGGTTCCACTACGCGGTCGGCGTGTTCCTCATCGCGTACGGCGTGACGGGGCTGCTGAGCGGCTTCCTGCTGTGGAGCGACCGGCAGGACGAGATCGACGGCTACTTCGCCTCCGGCCCGGCGACGGGCATGCTCGTCCTGGTCAAGCTGGTCGAGGGGGCGCTCGTGCTGTGCGCGGTGGCGGGGGTGGCGCTGCGCCGCGACATCCTGTTCGTGCCGTCGACGGCCGGGTGGATGGCGGGGTTCGCGATGTTCGCCGTCCTGGACGTGTTCACCGGCAGGTGGGGCGGGCTGGCCGAGCACCTGCTGTACCTGGCGGGATTCGTCGTCCTGCTGTTCCTGTCGTACGGGCTGAGCGCGAAGGCCCAGCTAGCGAGCGCGCCGCGGCAGGAAGGCGACACCCCGCCCGGTGATTCGCCGGACGACGGCTCGTCCAGCGGCCCGCACCGGCTCACCCGGACGCAGGAGTTCGCGCTCCAGGCGATCAACCGGGCCGCCGCGCTGACCGGCCCGCGGCCCCGCCCCGGGAGACACGACTGATCTTGGCAGAAGTTGCCCTTGGTGGTGCTTCCGTCCGGTGACACGTTGTCGCCATGAGAGCCCGAAAACTGGTGTCGCCCCTGCTGGTGGCGATGTCCCTGGCGGTCCCCGCGGCGCTCGCGGTGCCCGCCGCCGCACAATCCCCGACGGCCCCGTCCGGCTGCGATCCGACGCGGACCGAACCGGTCTACCGGGGCAAGGTCCCTTCCCCCGAGCAGGTCCTCGGTTTCGAACTGGGTGAGCGGCAGGCCACCGCCGCCGAGTCCGACACGTACCTGGAGACGGTCGCCGCCAAGAGCGAGCGGGTGATCTCCGGGACGCTGGCCAGGACGGCGCAGGGCCGTCCGCTGAAGTACGCCATCGCGGGACGTCCCGAGCTCATGTCCAAGGCCGGGCTGGCCAAGGTGCGGGCGGAGGCCGGGCTGCTGCGCGACCCGCGCACGCCGCAGGCGCTGGCCAAGCGGATCACCGAGCGCGGCGTCCCGATCCTGTGGGTCAGCGGGAACGTGCACGGGAACGAGCCGAGCGGCACCGACGCGGCGCTCAAGGTGCTGCGCGACCTCGGCGACCGTACCGACTGCGCCGCCACGGCGATCCTGGACAACGCGCTCGTCATCGTCCTGCCGACGCAGAACCCGGACGGCCGGGAGGCGGGCACGCGCCAGAACGCCTACGGCTTCGACATGAACCGCGACTGGTTCGCGCGGACGCAGCCGGAGACCGACGGCAAGCTGGAGATGCTGAACCAGTACCCGCCCGCGCTCTACATCGACGCGCACGAGATGGGCGGGACGTCGTACTTCTTCCCGCCGAACGCCGACCCGATCTACCACGAGACGCCGGAGCAGGCGGTCGGCTGGATCAACGACCTGTACGGCGCGGCGATGGCGGCCGAGTTCACGCGGCAGGGCATCGACTATTTCAATCGCGACGTCTACGACCTCTTCTACCAGGGCTATGGCGACACGGTGCCGACGAGCGCGTTCCATGCCGCCGGGATGACGTTCGAGAAGGGCGGCGAGAGCCCGTACCCGGAGCGGGTGAAGGAGCAGTACCTCACCCAGTGGGTGACGCTGTCGGCCGCAGGCCGCAACCGGCATCAGATCCTGAGCCAGTGGCGGCAGATGACCGTGGACGCCTACGCGCAGGGCAAGGCGGGGAAGCTGGAGCCCAACCAGGTCTACAACCCGCCGAACCAGATCGACCGGCAGGTGCCCGACCGTCCGCTGCGGAGCTACTTCCTGCGGGACGACGACCCGGCCAAGCGCGACGAGGTGCGCACCATCGTCCGCCGCCTGCAGCGGATGGGCGTGGACGTGAAGAGGCTCGCCCGGCCGCTGACCGTCGCCGACTTCAAGGCGTACGGGCGGCCCGAAGCGAAGACGACCCTCCCCGCGGGCACGTACTGGATCTCCATGGCGCAGGGCCAGAAGCACTGGATCCAGGCGATGCTGAACGAGGACTCCTACACGCCGTTCCCGTACTTCTACGACGTGACGGCGTGGAGCCTGCCGCTGCTGGGGAACGTGTCGGGCGGGTCGTCCGGGGCCGTCCTGCACCCGCGCGCCACCCCCGTGGGGACGCTGCCGGCGCCGCGTCCCGGGCATGACGGCACGGCGCCGAAGCTCGGTGTGCTGCAGCTGTCGGCGACGTCGTCGGCGGCGCGCCAGTCGGCCGGCTGGCTGCGGCACCGCCTCGACCGCGACTGGAAGCTGCCGTTCACACTGCTGACCCCGGCGGACGTGGCCGCGGGCAAGCTGGCCGGGGTCGAGGTCCTGGTGACGCCGGACGGCCCGTCGAAGCCCGCCTACGACGCGCTCGGCGACACCGGGCGGGCCGCGCTCCAGCAGTGGACGCGGGACGGCGGCCGCTACATCGGCTGGCAGGGCGGCACGGAGCTGGCGGCGCTGCTCGGCCTGACGACCGCGACGCTGACGGAGCCGGCGTCCGACATCCCGGGCACGCTGTTCCGCGTCAAGGTGGACGGGACGAGCCCGCTCGCCGCGAACGTCGGTGCCACGGCCTGGAACTTCACGTCCTACGACCCGGTCATGAAGGCGTCCAGCGGGGTCGTCGTGGCGTATCCGGAGCCGGACTCACCCGACTGGTTCGTGTCCGGTTTCGAGCAGGGCGCGTCCGAGCTGGGCGGCACCGCGGCGGTCGTGGACCAGCCCGTCGGCGCGGGACGGTCCGTGCTGTTCGCGGCGGAGCCCAACTTCCGCGCGTTCACCGACGGGACGGCCACGCTGCTCTACAACGCGATCCTCGGACCGGACCCGGCCAAGGCGCGGGCCCCGCAGGCGGGCGCCACCGCGAAGGCGGCGGAGCGGGCGGCGGCGCTGCCGTCGCATGAGTCGCCGTTCCGCGTCTCGGTGAGGTCGGCCGACGCGGCGAGGGCGGCGTCGGTCCTGCGGTCGGCCGGCGCCCGGTGGGCCGAGAGCCGCAGCGGCGACGTCGTCCACTACGTGATCGACAACCCGCGCGGCCTGCCGACCGATCACCACCCGTTCGCGGGACGGCTCCCGTCCCTCATCCGGAAGGCGGGCATCGACCCGATCGCGGTCACCCTTCCCTGAGCCGAGCGGCGTGCCGGGCTGCGGGGGCCACCCGGCACGCCGCCCACTCTTACTTACGCACGATCCAGGCGATAGCGGTCATCGTTCCCGGCGGAACCTCGGTGAACCCGCCGTCGCGGACCGCAACCGTCGCCTTCTTCACACACTGCCGCCACGGGACGTTTTTCGCCGCTGTTTCCCGAGGGGGGACGACCCCCCACGCCCCCCGGTCCGACTTCGTCGGAGTCAGGTGGACGCGGGCGCCGCCGTCCAGCCACGCGGCCACGTCCTTCCGCCGCCCCTGGCGCAGCAGGAGCTGGGCCGCGTGCCCGCACTGGGCGGCGGCCTTGCCGGTCGTGATCGTCACGTCCGGGTTGATCGCGATGACCGCGTACGGGGGTTCGGGCGGCGGGCCCGGCTCCTCCGCCTCCGCCAGGTCGAGGCCCGCGACCTGCAGCTTCGCCAGCTCGGGCGGGACGTCCGCGACCGGGCCCGGCGGGAACGCCCGCACCTGCGCGCCCGCGTGCCCGACGGTCACGCCGGGCAGCGCCTCCGCCTCCGGCCACCGCACGCCCCGCGCCCGCCGCGTCACCTTCCGGATCCGGCGCGCCTCCCACTCGCGGACGGCGCCGTGCCACTCCCCGTCCGGCTCGGTGGCCCGGGGGTCGGCGAGCAGCCGGACGACCGCGGTCGCCGCCGCCTCGCAGACCGCGGCGTGCTCGGGCGGGGCGGCCTTCTCGGCGCGCACCACCAGCTGCATCGCCCAGGGCGGATCGTCGCGGGGATCGAAGTCGGGTCGCACGCGTGGAGTATTCCAAACTCCGCGCGGCTTTCCGGACCCGGATGTGGGTACGGCAACTTGTGCCGTCCCTCGGACGTCTTTCCTGTTACGGGCCGAACGGCCCTCGCCGGTCACGGCGGGGGATGGCGGAGCAGTCGGGTCGGAGGTCGCCGGTGACCAGTGGCGCGTGGAGCGACTCCATACCGGGAGTCGGGACGTACTTCGTGGGGATCGACGTCGCCCCGGGACGCTACCGGTGCGACGACGGCAAGGGCGGCTGGTGGGTCCGCTTCACCGGCCCCGGCGGAGGCGAGCCGGTCGGCTCGTGGCCGCTGCCCGCCGGGCCCACGGAGATCGAGATCGCGCGGACCGACTTCGCGTTCGAGACGCACGTGTCCACGTACTGGCACCGGATCGCGCCGCCGCGCGCCCCCGAGGACGGCGTGCCCGCCGAGCCCCGCCCCGTCGCCGACCCGGCGCTGCGCGCCGATCTCGACACGCTCGTCGCGCGCCGCAGGCCGCTGCTGTGGCTCGCGCCGATGACCGTCCTCGGCCTCGGCCTGCTCGGCTCGCCGGTGCTCGGCTCGCTGTGGCTGATCGCCCTCGGGATGCTCGCCGTCCTGGTCGCGCTCGGCACCCCGTCGGTCTCCCTCGACCTGCGCCGGGCCCGCGAGCTCGAACGGCGCCGCGACCGCTACTTCACCCCCGAGGACTTCGACGACGAGGGCCGTGCGCTGCTGGCGCGCGTCCAGGCGGCGGTCGACGCCGTCCAGGGCTCCGCCGTCAACCGGGACGGCCTGCTGGACGCGGTCGACAACGCCGTCACGCTGCCGCGCCAGGAATGGGAGATCGCGCAGGTGCTGGCGCGGCAGTCGACGCTGCGCGCCGACCAGGCGCGGATGGAGGGCGCCTCGACGCTCCCCGAGGTGGCCGCGGCGCTGCGCCCGCTGCGCGACAAGCTCGACATCTCCGTCGCGGCCGTGACGCGCCGCGTGGAGGCGCTCGAACGCTACGCCGAACGCGCCAAGGAGGCGGACGAGGTCCTGCGCGCCCAGCGGCACCTGGAGACGATCGCGGAGAAGGCGCACGAGTACGACGAGCTGCTCGCCGACACCGTCCGCGACGACCTGGCCCTCCCCGCGATCGAGCGGCTGACCGAGCAGAGCGACGAACTCGTCCGCACCCTCCGCGAACGCCTCTCGAAAGCCGCCGAAGCCGCCGAGGAGCTCCCTCCGCCGTCCTGACGTCCGGAGGGCGGTCAGAGAATGGCGCGGATCTGGGTCGGGGACGTGAAGAGTTCGGCGCGCATCCCGGTCTCGCGGGCGGCGACGACGTTGCGTTCGGTGTCGTCGAAGAAGAGGACGTCGGCGGGGCGGACGCCGAGGCGGTCGGCGCAGATCTCGTAGGCGCGCGGATCGGGTTTGGCGACGCCGATGTGGCAGGAGTAGGTGAGCGCGTCGAAGCGGGAGAGCCAGCCGCCGTGGCGGGCCTCGAAGCGGGGCACGAGGTCGCCGATGATGTTCGACAGGAGGCCGAGGGTGCGGCCCTGGTCGGCGAGTTCGTGGACGAGGGCGACCATCGTGTCGTCCACGTCCGTCCAGCTGTCGAGGTCAGCCTCGATCAGCGCGGGGACGTCGGGGAACGCGACGCCGAGGACGCCGGCGACGTCCGCCCAGTAGTCGGCGCTCGCCCGGCCGGCGTCGTAGGCGGGGCGGCAGGACCAGTAGGCGTCCCAGAACGGGGTCCCCCGGACGCCGGCGATCTCCTCGATCCGCCGCACGGCCCCGGGGGTCTGCGTGCGGGCGATCACTCCGTACAGGTCGAAAACGATCACATCGGGCATGCCCCGAGCCTATGCGGGATGCGCGGCGGCCGAACGTAGCAAGCGCTTGTGCGAGCGCGTACCCTGGAGCCGACGATCGAGCGGGCGACCGGGCGAGACGGCATAATGAGGGGGTGACGACCACGAGCGCCGAATCCGGACGATCCAGGCCACGCGCGGCCGGCGAGGGCGGTGCCCGCCGCCGCGGCAAGGGCTCGGCTCCCCTGGCGTCGGAACGGCGCGAGCACCTGGTGAGACTGGCCGCGGAACTGTTCGCCGAGAAGGGGTTCCAGGCGACGACGGTCCGCAACATCGCCGACGAGGCGGGCATCCAGTCGGGCAGCCTCTACCACCACTTCGACTCCAAGGAGTCGATCGCCGACGAGATCCTGTCGAGCTTCTTCAGCGAGATCATGTCGGCCTATCAGGCGGTGCTCGACCGCGGCGACAATCCGCGCGACACCGTCGCCGGGCTCGTCCGGGTGGCGTTCGGCACCCTGGAGCCGCACCGGGCCGCCGTCACGGTCATGCAGAACGACTGGAACTACCTGAAGGGGATGGCCCGCTTCGCCTATCTCACCAAGTCCGAGGACGAGGTCGAGAAGATGTGGGTGGACACCCTCAGGACGGGTCAGGAGCAGGGCCTCTTCCGCGCCGACCTCGACCCGAAGCTCACCTACCGGATGATCCGCGACACCATCTGGGTGGCGGTCCGCTGGTTCCGTCCGGGCGGGCGGCTGAACGCCGAGGGCCTCGCCGAGCACTACCTCAAGGTGATGTTCGACGGCATCAACCGGCACTAGACGCGCACGCCGTCCTGGCTCGACTGCTCGGCGGGCACGCGGCGGGACGGCAGGAGCCGCCCCAGCGGCCGGGGAAGCCACCAGTTCGCCTCGCCGAACAGCTCCATCAGCGCCGGGACGAGCAGCAGCCGCACGATCGTCGCGTCGATCAGGATCGCGACGCCGAGGCCGAGGCCCATCTGCTTGACGGCGACGTCCGCGCCGAGCAGCACCGACAGGAACACCATCACCATGATCGCCGCGGCGGCGGTGATGACGCGCGCCGTGCGGGACAGCCCCAGCGCCACGGCCTCCCGGGTGGGGACGCCCGACTCGTACGTCTCGCGGATGCGGGACACGAGGAACACCTCGTAGTCCATGGAGAGCCCGAACAGGATCGGGAACATCATCAGCGGCACCCAGGTCGTCACCGGCATGTCGGTGGGGAACCCGAGCACGCTCCCGGCCCACCCCCACTGGACGACGGCCGTCAGCACCCCGTACGCCGCCGCGATCGACAGCAGGTTCATGAGGGCGGCCTGCAGCGCCACCGTCACCGACCGGACGAGCCCGACGAGCAGGAGCAGCGACAGGCCGACGACGACCGCGATCAGCCACGGCAGCCGGGTGCTCACGTCGTCGGCGAAGTCGATCGCGCCCGCGTTCGGCCCGCCGACGTAGGTCTCGGCACCCGTCCCGTCCATGACGCGGGGGATGACGTCGTCGCGCAGCTCGTGGACGAGCTCCGGGGTCGCCTCGTCCTGCGCCCCGGTGGTCGGGAACGCCATGAGGATGGACGCGGCGCCGTCCTGGCTGGTGCGCGGCGGCTGGACGGCGGCGATGCCGGGGGTCTCGCGGACGGCCGCGGCGAGCCGTCCGGCGTCCGCGCCGGTCCCGCCCTCGGTGACGAGCACGAGCGGCGCGGACGTGCCGGGCCCGAAGCCCGCCGCCATGATCTGGCTCGCCTTGTACCCGCTGTGGTCGTGCGGCTGGGTGCTGGAGTCCGGCAGGCTCAGCCGCATCGACAGCGCGGGCACGGCCAGCACCAGCAGGACGGCGGCCGCGCACAGCCCGGCGACGACCGGGTGCGCCTGGACGGCCCGCGCCCACCGTTCGGCCAGCGGGCGGCCACGGGTCCTGCCGAACCCGGGCACGCGGAGCCGGTCGATGGAGCGTCCGGCGAAGCCGAGGAGGGCGGGCAGCAGCGTCACGGCGCCGAGCATCGTCATCAGCACGGCCGTCGCGGCCGCGACGGCGACGGCGTTGAGCAGGCTCTGCTGCATGACGAACAGGCCCATCAGCGCGATCACCACGGTGGTCCCGGCGAACAGCACGGCGCGTCCCGCGGTGGTGACGGCCTTGACGGTCGCCTCCTCCGGGTCCTTCCCGGCGTGCAGTTCCTCCCGGTAGCGGGTGACGATGAACAGCGCGTAGTCGATCCCGACGCCGAGCCCGATCAGCGCGGCCACGATGGGCGCGAACGACGGCGCGGGCAGCGCGTGCCCGAGCAGCATGATCAGCGCGAGGCCGGAGCCGATGCCGAACAGCGCGGTCAGGATGGGCAGCCCCATCGCCAGCACCGACCCGAACGCGACGAGCAGGATGACGATGGCCGCGAGCACGCCGATGGCCTCCGAGGGACCGCCGCCTGGCGTCTCGGCGACGTCCACGGCGGCCCCTTCGAGCTGGACCTGGACGGGCCCGGTGTCGCTGCGCACGTCGTCGAGCAGCGCGGTCACGTCCGGCTTCGGCATGTCGTCGGACGGGACGTCCAGGTTCCCGGTCGCGAACGCCGTCTTCCCGTCCGGCGAGATCTGCCCGGGCGTCTCGTAGGGCGACGACACCGACGCCACGTGCGGCGTCTTGGCCAGCCGGTCGATCGCCTGCTGCACCTTCGGCTTGGCCCCCGGGCTCTGGACGCCCGCGTCCGCGCGCACCGCCAGCGTGATCGAGTCGCCGCTCTGGTCGGGGAAGTGCTCGTCCAGCAGGTCGGACGCCTTCGCCGATCCGGAGTCGCCGCCGGAGAAGTCGTTCAGCGGCTCGGCGGCGAAGCCGAAACCGAGCACCATCACCGCGATCGTCCCGACGATCCAGCCCGCCACCGTGAGGCGCCGCCTCCGGTAGCAGATCCGGGCGAGCCTGGCCAGCCTCATGAGAACCACCCTCGTGCGTGCGTCCCCGGACGAGGTCACGTCCGGGCGGTCGGGAATGTTGACGGCGGCTCCAGCGTTTCCCAGCGACCAGGTTCGGCACATCGGGCGGACGGTGTCATTCACCCCTGCCGGATACATCCGTTGGAGTACATCCGGCGCGGTATCCCACGGTGCGAGTCCCCTAACCCCCATAGTGTGCTTAGTCACTAATTGCCGAGTAGGGGTGACGCCTTGGTCCGTGGGGACGCTGCTATTGGAGAGACCACCGGGGGGGCGGTATGACGGCTCAGCGAGGCGCCGCGGGTCGCGACGAGCCCACGCCCGCGGCCCTGCGCGCGGCCACGGCCCGCGGTTTGATGGAGCAGTTCCCCGGAGTACGCGTCTGGTACGGCGAGGCGACCGGATCCTGGTGGGCCATGGTGCCGCTGCGCAGCGGCCCGCGGCTGCTGGAGGCGCCGACCCCGCAGGAGCTGCGCGAGGAGATCATGAGCCTGCGGCGCCGGGGGTGACCAGCCCCGACTCGTAGGCCAGCACGACGAGCTGCGCCCGGTCCCGGGCGCCGAGCTTGCCCATGGCCCGGCTGACGTGCGTCTTCACGGTCAGCGGGCTGAGCAGCAGCCGCGCCGCGATCTCGTCGTTGGACAGGCCGCGGCCGACCAGCCGGACGACCTCGCGCTCCCGGCCGGTGAGCCCGTCGAGCACGACCGCCGGACGGGCCGGGTCGGGGCGGTGCGCGACGAACCCCTCGATGACGGCGCGGGTCACGGCGGGCGCGAGCAGCGACTCGCCGCCCGCGACGACCCGCACGGCGCGCAGCAGCTCGTCCGGCTCGATGTCCTTCACCAGGAAGCCGGACGCGCCCGCCCGCAGCGCCAGGTACACGTAGTCGTCGTCGGTGTAGGTGGTGAGGACGACGACCCGCACGTCCTTCAGCGCGGGGTCGGACACGATCCGGCGGGTGGCGGTGAGCCCGTCGACCTCGGGCATCCGCATGTCCATGAGGACGACGTCCGGGCGCAGCTCGCGGGCCAGCTCGACCGCCTCGCCGCCGTGCTCGGCGTCCCCGACCACCTCGATGTCGCCGCCGCCGGCCAGCAGCGAGCGGAAGCCGGCGCGGACCAGCGACTGGTCGTCGGCGAGCACCACGCGGATCACGGACGCTCATCGCGTCGCGCGCGGGCCGGGTCGGGGCGCGGCGCGCGGGCCGGGTCCATCTGCGGAGCGCGGGCCGGGCCGGCGCCGGTGCTGACGGTCACGCCGCAACGGTACGACGGTTCGGGCCCCTCGCGCGGACGGTGCCCTCGCGCGGACGGCGCCGTGCCCGGCCCTTCCGCCGTGCGGGCTCGTCCGCCGTTGCGCCCGCCGGGGACGGGGCGCGATCCGTCCCCGGTGGGCGTCTCCGGTGACGGTAACCCGAAAATCGTTCAGACTCAAGCGCTTGTTAGGTGCTGCTGACGGCGCACGCGGCCGCGTGTCCGGCCGGGCTCACGTCGTGTACTGGATGGACGCGCGCTCCGCCGCGATCGGCGCGATGTACCGCTCGACCACGGCCCGGTGGGACGGGTGGTCGCGGTAGGCCAGGTAGGCGTCGCGGTCGGCGAAGTCCGCGACCAGCACGAAGTCGTAGGCGGCGGGGTTCACGCCCGCGTCGGCGCCCAGGCTGTACTCCCGGATCTCCGGGATCACGGCGGGCAGCTCGCGGAGCCGCGCGGCGACCTCGTCCTGCTGGCCGGTCGTGGTCCCCTCGGCCCATCTGAACATCACCACATGCCGGAAAACGTTCATGGCGGAACGCTACCGGTGCCGGCGCCGGAGGTCGCGGGCCTAGACCTCGCCGAGCTCGGCCGCCGTGACGGCGCCGAGCTCCCAGCACGCGTCGATATCGGCCTTGGACGGCTCCCCCACCACGACCACGGGCGGCTGGACGGCCTTCCACGCCAGCCCGGTGGTGATCGACTCCAGCGCCCGCAGGCCGCCGGTCGCGTCGTTGTTGCCGTGCAGGAACGCCCCGAACGGACGGCGGGCGGTCTCCTCCAGGCACGGGTAGTAGATCTGATCGAAGAAGTGCTTGAGCGCCCCGGACAGGTATCCGAGGTTGACCGGCGAACCGAGGAGGTAGCCGTCCGCCTCCATGACGTCCACGGCGGTGGCCGCCAGCGCCGCGCGGGACACCACGTCCACGCCCTCGATCTCGTCGGTGGACGCTCCGGCGCGCACCGCCTCGAACATCGCCTGGACGGACGGCGACGGCGTGTGATGCACGATCAGCAGCCTCTTCACCCTCACGAGCCTAACCCTGGGGCGGAAGGGGCCGACGTGGTAAAAGATCCCGTTCGGGGAATGACGTCCAAAGGATCTTGGCGGTCGGCGCAGCGGAGGTGTGCTTCGTGGAAGCAGGCGATTCATCCTGGCAGGCCGTCCCCCCGGCGGCGCGGCCGCGCAGGGCGCGGCCGGTCTGGCCGCTCGCCGCCGCGACGCTGGCCGTCGCCGTGCTGGTCGCGGCCCCGGCGCTGGCGGCGTCCCCGCCATGGCTCGACCGGCTGTCGCGGACCGTCACCGGCGGCCCGCTCGCCCCCGCCCACGCCGTGGCCCTCGGCCCGGCCCTCGCGCTCCTCGCCCGCGGTGTCCTGCTGCGCCGCCGCGCCGCCTGGTACGGCCTGGTCGTCGTGATCGTCCTCGCCGTCCTCGCCGTCCTGACCGGCGACGACGCGGCGTGGCGGCTGCCGCTGCTCGCCGCCGCGCTCGGCGGGCTGTGGCTGGAGCGCGACCGGTTCGCGGTCCGCCCGCACCCGGACCGCGTCCGCGCGGCCGTGAAGACCGGGGCGCTGCTCGTCGTCGCCGCGGTCGCCGGTTCGCTGGCCTTCGGCGGCGTGTCGATCCGGTCGGTCGGCCAGGTCGCGGCCGGTCTCGGCGCGACCGGCGCGCCCATGGACGGCGCGCCGTGGCTCCCGGACGTCCTCGGCCTCGCCGGGGCCGCCGGGCTCCTCGTCCTGGTCGTCACCCTCCTGTCCCCCGAC